>SLQD01000005.1 GCA_007131685.1 Paracoccaceae bacterium | reverse complement strand
GTGACCTTCACCCTCGACGGCCGCGAGGTCACCGCCGCGCCGGGGCAGACGATCTGGGAGGTCGCGCATGGCGGCGGGCTCGTGATCCCGCATCTGTGCCACAAGCCCGCGCCGGGGTATCGCCCGGACGGCAACTGCCGCGCCTGCATGGTCGAGATCGAGGGCGAGCGGGTGCTCGCGGCGGCCTGCATCCGCGAGCCGGCCGAGGGCATGGTGGTGCGCACCGATACCGAGCGCGCGGAGAAATCCCGGCGCGTGGTGATGGAGCTTCTGCTCGCCGATCAGCCGGCGCGGGAGACGGCGCATGACCGCGCGTCGCACCTGTGGGACATGGCCGATGCGCAGGGTGTCACAGTGAGCCGCTTTCCCGCGCTCGAGCCGGCGCGCGTGCCCGCACCCGAT
The DNA here is from genome assembly GCA_007131685.1 of Paracoccaceae bacterium. GTDB lineage: Bacteria > Pseudomonadota > Alphaproteobacteria > Rhodobacterales > Rhodobacteraceae > Alkalilacustris. The sequence continues at coordinate 3,330 of SLQD01000005.1, read as the reverse complement.
CCGAGCCATGTCGCGATGCGGGTCAATCTCGATGCCTGCATACAGTGCAATCTGTGCGTGCGCGCCTGCCGCGAGGTGCAGGTCAATGACGTGATCGGCATGGCCGGGAGGGGGCATGACAGCTTCCCGGTCTTCGATTTCGACAACCCGATGGGCGAGAGCACCTGCGTGGCCTGCGGCGAATGCGTGCAGGCCTGCCCGACCGGCGCGCTGATGGAGGCCACGATGGTCGGCGCGGGCGAGGTCGGCGACAGCGCGGCTTACGATTCCGAGGCCGACAGCGTGTGCCCGTTCTGCGGCGTGGGCTGCCAGGTCAGCCTGAAGGTGAAGGACGGCGCGGTCGTGAAGGTGGACGGCATCGACGGGCCGGCCAATGAGGGGCGGCTTTGCGTGAAGGGGCGCTTCGGCTTCGACTATATTCATCACGCGCACCGGCTGACGCGCCCGCTGATCCGGCGCGACGACGCGCCGGAAAAGGGGCTCAATGTCGATCCTGGCGACTGGTCGCGCCATTTCCGCGAGGCGAGCTGGGCGGAGGCGCTCGACGCCGCGGCGGGCGGGCTCGGCAAGCTGCGCGATGCGCATGGCGGGGAGGCCGTGGCCGGGTTCGGCAGCGCGAAATGCTCCAACGAGGAGGCGTATCTGTTCCAGAAGCTCATCCGGCAGGGCTTCGGGCACAACAATGTCGATCATTGCACGCGGCTGTGCCATGCCTCGTCGGTGGCGGCACTGATGGAGAATATCGGCTCGGGCGGGGTCACGGCGACCTTCAACGAGATCGAGAACGCCGATGTCGCCATCGTCATCGGCGCCAATCCGACGGAAAACCACCCCGTCGCCGCGACGTATTTCAAGCAGTTCGCCAAGCGCGGCGGCAGGCTCGTCGTGATGGACCCGCGCGGGCAGGCGCTCTCGCGCCATGCCGCGCACATGCTGCAGTTCAGGCCCGGCGCCGATGTCGCGCTGCTCAACGCGATCATGCATGTGATCGTCGATGAGGGGCTCTATGACCGCCAATACATCGACGCCTTCACCGAGAACTGGGCCGCGCAGCAGGCGCATCTGGCGGAGTTTTCGCCCGAGGCGATGGCGCCGCATACAGGCATCGACGCCGCCACCATCCGCAGCGTGGCGCGCGAGTTCGCCAGTGCGAAAGCGGCGATGATCTTCTGGGGCATGGGCATCTCGCAGCACATCCACGGCACGGACAATTCGCGCTGCCTGATCGCGCTGGCGCTGATGTGCGGGCATGTTGGCCGGCCGGGCACCGGGCTGCACCCGCTGCGCGGGCAGAACAACGTGCAGGGCGCCTCGGATGCCGGGCTGATCCCGATGTTCCTGCCCGACTACAAGCCGGTGGGCGACGCGGCGGCGCGCGGTCAGTTCGAGGCGATCTGGGGCGGCGGCGAGATCCGCGCCGAGAAGGGGCTGACCGTCACCGAGATCATTGACGCCGCCCATCGCGGCGAGATCAGGGGCATGTATATCCAGGGCGAGAACCCGGCCATGTCGGACCCCGACGTGGCCCATGCGCGCGAGGGGCTCGCCAAGCTCGAGCATCTGGTGGTGCAGGACATCTTCCTGACCGAGACGGCGAACTACGCCGACGTGATCCTGCCCGCCTCGGCGTTTTATGAAAAATCCGGCACCGTGACCAACACCAACCGGCAGGTGCAGATGGGCCGGCCTGCCGTCGCGCCGCCGGGCGAGGCGCGCGAGGACTGGTGGATCACCACCGAGCTTGCCGGCCGGCTGGGGCTCGACTGGGGCTATAGCCACCCGCGCGAGGTGTTCGCGGAGATGAAGCGGGGCATGCCCTCGCTCGACAACATCACCTGGGAGCGGCTCGAGCGCGAGAACGCGGTGACCTATCCGAGCCTGTCCCCCGACGATCCGGGCCAGGCGATCATCTTCACCGACGGATTTCCGCGGCCCGAGGGCCGGGCGCGGTTCGCCCCCGCCTCGATCATCCCGCCCGACGAGGTGCCCGATGCCGAGTATCCCATGGTGCTGACCACGGGCCGCCAGCTCGAGCACTGGCACACCGGCGCGATGACGCGGCGCGCGAAGGTGCTCGACGCGGTGGAGCCGGAGGCGAGTTGCTCGCTGCATCCCGGCACGCTGCGCAGGATGGGCCTTTCGGCGGGCGACCATGTGCGGCTGGTGACACGGCGCGGGGAGATCACGCTGATGGCGCGGGCGGATCGCAACGTGGCGCCCGAGATGGTCTTCGTGCCCTTCGCCTATGTCGAGGCGGCGGCCAACCTGCTCACCAACCCGGCCGTCGATCCCTACGGCAAGATCCCCGAATACAAGTTCGCCGCCGTGCGCGTCGAACCCGCGGGCGCGGTGGTGGCGCAGTAGCCGCCGCGCCGCGTGACGCGCGACTCCAGCCCGATGCTTCATGCTTGAAGTTTTTTCTTGCATGGGATCGGGCGTGGCGGCAGAATGCCGCAGGAAAACAAGGAAAACACGTTCAGACGGGGAGATTGGCAATGACGATCACGAAACGCGCGCTCTCGGGTGCCGCCGCGCTGATGCTGTCGGCGGCTGCGGTGCAGGCTGACGAGGTTACCGTCGGCATGATCACCACGCTGTCGGGCGGCGGCGCCGGGCTCGGCACCGATGTGCGCGACGGCTTCCAGCTCGCCCTCGACGAGGCCGGCGAGCACGGCATCGACTTCGTCGTCGAGGATGACGCCCAGAGTCCGGAAACGGCCGTGCAGGTTGCGGACCGGATGATCCAGTCCGAGCGCGCCGATATCCTCACGGGGCTGATCTTTTCCAACCTCGCCATGGCCGTGGTGCCGAGCGCCGTGGCGCAGGGGCTTTTCTACATCTCGCCGAATGCGGGGCCCTCCGCGCTCGCCGGGGAGCGCTGCCACGAGAACTACTTCAACGCCGCCTGGCAGAACGACGCGCTGCACGAGGCCGCCGCCGTGGCCGCCAACGATCTCGGCTACGAGAACACCTTCATCATGGCGCCGAACTACCCGGCCGGCACCGACGCGCTCAACGGCTTCAAGCGCTACTACGAGGGCGAGCTCGCGGGCGAGCTGCTGACCTCGGTGGGCCAGACCGACTATGCCTCCGAGATCGCCGAGATCCGCGACTCCGACGCCGACAGCGTGTTCCTGTTCCTGCCCGGCGGCATGGGCATCTCCTTCATGGGGCAGTATGACGACTCCGGCGTCGATCTGCCGATCGTCTCGGCGGGCTTCACCTTCGATCAGGACAACCTGCCCGCGATGGGCTCGGCCGCGCTCGGCGTGGTCAATACCGGGCAGTGGAGCCCCGATCTCGACAACGAGACCAACCTCGCCTTCATGG
>SLQD01000178.1 GCA_007131685.1 Paracoccaceae bacterium | reverse complement strand
TTGGCGCGATGCCCGCCGAGTGGCATTCCGGCGTGACCCAGGCCGAGCGCCGCCGGGCCTGGCGCATGGTCGGGCAGGGCGGTGCGCAGCTCGTGGTGGGGGCGCGCTCGGCGCTGTTCCTGCCGTTTCGCGATCTCGGGTTGATCGTCGTCGACGAGGAGCACGACGGCGCCTACAAGCAGGAGGACGGCGTGCTCTACAATGCGCGCGACATGGCGGTGCTGCGCGCGGCGATCGCGGGCGCGCGGGTGGTGCTCGCCTCGGCGACGCCGTCGCTGGAAAGCTGGGCCAATGCCGAGGCGGGCAAATACGAGCGCCTCGATCTCGGCGCGCGGTACGGCGCGGCGGAGCTGCCCGAGATGGCCACGATCGATCTGCGCGCCGAGGCGATGGCGACGGGGCGCTGGATCTCGCCGAGCCTCGAGGCGGAAGTCACGCGCCGCATCGCCTCGGGCGAGCAGGCGATGCTGTTTCTCAACCGGCGCGGCTATGCGCCGGTGACGGTGTGCCGCGCCTGCGGCCACCAGATCGGCTGCGCCGATTGCGATGCGCGCATGGTCGAGCATCGCTTCCAGAAGCGCCTGATCTGCCATCAATGCGGCGCCTCGAAGCCGATCCCCGAGACCTGCCCCGCCTGCGAGGCCGCCGACCGGCTCGCCCCGGTGGGCCCCGGCGTCGAGCGGCTTGCCGAGGAGGCCGCGGCGCTTTGGCCCGAGGCGCGGCGCGCGGTGCTGTCGTCGGATCTGTTCGGCTCGGCGCGCGCGCTCAAGGAGCAGATCGTCTCCATCGCGGCGGGCGGGGCCGACATAATCATCGGCACCCAGCTCGTCGCCAAGGGGCACAACTTTCCGTTGCTCACGCTGGTAGGGGTGATCGACGCGGATCTGGGGCTGCAGGGCTCGGATCTGCGCGCGGCGGAGCGCAGCTTTCAGCTCATGCGCCAGGTCGCCGGGCGCGCCGGGCGCACCGCGCGGCGCGGCGCGGCGCTGCTGCAGACCACGCAGCCCGAGCATTCCGTGATCCGCGCGATCCTCGCCGGCGACGAGGAGGGCTTCTGGCGCGCCGAGGCGGCCGAGCGGCGCGCCGCCGGGATGCCGCCTTATGGCCGGCTCGCCGGGATCATCCTGTCGGGGACCGAGCTCGCCCCCGTCTTCGATCACGGCGCGGCTCTGGCGCGGGCCGACGATGCGCTGCGCGCGGTGGGCGCGCAGGTTTTCGGCCCCGCCCCGGCCCCCGTGGCGCGGATCCGCGGGCGCCACCGCGTGCGGCTGCTGGTGAAGGCGGCGCGCGGCGCGCCTTTGCAGGACGCGCTGGCGGCGTGGCTGGCGGCCGTGCCGGCGCCGCGCGGGGTCCGGCGCAGCGTCGATATCGACCCGCAGAGCTTCATGTGAGCGCCGCGCTTGGCCCTGACGCCCGGCGCCGCTAGATAAGGGGGAACCCATCAAGGAGGCCGCCATGTTCGGACTGATGCGCCGCAAACAGGAAATCCCCAGCGCCGAGGACGCCCTGCCCGGGCGCGCCGCGCCGATCCCGACCGCCGAGACCCATTACGTCAGCGGCCGTCCCCTCGCCATCGACCCGCCCGAGGGCATGGAGGGCATCACGCTGGGCATGGGTTGCTTCTGGGGCGCGGAGCGGCTCTTCTGGCAGCATCCGGCGGTGTGGGTGACGATGGTCGGCTATGCCGGCGGACACACGCCCAACCCGACCTATGACGAGGTCTGCACCGGCGGCACGGGGCACACGGAGGTCGTGCGCGTGGTGTTCGATCCCGCGCGCGTGACGCTCGACGAGGTGCTCGCGCTGTTTTGGGAGAATCACGACCCGACCCAGGGGATGCGCCAGGGCAACGATGTCGGCACACAGTACCGCTCCGCCATCCAGTGCGATACCCCCGCGCAGCGCGCCGCCGCGGAGGCCAGCCGCGCGGCTTACGGCGACCGCCTGCGTGCCGCCGGCCTCGGCGCGATCACCACCGAGATCGCAGAGGCGCCGCCTTTCTACTTCGCCGAAGACTATCACCAGCAATACCTCGCCAAGAACCCCGGCGGCTATTGCGGCATCGGCGGTACCGGCGTGACCTGTCCGGCGGGCACGGGCGCCTGAGCGCGCGCCCTCAGTGGCGCGCGCCCGATTCGGCGGTGTCGCGGCGCACCAGGGCGCCGACGATCCGCCGCGCCACCGGCGCCACGATCAGCACCGCCGGAAACGCCACCGCCCAGGACGGCAGCCAGGAGCCGATCCAGCGCCCGAGAAGCTCTGGCGTCACCCCAAGCGCGAGCAGCGTGGAGATGCCCGAGACGATGAAGGACATCAGCCCCGACAGCACCAGCGCGAAGACGGCATGTTCATAGCGTTGCGGAATCATGGAATCTCCTGACCCTTGGAAGCTCTTTCCCAGATATATTCCGCTTGGTGAATATGTCCAGTGCATGGCGGTCATGCGCACGGATCAGGGCAGCTCCGCCGAGGGAATGATCGGGAAGAACTGCCCTCGCGACCAGACCCCGAACCAGCGCGTGCCCTCATGGTCGTTATGGGTGCCGTGTTCGACCAGCCGGTAGAAGCTCTTGCGGTCGATCAGCGCCTCGAGCCGGGCGCGCACCAGCACATAAGGCGCGGGTTCCCCGGTCTCGGGGTCACGCGGGACGCGGATCGGGTGTTCCGGGCCGGCGGGAACGACATCGCCCACCTGTGTCGTGAAAGTGAGCGCCTGATCGCGCCCGTCGCCCTCGGCCTCGACATCGACGGCGACGAAGGGCGCGTCATCGACGGTTATGCCGACCTTCTCGACCGGAGTGACGAGATAGTGCCGCTCCCCGTCCTTGCGCAGGATCGACGAGAAGAGCCGCACCAGCGCCGGCCGCCCGATCGGCGTGCCCTGGTAGAACCAGGTGCCGTCGCGCGCGATGCGGATATCGAGATCGCCGCAGAAGGGCGGGTTCCAGTCCTGAACCGGCGGAATCCCGCCTTCGGCGGCCTGTCGTGCCGATTCCGCGAGCGCCTCGGCCGAAGGGGTCGCGGTTTTTTGAGCGCACATGGTTTTTGCCAACCCGGCTGTGTAGGATACATGATGCAAGCCAGCATATATGCTTCGGCGGGGCCGCGTCACGGGGAGTACGGGAATGAGCGACGACAATGAGCTGATCGGCGCGATGGAGACGCTCGGCGCGCGGCTCGGTGCGGCGCGCGAAAGCGTCAACCGCCGCTTCATCGGGCAGGACCATGTCGTCGACCTGGTGCTCACGGCGCTGCTTTGCGGCGGCCACGGCTTGTTGATCGGGCTGCCGGGGCTCGGCAAGACGCGGCTGGTGGAGACGCTCTCGACGGTGATGGGTCTGCAGGGCAACCGCATCCAGTTCACGCCGGACCTGATGCCCGCCGACATCCTCGGCTCCGAGGTGCTCGAGACTGCCGCCGACGGCACGCGGGCCTTTCGCTTCATCGAGGGGCCGATCTTCTGCCAGCTCCTGATGGCCGACGAAATCAACCGCGCCAGCCCGCGCACGCAGTCTGCGCTGCTGCAGGCGATGCAGGAGCGCGAGGTCACCATCGCCGGCGCGCATCGCCCGCTGGCCGCCCCCTTCCATGTGCTCGCCACGCAGAACCCCATCGAGCAGGAAGGCACCTATCCGCTGCCCGAGGCCCAGCTCGACCGGTTCCTCGTGCAGATCGAGGTCGCCTATCCCGACCGCGACACCGAGCGCGACATTCTCGTCGCCACCACCGGCGTCGA
>SLQD01000056.1 GCA_007131685.1 Paracoccaceae bacterium | reverse complement strand
TGACGGCGGGGCTGATGGCGAAGATGGCGCTGTTTCCGTTCCATGCCTGGCTGCCGCCGGCGCATTCGGGCGCGCCGGCGCCGGCCTCGGCGATGCTCTCGGCGCTGGTGCCCAAGGCGGCCTTCTACATCCTGCTGCGGCTGTGGCTCGACGCCGCTCCCGATCTCGCAGCCCCTGCCGCGCTCGCGCTGATGGGCGCGCTCGGGGCGGTTGCGGTGCTCTACGGCTCGGTCCTGGCCTTCCGGCAGGAGCGGCTCAAGCTCATCATCGCCTATTCGACCGTCGCGCAGCTCGGCTACCTGATGCTGGTCTTTCCGCTCGCCGGCGGCCCCGCGGCGGCGGAGCCCTGGGCCGAGCCCGCCCGCGCCGGCGCGATCTTTCAGGCCGTCAGTCACGGGCTCGCAAAGGGCGCGATGTTCCTGTGCGCGGGGCTGTGGATCAGGGCGGTGGGGCATGACCGGCTCGAGGGGCTGCGCGGCATCGCGCGGGTCACCCCGATGACCACCTTCGCCTTCGCGCTCGCGGCGATCACGCTGATGGGGCTGCCGCCCTCGGGCGGCTTCACGGCGAAATACCTGATGATGACGGCGGCGTTTTCCTCCGGGCAGGTGATCTGGGCGGCGGTGATGGTTGCCGGCGGGCTTCTGGCGGCGGCCTATCTCTACCGGCCCATGGCGCTCGTTTTCGCACGCGACATCCCCGAGGGGCTCGCCCCCGTGCCGCGAACGCTGCAGGCGATCCCGCTGGTGCTGGCGGCGACGGCGATCGCGCTCGGGATCGGCTCGGCGCTGCCCTATGCGCTCCTGCAGGTGGGCGCATGAGCGCAGCACTTCCGGTCCTGATCCTGATGACCTCGCTGGTGCCCGCGGCCCTGACCTTCTTTCTGCCGCAGGCGGCGCATGGCTGGCGGGGCGGGCTCAATCTGGGCGGGGCGGTGCTCAAGCTCGGGCTGATCGTGTTCCTGCTCGCCGAGGTCGCGGCGGGGGCGGTGCCCGAGGCGCGGCTGCCGCTTGCGCCGGGGCTCTACCTCGAGCTGCGGGTGGATGCGCTGGCGCTGCTGTTCGTCACGCTATCCGCCGTGCTGTGGTTTCTCACCACGCTCTACGCGATCGCGTATTTCGGCACCAAGGCGGAGCTGTCGCGGTTCTTCGGCTTCTTCAGCCTGTGCGTGGCCGCGACAACGGGCATCGCGCTGTCGGGCACGCTGATCACCTTCTTCATCTTCTACGAGCTGCTGACGCTGTCGACCTGGCCGCTCGTGGTGCACAAGCAGGACGACAAGTCGCTGCGCGCCGGGCGCAGCTACCTGTTCTATTCGCTGCCGGGCAGCGCGGCGCTGCTGGTGGCGATCATCTGGCTCGAAAGCCTCGTGGGCCCCGTCGCCTTCGCCGATCCGCCGGCGCTCGGCGCGCTGGATGCCGGCGCGCTCACGGCGATCTTCGTGCTGTTCATCGCCGGGCTCGGGGTGAAGGCGGCGCTGGTGCCGCTGCATGGCTGGCTGCCCGCGGCGATGGCCGCGCCCGCGCCGGTGAGCGCGCTGCTGCATGCGGTCGCGGTGGTCAAGGCGGGCGCGTTCGGGATCGTGCGCGTGATCCATGACGTCTACGGCATCGCGCTGGTGACGGGGCTGGGGCTCGGCGTGCCGCTCGCCGCGCTGGCCTCGGTTACGATCATCTGGGGCTCGATCCGCGCGCTGCAGCAGCACGAGATCAAGAAACGCCTCGCCTTCTCCACCGTCAGCCAGGTTTCCTATATCATTCTGGGCACAGCGCTTGCCGGGCCCTTCGCGGCGATCGGCGGACTCGTGCATCTGGTGCATCAGGGGCTGATGAAGATCACGCTGTTCTTCGCCGCCGGCATCTATCAGGAGCGCGCCGGCATCGACCGCATCGACGAGCTCGACGGGATGGGCGCGCGCATGCCCTGGACCTCGCTGTGCTTCTCGCTGGGGGCGATGGGGATGATCGGGCTGCCGCCGATGGCGGGGTTCGTCAGCAAGGTCCATCTCGGCATCGGCGCGGTGCAGTCGGACGCGGCCTGGGTGATCGCGGTGCTCGCGGGGTCGACGCTGCTCAACGCGGCCTATTTCCTGCCGCTGCTTTACCGGATGTGGTTCCTTTCGCCCGCGGCGGATGCCGTGCGCGGCGACGGGGCGGCCGCGCTCGTGGTGCCGGCGGTGGCGACGGCGGCGGCGGCGCTCGGGGTCGGGGTGTTCGCCGGCGCCGGGCTCAGCCCGCTGAGCTGGTCCGAGCTCATCATCGAGCGGGAGTATCTGCCATGATCGTCGCAGGGCCGATCCTGCCGCTCGCCGCGCTCGCCTGGCCACTGCTGCTGGGGCTGCTGGCGGCGCTTCCGTCGGTGCGGGCGCGGGCGCTTTGGTTGTTGCCGCTTGCGCCGCTGCCGGCGCTCTGGGTGGCGCTCGCCGGCGCGCAAGGCGTCACCGAGGCGCCGGATCTGCTGCTCGGGGTGACGCTGGAACTGACGCGGATCGGCGCGCTGCTGCTCGGGATGACGGCGGCGCTGTGGCTCGCGGCGGGGGTCTATGCGCTCGGCTACATGCCGCGCACGCACAACCCGGCAATCCTCGCGGGGTTCTGGTGCCTGACGCTGTCGGGCAATCTGGGCGTGTTCCTCGCCGCCGACGCCGTGACCTTCTATGTCGCCTTCGCGGCGGTGTCGCTGGCGGCGTATTTTCTCGTCGTCCATGAGCGCACCGCGCGCGCGCTGCGGGCCGGGCGGCTGTATATCGTGCTCGCGGTGCTCGGGGAGGCGTGCCTGCTTCTGGCGATCACCATCGCCGCCGCCGCGGCGAGCAGCCTGATGATCGCCGATCTGCGCGCCGCGCTTGCTCAGGCCCCGCTCGGGGGGCTCGCGGCGGGGCTCTACATCGCCGGCTTCGGGCTCAAGGCGGGGCTGATGCCGCTGCATGTCTGGCTGCCGCTCGCGCATCCGGCCGCGCCGACGCCGGGCTCGGCGGTCCTGTCGGGGGCGATCGTGAAGGCCGGGATCATGGGGCTGATCCTGTTCCTGCCCGCGGGTGCGGTGGGCTGGGCGCCCGTGATGCTGGGGCTCGGGCTCGCGGGGGCGTTCGCCGCCGCGCTGATCGGGCTGACGCAGGCCAACGCCAAGGCCGTGCTCGCCTATTCCACGATCAGCCAGATGGGCCTCGTCATCGCCATCACTGCGGCGGGCGCATCGACACAGGCGGCGTTCTACGCGCTCCATCACGGGCTGGCGAAGGGGGCGCTGTTTCTGTCGGTCGGGCTGATCGCGGCGGCGGCGGGCGCGTGGCGGATGCTCACGTTCGCGCTGGCGGGGCTTGCGGCGCTGTCGGTGGCGGGGTTGCCGCTGACGGGGGGCGCGCTCGTCAAGGCCGCGGCCAAGCCCGCGCTCGGGGGCTGGGCGGAGACGGCGATGACGGCCTCGGCGCTGACCACGACTCTGCTTCTCGCCTGGTTCCTGCATGTGGCCGCGCGCGACGAACCGAAGGCCGCGCAGCCGCCCGCCGCGATGTGGGCGCCGGTGGCCGCGCTCGCGTTTGGCGCGCTCGCGCTGCCCTGGTGGCTCTGGGCGGGCTGGGCCGGCCTGCCCGGGGATTACCCCCTGCGACTCGCGACGCTGCGCGATGCGGCCTGGCCGGTGGCGGCGGGAGGGGCGCTCGCGGGGCTGGCGCTGTGGCGCGGCTGGCGGCTGCCCGCGCTACCCGAGGGCGATCTCGCGCCACTGCTCGAGCGCGCGGCGGC
>SLQD01000003.1 GCA_007131685.1 Paracoccaceae bacterium | reverse complement strand
GAGCTCGGCATCGAGGGCCGCGCGCAAGCGGGGCGCGTCAAGGATGTCGCCGGGCGCGCAGAGCGGGGCGACATCCTGCTCCAGCGACGCTTCCGGCGCGGGCGCGGCTGGCTCAGAGGCCGGGCCCGGTGAAGCGTCGGGGTGCAGGGTCAATGATACTCACCTCCTCGTCGCGGATCTCGGCCACCGCGAGCGCGCGCTCATTGGTGCCGTCGCGCAGGAGCCGGAACGGCCCGTTGACCCCGGAGAAGCCCGACCCGACGGTGAAAGCATCCGCCGAGAGGCGCTCGCCCCTTTCCACCAGCGCACCGATCGCGGCCATGCCGTCATAAGCCAGCCCCGCGATGGTGTGCGGGTCCTCGCCGTAGCGCGAGCGGTAGCGCGCCTCGAACCGCTGCGTCATGGCGGGGTCGGGCAGGGCGAACCAGCCGCCCTGCACCCCCGAAAGCTCCAGGGTGGAACGCGGGATGTCCCAGCGCGTCAGCCCGATGAACTGGAAATCCTCCCCCGAGACGCGGTTCTCGGGCAGAAGCTCGGCCAGCAGCGGCAGCGCGCCCGCCGTGTCGGCCGTGAAGAAGATCGAGTCGACGCCGCCGCCGCGCGCGGTGTCGGCGATGCGCGGCAGCGCATCCACGACACCCTGCTGCGAGAACGAGAACGACTCCACCGCCGCGATGCTCGCCCCCGATGCCGAGGCCGCCCGCTCGATGGCGCGCCGGCCCTGTTCGCCGGAGTCGTTGCGCTCATGGACGATCATGATCCGGCCCCTGCCCTCGCCGGCGGCGTATTCGGCAAGACGCTGCGCGGTGTTGCTGAAGGTCGGGCCGAGCACGAAAAGATTGCCGCCCGCGATCTCGGCATTGTTGGAGAAGCTCAGCATCGTGACGCCCGAGTCGCCCACGGCCTCGCGCACCCGGCTAGCCGAAGAGGAGAACGTCGGCCCGAGGATCACGTCCGCACCCTCGTCCACGGCGCGGCGCGCGGCATCGGCGGCGCGGCCGGACTGCCCGGCCGTCTCGTAGACCCGCAGATCGACATCGACGCCGCTCAGATCCGCCATCGCCATCCGCGCGGCGTTCTCGAGGCTGCGCGCAAGCACCTCGTCGCTCCGGTCGCCGGAGCCATCCGGCACCAGCAGAGCCACCTGAACCTCGCCATCGGGCGCGGGTGCGCCGGTGCCGCCGATGGGGCCCGGCATGGTGCCCGGATCACAGGCCGCAAGCGCGAAGAAGGGCAACGCGGCGACGGCGCCGCGCGGGCGCGCCAGCGGGGCGATCACCTTGCGGAGGGTCGGTAAAACGGCAAACATGCAGGCTCCTTGATCGATGATGCGCGCGCGTCGGCGCCGGGCCTTCGACGCGGACAGTGTCAGCGGCGCCAGTCTAGGGCCTGCGCCGGGCGAAGTAAACTTGCAGGAGCCGCCAATGCAATGGACCGCCACGCCGCTGGACCCGGGTCTCTACATCGTGGCGACCCCGATCGGCACCGCGCGCGACATCACCCTGCGAAGCCTCGACATTCTCGCCTCGGCCGAGATACTCGCCGCCGAGGACACGCGCAGCCTGCGCCACCTCATGACGCTGCACGGCGTCGCGCTCGGCGGCCGGCCGCTGCTGTCATATCACGACCACAACGGCGAACGGATGCGCCCGCGGCTGATGCGCGCGCTCGAGGAGGGCCGCTCGGTCGCCTATGCGAGCGAGGCGGGCACCCCGCTTGTGGCCGATCCGGGCTATGCCCTCGTGCGCGCGGCGACGGCGGCGGGGCATCCCGTCACCGCCGCGCCGGGGGCCTCGGCGGTGCTCGCGGCCCTCACGGTCTCGGGGCTTCCGAGCGACCGCTTCCACTTCGCGGGCTTCCCGCCATCGGCCGCCGCGGCCCGCGCGCGCTTTCTCGGCGGGCTCGCAACGATCGGCGCCACGCTGATCCTGTTCGAGTCGCCGAGACGCGTTGGGCGCCTGTTAACGGAACTGGTGCAGCATCTGGGGGGCGAGCGCGACGCGGTGCTGTGCCGGGAGCTGACCAAGCGCTTCGAGGAGGTGCGGCGCGGCACGCTCGAAACCCTTGCGGCCGAGTTCGCGGACCGGCCCGTGAAGGGAGAGATCGTGGTGCTGATCGACCGCGCCGCGCCGGTGGCGCACAGCGAGACGGAAATGGAGGATGCCTTGCGCGAGACGATGAAGGACAAGCCGCTCAAGCAGGCCGTGGCCGAGACCGCCGCGCGGCTCGACCTGCCGCGCCGCCAGGTCTACCAGGCGGCGCTGCGCCTGAAGGGCGAGACATGAGCGGCGCGCTGTCGCACCACGCGGGCCTGGCAGCCGAGGCGGCCGTCGCGCGCCGGTATTGCGCCCGCGGCTGCACGGTCGCGGCGGCGCGCTGGCGCGGCACGGGCGGCGAGCTCGACCTGGTGCTGCGCGACGGGGCGGGGCTGATCTTCGTCGAGGTCAAGAAGAGCCGCAGCTTCGCGGCCGCCGCGGCCCGGCTCGGCGCGCGCCAGATCGCCCGGCTCAGCGCCGCGGCGGCCGAGTTCCTCGGCGGCGAGCCGCGCGGCCAGGACACCCCGGCGCGCTTCGATGTCGCACTTCTGGATGCGCAGGGCCGCGTCGAGATCGTCGAGAACGCGCTCGGCCCCTGACACGGCGCGCGGCGATTGCATCCGGGCGCGGCGCACGGCATCTATGGCGGATCAGTCATGGGGAGCGCGCATGGGCCTCACGGTCGCCTTTCAGATGGACCCGATCGCGGGCGTCGACATCGACGCCGATACCAGTTTCCGCCTCGCCGAGGAGGCACAGTCGCGCGGGCACCGGCTTTGGTTCTACACGCCCGAACGGCTGACCTTTCATGACGGCCGCGTCACCGCGCGGGGCTGGCCGATCACGCTGCGGCGCGAGCACGGCAACCATGTCAGCTTCGGCCCCGAGGAGGTGATCGATCTCGGCGCGCTCGACGTGATCTGGCTGCGCCAGGACCCGCCCTTCGACATGGGCTACATCACGACCACGCATCTGCTCGAGCTGGTGCAGCCGGCCACGATGGTCGTCAATGACCCGTTCTGGGTGCGCAACTACCCCGAGAAGCTGCTGGTGCTGCGCTTTCCCGAACTCACCCCGCCCACGATGATCACCCGCGAACTCGCCGAGATCCGCGCCTTCAAGGACGCGCATGGCGACATGATCCTCAAGCCGCTCTACGGCAATGGCGGCGCCGGGGTGTTCCGGCTCGACCGCAGCGACCGCAACCTGTCCTCGCTGCACGAACTCTTCACCAGCCTGAGCCGCGAGCCGCTGATCGCGCAGAAATTCCTGCCCGAGGTCGAGGCGGGCGACAAGCGCGTGATCCTCGTCGATGGCGAGCCCATCGGCGCCATCAACCGCGTCCCCGCCGCCGGCGAGACACGCTCGAACATGCATGTGGGCGGGCGCCCCGAGAAGGCCGCGCTCACCGACCGTGACCGCGAAATCTGCGCCGCCATCGGCCCGCTCCTGCACGCGAAGGGGCAGATCCTCGTGGGTATCGACGTGATCGGGGATTACCTCACCGAGATCAACGTGACCTCGCCCACGGGGATCCAGGAGCTCGAGCGATTCGACGGCATCAATGTCGCCGGCGCGGTCTGGGAGGCGATCGAGGCGAGACGCCGCTGAGGCTCAACCGCCGGAGGCGAAGCTCAGCCGGTAGCTCAACGCCTCGGCGACATGCGGCTGGCACACCGCATCGCTGCCGTCGAGATCGGCGATCGTGCGCGCCACGCGCAGCACCCGGTGATAGCCGCGCGCCG
>SLQD01000103.1 GCA_007131685.1 Paracoccaceae bacterium | reverse complement strand
CGCGCCTCGAAGGCGGCGGCGGCTTCCGCCTCGGCGTCGCGGTCGCGCGCGGCCGCATCGGCGAGCAGGGCCTCGATCGGGACGAGCTCGGGATAGGTTCCGGTGCCCGCGGCGCTCGGGGCATCGAATTGCGGCATCGCACAGCCGGCGAGCAGCGCGGCCGCGAGGAGCGCGCGAGGTGCGGGACGGGCGCGGCGCGACGGTGTCATGCTGGGCAAACCTCCGCACCGTGTCTAGCGCCGCGCGGGCGTCGGGGGCAAGCGGTGTGCGCATTCCGGGTGACACGGCGCACGCGGCGTGCAAGCCTGTGGCGTGCGGCGCGCTCGTGCCGCGCGCTACGAGGGAGGGACAGCATGGAACAGCTTGACGAGCCGGGATTTCGCGAGGGCGTCGACCTGATGTTCAACCGGGCCGTGGCGCTGATGGATCTGTCGCCCGGGCTCGAGGAGAAGATCCGGGTGTGCAACGCGACCTATATCGTGCGCTTCGGCGTGCGGCTCCGCGGGGCGATCCACACCTTCACGGGCTACCGCTCGGTGCATTCCGAGCACATGGAGCCCGTCAAGGGCGGCATCCGCTACGCGCCCGAGGTCGATCAGGACGAGGTCGAGGCGCTGGCCGCGCTGATGACCTACAAATGCGCCCTCGTCGAGACGCCGTTCGGCGGCTCCAAGGGCGGGCTTTGCATCGACCCGCGCGACTGGGACGAGCACGAGCTCGAGGCGATCACCCGCCGCTTCGCCTACGAGCTGGCAAAGCGCGATCTCATCAACCCGAGCCAGAACGTCCCCGCCCCTGACATGGGCACCTCCGAGCGCGAGATGGCCTGGATCGCGGACCAGTATGCGCGCATGAACACAACCGACATCAACGCGCGCGCCTGTGTCACCGGCAAGCCGCTCAATTCGGGCGGCATCGCGGGCCGCGTCGAGGCGACGGGGCGCGGCGTGCAATACGCGCTGCGCGAATTCTTCCGTCACCCCGAGGACGTGGCCGCCGCCGGGCTGACGGGCGGGCTCGAGGGCAAGCGCGTCATCGTGCAGGGGCTCGGCAATGTCGGCTATCACGCCGCGCATTTCCTGCAGACCGAGGACGGTGCGAAGATCACCGCCGTCATCGAGCGCGACGGCGCGGTGGTGCGCGAGGAGGGGCTCGATGTCGACCGGGTGCGCGAGTGGATCGCCAAGCATGGCGGTGTGTCCGGTTGCCCGGAGGGCGAGCATGTCGCCGATGGCAGGTCGGTGCTGGAAGCGGAGTGCGACATCCTCATCCCCGCCGCGCTGGAGGGGCAGATCAACATGGGCAATGCCGAGCGCATCCGGGCCCCACTCATCATCGAGGCCGCGAACGGCCCCGTCACATACGGCGCCGACGAGATCCTGCGCAAGAAGGGCACCGTCGTCATTCCCGACATGTATGCCAATGCCGGCGGTGTCACCGTGTCCTATTTCGAATGGGTCAAGAACCTCTCGCATATCCGTTTCGGGCGCATGCAGCGGCGCCAGGAGGAGGCGCAGAACCGGATGCTCGTGACCGAGCTCGAACGGCTGTCGGCGGACCAGGGGCTCGGCTGGCAGCTGTCGCCCGGCTTCAAGGAGCAGTTCATGCGCGGCGCCGACGAGCTCGAGCTGGTGCGCTCCGGCCTCGACGACACGATGCGCATCGCCTATCAGCACATGCGCGCGGCGTGGCACGGTCGCGACGACGTGCACGATCTGCGCACGGCGGCCTTCGTGGTCGCGATCGAGCGGGTCGCCGCGAGCTACCGCGCCAAGGGGCTCTAGGCCGGGACGGGATGGCCCTCGACCGCGCCGGTGGCGTCGGGGGTGAAGGTCATGGCGAGGCCGTTGATGCAGTGGCGCTTGCCGGTGGGCTCGGGGCCGTCATCGAAGATGTGGCCCAGATGCCCGCCGCAGCGCCCGCAATGGACCTCGGTGCGCACCATGAAGAAGCTGCGATCGGTCTGCGTGCCGACGGAGCCCTCGATGGCCTCCCAGTAGCTCGGCCAGCCGGTGCGGCTGTCGTATTTCGTCTCCGAGCGATAGACGCCCTGCCCGCAGCCGGCGCAGTTGTAGGTGCCCGCGCGGTCATTCTCCAGCAGCGGGGAGCGCTCGCCGCGCAGCGTGTTGGTGTAGGGGCGCTCGGTCTCGTGGTCGCGCAGCACGGCGTACTGCGCCGGGGTCAGCCGCTCGCGCCACTCGTCCCCGGACAGGCTGACCTCGAATGCGCCATCGGCGCCGGTGGCGCGCAACGGGCCGCTTGCGGCGATGGCGGCGGCGCCCAGCGTGAAGATGCGGCGTGTGAGCATGTCGGTCTCCTCTCTGCTTGCGCAAGTTATAGCGCGCATGGCCGGGCTGTCGCGTCACGTCTGCGCGCGCGGGTGCTGGACAGCGGGGCGGTGCGCACCGATATTACGCCAATGAGCCTGCCGCCCGGTTTTCTCGACGAGCTGCGCACCCGCCTGCCGCTGTCGCAGGTCGCCGGGCGCAAGGTGATCTGGGACAATCGCAAGTCCAACCAGGCGAAGGGCGACATGTGGGCGCCCTGTCCCTTTCACCAGGAGAAGACCGCCTCCTTCCATGTCGACGACGGCAAGGGCTTTTTCTACTGCTTCGGCTGTCACGCCAAGGGCGACGCGATCAGTTTCGTGCGCGAGACCGAGAATGTCGGCTTCATGGAGGCCGTCGAGATTCTCGCGCGCGAGGCGGGCATGGCGATGCCCGAGCGCGACCCGAAGGCCGCCGAGCAGGCGGACCGCCACAGCCGCCTTGCGGAGGTGATGGAGCAGGCGGTGCGCTTTTTTCGCATGCAGATCTCGGCCGCGGCGGCGGGCGAGGCGCGCGACTATCTCGGCCGGCGCGGGCTCGGCCCCGAGGCGCAGGCGCGATTCGAGATCGGTTTTGCCCCCGATGCGCGGCAGGCGCTCTGGCAGCATCTCACCGGCGCAGGGGTGGCGCCGGACCTGATCGTGGATGCCGGGCTCGCCGCGCGGCCCGACGGCGGGGGCAGCCCCTATGACCGGTTTCGCGGGCGCATCATCTTTCCCATCCGCGATGCGCGCGGGCGCTGCATCGCGCTCGGCGGGCGGGCGCTGCGCGACGGCAAATACGCCAAGTATCTCAACAGCCCGGACACCGAGCTCTTCGACAAGGGCCGCGCGCTCTACAATCACGCCCCCGCGCGCGAGGCCGCCGGCAAGGGCGCGCCGCTCGTCGTGGCCGAGGGCTACATGGATGTCATAGCGCTCGTCGAGGCGGGGTTCGGCGCCACCGTCGCGCCGCTCGGCACCGCGATCACCGAGACGCAGCTGCAGATGCTCTGGCGCATCGCGCCCGAGCCGGTGATCGCGCTCGACGGCGATGCGGCCGGGCTGCGCGCGGCGATGCGGCTCGTGGATGTGGCGCTGCCGCTGCTCGAGGCGGGCAAGGGGCTGCGTTTCGCGATCCTGCCCGAGGGCCGGGATCCCGACGATCTCATCCGCGCCGAGGGGCCGGGCGCGATGCGCCGGCTCGTCGAGGGGGCGTTGCCGATGGTGCGGCTGTTGTGGCGGCGCGAGACGGAGGGTCGCGTCTTCGACAGCCCGGAGCGGCGCGCCGCCCTCGACAAGGCGCTGCGCGCGGCGATCCGGCGCATCCCCGACGCGTCGCTTCGGTCCCATTACGGTGCCGAGATCAAGCGGCTGCGCGAGGAGCTGTTCGCGCCGCCGCGCCGGAATCGCGAGGCGCGCGCGCAGCGATTCGTGCCGGGCGCAGGGCAGGGCCGGGCCGGGGCGATCTCCGGGCGCGGCG
>SLQD01000181.1 GCA_007131685.1 Paracoccaceae bacterium | reverse complement strand
ATGCAGGAATTGGCGCCGAGTTCGACATCGTCGCCGATCTCGACCGCGCCGAGGCTGTGAATCCGGGTCCAGCCCTTGTCGTGGGTCGCCGCGCGCTGGCCGAGGGTCTCGCGGACCTCCTCGACGCCCGACTTGTCGGGCGTGACGAAGGAAAAACCGTCCGCCCCCACGACCGCGCCCGGATGGGCGATGAAGCGCGCCCCGATGCGAACCCGCGGTCCGATCCGCACCCCGGCATGGAGCAGAAGCCCCGCGCCGATCTCGCTGCCCGCGCCAATGCTCGCATGCGGGCCGATCCGGGCGCCGTCCCCGATCACCGCGCCGTCCCCGATCACCGCGAAGGGGCCGATGGCGGCGTCGGCGCCGATCCGGGCGTCGGGCGCGATTACGGCGCTTGGATGAATGCCCGGCGCGATGTCGGGCCCCGGATCGAGCATCCGCGTCACCCCGGCCATCGCGTAGCGGGGCCGCGCCGCGAGAATCACCGCCGCGAGACCGTGGGCGCGCCAGTCCGCCCCCTCCCACATCAGGGCTGCGCGCGCCTGCCCGCGCGCGATCCCCTCGGCATATTTCGGCTCCATCGCGAGGGCGAGATCCTCCGGCCCGGCGGCGGCAGGCTCGCGCGCGCCGGAGATCCTCAGCGTGTCATCCCCCTCGATTCGGGCGCCAAGCGCGGCGGCGATCTCGCTCAGGCTGTGCGGCATTCGGGCTCCGGTCCATCTGGATGCCGTGCCGATTAGCTGCGAATATCGGCCGGGACCACCCCCGCCTCCTGCAAGGCCTCGTGGACGGCGGCATCGCGCCCGTAAACGTCCTCGCGGAAATTGAGCCGGCCGCGCTCGTCGGTGAAGGCCGTGCGATAGACGAGGTGCACCGGCACCGGATCGTCGAGATAGACCCGCGTCTGCTGGCCGGTATCGAGCACCGCGTGGAACCGGGCCCGGGGGTCGTCCTCCTGCGGATCGAGCAGTTCATAGGCGAAATCGAACGGATCCTCGAGGCGCACACAGCCATTGGAATGCGCGCGCACCTGCGTGCCGAACAGGCTCTGATTGGGCGTGTCGTGCAGGTAGATGGCATGGGGGTTCGGGAACATGAACTTCACGCGCCCGAGCGCATTGTTCGGCCCCGGCGGCTGGCGCAGGTTGAACGGGAAGGTGCGGGCATTGTAGCGCGCGAAATTGACGCTGCCCCGATCGATCACGCGGCCGCTCTGATCGACGACCTGGAACTGCGAATGCGCATAGGGGTTGGCGCGCAGCCCCGGCAGGTAGTCGCGGGCGATCATCGAGCGCGGCACCGTCCAGTCGGGGTTGATCTCCATGTAGGTCATGTCCTCGGAGAATTCCGGCGTCTGGCGGTTGCTGCTGCGCTCTCCGATGATGGACTTCGTCTGGTAGGTGATCTCCTCGTGATCGACGATACGGCTGGAGAAATCGGTCAGATTCACCCAGATATGGCGCGTGCCGCGCTCCGTGTTCAGCCAGCGCTCGCGCTCCATCGCCACCCGGACAGCACGCAGCCGGTCCTCGGCGGGAACATTGATCGCCGCGAGCGTCTCCGGCCCGGCGATACCGTCAGGATCGATCCCGTGACGGCGCTGGAAGCGTTGCACCGCGGCCTGCAGCGTGCCGTCATAACGCGCTGTCGCGCTGCGGTCGAGGTCGCCCATCGCGATCAGCCGGTCGCGCAGCGCGATCACCTCGCCACTGTTGTCGCCGGGCGCAAGGCGCGACGCGCCGACCGTCGCCCCCCAACCGCCGCGCGCGATCTGCGCCTCCAGCCGCTGCGCTGCCCGAAAGAGTCGCGCATACTCGGGATGGCTGGGCATCAGATCGCGCAGAACCGCGGCGGGCGGCCCCTGCTCGAAGGCCTCGAGCAGATCGCGCGGGTCGGGCCGATGCGCGACTTCGCGAAGGAAATTGCTGCCAAGGTCGGTCGGCTCCAGCACGCCACCGGCGATGTCATGCGCATAATCGAGCAGGGCGCGGCTGAGCCGGATTTCGGCGCGCGCACGCGCCGGCTCGCTGTCGACGCCGCGCAGCGCCGCGCGCAGCTCCCGCGCGTCGTAGCGCGCGATCGCCAGACCATGCGCGGCGGCACCCTCGACATGCGACAGGAGCGCCTCGCGACGCTCGGCATCCCCCGCGCCGGTCCAGAGCGGGGCGAAATCGCGGTCGCGGTAGAACGCCATCAGCGCGTCATCGCCGGAGGCCGCCTCGGCCAGAGCGAGCCGGTAGGCCATGTTGTCTTCTGTCGTGGCCGACACGGCAGCCCCTGCGCCAACGAGAAGCGCCCCGGCAAGCAATGCGGCGCGCAGCGCGCCCGATCGGACAAACGCCCCTGAATTCATGGACATTGCAATCCCCCAATAAATGCTCCGGCCCCCGGCGGGGACCACGGCGTTGCGACAGCGTAGCACGCGATCGTGGCAGAATCGGCAGTATTCACCCAACGCCATCGGCAATTTCCCGCCGATCCGCGCGAGCGCGCAAGCACTGCCGACGCGACGACTTGGTTTTTTGACGCTATTGTGGCATCCAAGTCACGTTCGTCCGGCACGGGCAGGAGCGACAAGGCGAAACGGTGCTCAAGAGACCGCACAAGGCGGCAAGAGCGCGGGACATGAGGACAGAAGATCCGATGACAGGCTCCACATCGACACGCCTTACGAGGCGGGGACTTCTCGGTGCGTTCGCGGCAGGCGCCGCCATTGCGACACCCGGCTACGCACACGCATTCAGCTTCCTGCGCCGCAACTCGGCGGATGCGCGGCGGCTGAGAATGTATTCGGAGCGCACCGGCGAGCGCATCGACACGATCTACTGGGTTCAGGGCGAGTACATCCCCGAAGCCCTGCAGGAGATCACCTATTTCATGCGCGACTGGCGGGACGATGACATGAAGGCGATCAACCCGCGCACGCTCGATTTCCTCGCGGCCGTCCACAATCTCGTGGAGGCCGACGAACCCTACATGCTGCTCTCGGGGTTCCGCTCGCAGCGCACCAACCGGATGCTCGCCAGCCGGTCGGGCAACGTGGCGACGAATTCGCTGCACCTCGTGGGCGAAGCGGCGGATATTCGCCTGCGCTCGCGCAGCGTCAACCAGGTCGCGCGCGCTGCCGAGGCCTGCAATATCGGCGGCGTGGGGCGGTATTCGCGCTCGAACTTCGTGCATCTCGATTGCGGCAATGTCCGCAGCTGGGGCGCCTGACAGCCGCAACGGATCGGCTGTCCGCACCGGCGCGGGTATCGCGGCGACCGTGATCCCCGGCGCCTTGCCGCGGGCGGCATGCGCGCTTAGACTGGGTCAGGGCGCGGATCGGCTTCACGCTCCGGCCCGGAGGCGAAGCGAACAAGGTCCGCCATGGCGCAGAACTCCCCGCACGAGTCAACCGGCCCTGCGCGGCTGAGTTTCGGCGAAAAATTCCGCCTGCAGACCTGGCTTCTGGGAATCATCGCCTTCGCGATCGTGCTGTTTCTTCTGGTGCAGGCGAAGTTCGTCCTGATCTCGCTGGCCATCGCGATCATACTGTTCAGCCTCACCGCGGATGCGATCAACTCGATCGCGCGGCTGCGGATGGGCAATGTGCGCGTGACCAACTGGGTGGCGAGCGTGCTCGCCGTCCTGATCATCGCCTCGACACTCCTGATGCTTTCGGGGATCGTCGTGGCACAGGTCAACGCGGTGCTGAGCACGGCGCTGACATATACCGAGCAGGCCCAGCAGGCCGTGGCGGCGATGTTCGCCTGGATGGGCGAGGACGTGGAGGCCGCTGTCCTGGCCTCGATGCAGACGATCGAGTTCTCCGGCTATCTGCGCACCGCCGCCGGGCAGGCGGGCAATCTGCTTTCCGCGACGGTGCTCGTGATCCTGTTCGTGGGCTTTCTGTTCGCCGAGCGGGTGTGGTTTTCCACCAAGCTCGTGAACCTGCTGGGCGACGAGGCGCAGGCCGAGCGCGTGGGGCGGATCATCGGCTCGATCATCCGCCGCGTGAACCACTACATCCTCGTCAAGACCGCGGTGAGCGCCGTGACCGGCACGCTGGTCTATGTCGTGATGACATCCTTCGGGCTCGAATTCGCCGCGGCGATGGGCATCCTGACCTTCGTTCTGAATTACCTGCCCAATGTGGGCTCCATCGTGGCGACGCTGGCGGTGTCGCTCGTGGCCTATATCCAGGTCGAGGATCCTTCGGTCGCGGTGCTGATCTTCGTGATGACCGGGATGATCCAGTTCATGCTCGGCAATGTGATCGACCCGATGCTGATGGGCAAGGCGCTGCGGCTGTCATCCTTCGGGATCATCATCTCGCTGGCCTTCTGGGGCGCGGTCTGGGGCGTGCCGGGAATGTTTCTCGCGGTGCCGATCATGGTCTCGGTGATGATCGTGTGCTCGCATATCCCGCAGCTGCGCCCGGTGGCGATCCTGCTGTCGCGCGAGGGGCTGCCGGAGGCCGAGATGCCCCCGGCATCGCGCCCGGATCGCGGCGGCGCCGAGATCGGGCGCCAGTCCGCGGCCTGAGTGCGGCTCAATCGGCGAGGTGCAGTGTCACGCGCCGGTTCTGGCGGCCCTTCTTCTCGATCTTGCCGAGCCGCAGTGCCCCGATCTCGCCGGTGCGGGCGACATGGGTGCCGCCGCAGGGCTGCAGATCGACCTGGTCGGCCCCGTCACCGATTCGCATCAGCCGGACGCGGCCCTGCCCGCTCGGCGGCGCGACCGACATCGTCTTGACCATCTCGGGCCGCGCGGCGAGCTCGGCATCGCTGATCCAGTCCTCGCTCACCGGCAGATCGCGGGCCACCAGATCCGCGAGCGCGGCCTCGAGGGCGGCCTTGTCCCCGGGCGCCTCCGGCATGTCGAAATCGAGCCGGCCCTTGCCCGCGCCGATCTGGCCGCCCGTCACCGGCAGCGGCAGCACCACCGAGAGGAGATGCAGCGCCGTGTGCACCCGCATATGCGCGTAGCGCCGCGCCCAGTCGAGGCGCTGAACCACCACCGCGCCCTCGGGCGGCAGCGCCGCACCCGCGGCGGGCACGAGCACCGCGCCGCCATCGGCCCCCTTGACGGTATCGACGATCTCGGCGCTGCCCCCCGCCCATTCGAGCACGCCGCTGTCACCGGGCTGGCCGCCGCCGGCGGGGTAGAAGAGGCTCGCCGCGCAGACGAGCCCGCCCTCGAGCCGCTCCGTCACGGTGGTCTCGGCCGAGCGCGCATAGGGGTCTTCGCGGTAGAGTGGTTTGCTCACGTGTCTGCCTCCGGTGATCCGTCGATATCGCCCGCATAGTCTTCCATGTTGCTCAGGGTCGGGCGCCCGCGCGGCTTGTCCTCGCCCTCGGTCCCGGCCTCAGGGCGCGGCCCGGACGGGCGGGCGGGCGGTTTGGCGCCCGGCAGCACCTCGGGATTGCGCAGCCACAGATCGCGCTGGGCGAAGGGTATCTCGATGCCCTCCGCGGCGAAGCGCCTTGCGATTGCGTGGTTGATGTCGGAATGCACGTCCAGGACGAAATTGATGTCGCGCAGCACGATGCGGATCTCGAAGTCCAGTCCGTTATCGCCGAAACCCCGGAAATGCACCGCAGGCGCCGGGTTGAGCACGGCGAGCGGCTGATCCTCGGCGACCTCGGCGAGGATGCGCGCGACCTTGTGGGTATCGCTGCCATAGGCGACCTGCACCTTCACGATCAGTCGCCCGGTGAGATTGAGCCGCGTCCAGTTCGTCACCGCGCCCGAGATCAGATCGGCATTGGGCACGATCACGTCGGTGCGGTCGAAGGTCTCGATCACGGTCGAGCGCACCGAGATGCCGCGCACGATGCCCATCGTGCCGCCGACCTCGATCCAGTCGCCTTCCGAGACCGGACGCTCGATGAGCAGGATCACCCCGGAGACGAAATTCGACACGATGTTCTGCAGCCCGAAGCCGATCCCCACCGACAGCGCCCCGGCCACGATCGCCAGCGTCGACAGGTCGATCCCGGCGCTGGTGATGGCGATGAGCGCGGCAAGGAAGATCCCGATATAGCCGGTGCCGGAGACGATCGCGGTCTGCCCGCCGCGATCGATGCGGGTCTTTGGCAGGATCGAGCTGCGCAGCGCGCCCTGCAGGAGCCGCGTGAGCACATAGATCAGCCCGAAGACGAGCGCGAAGGTGATCAGGTCGCTCGGCGAGATGCGCGCATCGCCAAGCTGTATGCCCTCCCGGAACCGGGTCCAGAGCTCGCGCAGCGCCGATTCGGGCACCCCCCAGATCACCGCGGCCAGCGGCAGGGCCAGCACCGTGAGCGCGAAGCCGATCAGCACCGGCACCAGCGCCTCCTCGCCACTGTCATACCCCATGAACAGCGCGTAGAGATCGCTGGTGATCATCTGGATCACCAAGAGCAGCCCGATCAGCCCGAGCGACATCAGCGCCGGCCAGATCACCGCGTTCGATGCCGCGACATAGCCCACCGCTGCGAGCAGGATCGCCCCGGCGCCGAGCCCGATCAGCAACTTGCCACCCACCCGCACGAGGCGGTCGAAATAGCTCGGGCCCTCCTCACCCTCCGCGGCCTGCGGCGCATGCCCGCCGATCACCTGGCCCATGCGCAGAACGATGATCCCGGCCATCGCGATGATCGGGAACTGCAGCACGCTCGAGGCGGCGGGCGAAACCGAGCCGGGCGCGAAAATGCCGATCCGAAGGATCTCGAGCGCCAGCGTGAGGCCGAGCAGCGAGCTGTGCACCTGCCCCTCGCGCAGCCGCTCCTCCGACAGGTCGAGCACCGCCGCGCCGCGCTCGTTGCGCGCGAAGACCCGCTGACCGAGCCAGTGTGCGGTGAAATAGGCGAAACCCGCCTGCGGCAGGGCCGTCACCAGCGCGTTGCCGCGCAACCCGAGCATCCCGGAAGCCTGCAGCCCCTGAACGATCGCGATGATGCCAAGCACCGGCAGGATGACGCTGCCCGTCGAGACGAGAAGCCACCCCGCCTGCCGCGAGCGCCGCGACTTGAGCCGCTCGCTCATCCAGATGCCGAGCTGCCAGACCCAGACCCGCCCGCGCACCAGCAGGGCGGCGGCGATCAGGGCGTATAAGGCGATGAGCGGCAGGTTATCATTGAGCTGCCCGCGCCGCGCGGCGGTGCGCCAGTTCACACTGACCTCGCGCGAGAGTTCGGCGGCGGCATCGAGCCCGGCGAGGGCGCCCTCGTCCCAGTTGGCCGGGTTGACCGGCGACGGCCAGAGCTGCATCAGCGCGTCGGCCTGGCGCAGGCGCAGCTGGTTGTCGATCTCGCGGATCAGCCCGTCGGCGCGGCGAAACGCCTCCTCGGCCTGCACCCCGGGCGCGCGCAGCCGCGCGAGCTGCTCCTCGAGCTCGGCGCGGCGCTCGGCGATGTCCTCTGCTTCGGGGCGGTCATCCTCGGGCGGCGGGCCGAGCGCTTCGAGCTGGTTGCGCACGGTCTGGATCCGGGAGCGGTTGACGTCCTGCTCGTTGAGAAAGGCGCCGCGCTTTTCGGCCACACGCGCGCGCAGCTCCTCGAGCGCCTGCTGCGACGCGGTGCCCGATTCGAGCGCGGCCTCGGTGCGCCGCGCGAGCGCCTCCCAGACCGCGTAATCGACCGGCTCGGCGGTGCGCGGGATCGCGGGCTGAGCCGCGACGGGCTGCGGCGCCGCGGCCCCGAGCGCCGTCATGAGGACAACCAGAAGCCCCGCAACGAGGCCGCGCATGGACATCTCAGTCCTCGAACACCGTCGGCAGCGCGCGCGCCGGACCGCCGAGCCAGCGCGGCACCGGCAGGCCCTTCTCGCGCAGGAATTCCGGGTTGTAGAGCTTGGACTGGTAGCGCTGCCCGTAGTCGCACAGGATGGTCACGATGGTATGGCCCGGCCCCAACTCGCGCGCCATGCGCATCGCCCCGGCGATGTTGATCCCCGTCGAGCCGCCCATGCACAGCCCCTCCTGCTCGAGCAGGTCGAACACGATCGGCAGCGCCTCGCTGTCGGAGACGCGCCAGGCGAAATCGGGGGTGAAGCCCTCGAGATTGGCGGTGACGCGACCCTGACCGATGCCTTCGGTGATCGAGCTGCCCTCGGCCTTGAGCTCGCCGGTGGTATAATAGCTGTAGAGCGCGGCCCCCTCGGGATCGGCAAGGCCGATCTTCACGCCGTGCGGCTGCAGCGCCTCGGCCACCCCCGCGATCGTGCCGCCCGAGCCTACCGCGCAGCAGAAGCCGTCCACGCGCCCGCCGGTCTGCTCGCGGATCTCGGGGCCGGTGGTTTCCGCATGGGCGCGGCGATTGGCGACATTGTCGAACTGGTTGGCCCAGACGGCGCCATGCGGCTCGGTGGCGGCGAGTGCCTCGGCGAGGCGGCCGGAATAGCGCACATAGTTGTTCGGGTTGCGGTAGGGGGCGGCCGGCACCTCGACGAGCTCCGCCCCCGCGAGGCGCAGCATGTCCTTCTTCTCCTGGCTCTGGGTTTCGGGGATCACGATCACGGTCCTGAACCCCATCGCCGCGCCGACGAGCGCAAGGCCGATGCCGGTATTGCCCGCGGTGCCCTCCACGATGGTGCCGCCCGGCTCCAGCACCCCGCGCTCCATCGCGTCACGGATGATGTAGAGCGCGGCGCGGTCCTTGACGGATTGCCCCGGATTGAGGAATTCGGCCTTGCCGAGGATCTCGCAGCCGGTTGCCGCGCTGGCGGCCGAAAGCCGGATCAGCGGGGTGTTCCCGACCGCGTCGGGCAGGTCCTTGCAGATGCGCATGCGGTGCCCTCTCCTTTGCGCCAGTGATAGGCGCGGGGCGGGACGAACTCAAGCGCCGCGCAGCGCCTCGCGTTCACGCATGAGCCACAGCGCAGAGAGGACCAGCGGCCCGTTGCGCGCCTCGCCGCTGCTCAGAAGCTCCATCAGCCGCGCAACGGGGATCACATGCGCGCGGATATCCTCGGTCTCCGAAGGCGCGCCGCCGAGCCCCGAGGCGGTGTCGGGCAGCTCCGCAATCCCGAGATAGGAATAGATATACTCCGTCACCGCACCGGGAGAGGGGTAATACTGCCCGATCGGCACCAGCCGCGACAGCGCCAGCCCCGCCTCCTCGCCCGCCTCGCGCCGCGCTGCGATCTCGGGGCTTTCGCCGCCATCGATGCGCCCGGCGATCGGCTCGAGCGACCAGGGATTGGCATCCCCGCGCGACCACGGGCCGGGGCGGAACTGCTCGATCACCATGACCCGTTCGCGCCGCGGGTCATAGGGCAGCACCGTCACCGCATCGGTGGCGATGAAGCTCGCGCGGGTCACGACCGGCGTCATGCTGCCATCGAAGCGGCGAAAGCGCAGCTCGGCCTCCTCGACGGAGAAGAAATTCGCATAGGGCTCGCGCAGGCGCTCGCACTGCACATCCCCGGGCGCGGCCGCGCGGCGCAGCGTCGCCGGGCCCGGCTCGCGCGCGCGCAGCTTCGAGCCCACGCGGCTGAGGATCGCCACATAGCGCCCGGCGACCTCCCGCGCGGGGCGGTGGCCGAAATGCGCCATCATCTCCCGCGCCGCCTCCACCGAGACCGGCCCCCAATCGGCCGCCCAGTCCGCCACCGACCAGGGTGCGCCGGGCGTCGTGCCGTCCTCGGGCGGAAAATAGACCTGCGCGCACACGGGTCCGTCTTCGGTCTCGACGACGCGCTCGAAGCTGGCGTATCCGAAGCCGCCCTCGTAGTAGTCGATGCGTACCCGCGCGGCCTCGTCCACACTGATCAGCGCCCCCTCGAGCCGCCCGCCCGGCTCCGCGCGCACCAGCGGATAGTCGTCATCGGCGGCCCAGTAGGCGGCGTGATCATGCATCACGGCCGGGCGCATCCGCGGGCGCGTGCCCGCCACCACCTCGAGCAGAGGCGCATGAAGGAGCGTGCCGTAGAGAAACAGCTCGGCCATGTCAGCGCGCCGCGCCGCGCGGCGGGATCCTGTGCATCGCGTCACCCCGGTCGGCTGAGGGTCACCTGCGTGACGTCACAGTTACCGGTATGAAAGGCGGCGGCACAAGAGGTCAGGTAGAAATCCCACATCCGCCGGAAACGGTCGTCGAAGCCCAGCGCCGCGATCTCGTCCCAGCGCGCGGAGAAACTGTCATGCCAGCGCCGCAGGGTCTGGCTGTAGCTTTCGCCGAACTCCGCCGAGCCCTGCCAGGCCAGCCCCGCCCGCGCCGCCTCGCGGGTCAGGTCCGCCGGGCTGGGCAGCATGCCGCCGGGGAAGATGTATTTCTGGATGAAATCGACGCCGCGGTGATAATAGGCCCGGCGTTCCTCGGCGATGGTGATGATCTGCAGCGCGGCCGAGCGCCCCGGCTTGAGCCGCGCGCGCAGCGTGTCGAAATAGGTGGGCCAGTAGGCCTCGCCCACGGCCTCGAACATCTCGATGGAGGCGACGGCGTCGTACTCGCCCGTCGTGTCGCGGTAATCCTCGAGCCGCAACTCGACGCGGTCGGCGAGCCCGGCGGCGCGGATCCGCTCGGTGGCGAAGCCGTGCTGGGCGCGGCTGATCGTCACGCCGGTCACCCGCAAGCCCCTCTCGCGCGCGGCGTATTCGGCGAAGCCGCCCCAGCCGCAGCCGATCTCGAGGACGTGCTCACCGGGCTGCACCCCGAGCCGGTCGATGAGCGCGGCATATTTGGCCTCCTGCGCGCGTTCGAGCGGCTCCTGCCCGGAGCGGAACAGCGCCGAGGAATAGGTCATCGTCTCGTCGAGCCACAGCCGGTAGAACTCGTTGCCGAGATCGTAGTGATGCGCGATGTTGCGCTGCGCCTGACTCTTCGAGTTCGACCGCAGCCAGTGGCGCACCCGCTCGAAGGCCTGCACAAGTCCCATGCCGGGAAAGCCGTGATAGACCGTGTCGTTGTCGTCATTGAGCAGGTCCATGAAGGCCTGCAGGTCCGGCGTCGACCAGCCGCCCTCGAGATAGGCGTCGCAAAATCCGATATCGCCCTCGCGGACGAGCCGCGCGAAGAGGTCCGGATCGTGGACGTGCAGCTCCGCCACATGCCCCGGCGCCGCGCCCTCGACCCTGAAGCGCCGCCCATCGGGCAGCACCATGTCGAGCCGGCCGCGCTGCAGTCCGCGCGCCATGTCGAAGGCCCGCGCGAAGTAGCGTGGCAGGTCGCCCTGCCCGGCGGTGGTGGTGTGGATCGTCATGCGGGTCGTCCTTTATGAGTGCTTTCATATCATACACTTCAGGGCCGCGGAAGTTTCACGCGCGGCTGGCGTGATAGGCCGCGAGGGCGCGTTCGCGACCCGCCTTCAGCCCGATCGCCGGCTCCGGACAGGCGGCATCGGGCACCAGCCCCCAGCTGCGCGGGATTGCATCGAAGAAGGACAGGGCCGTGGCGGGCGGGGTATCTGAGAGCTCCGCCACCCAGCGGCGGCGATAGGCGGCGTCGGGATCGAATTTCCGCGCCTGGGTCTCGGGGTTGAAAATGCGGAAATAGGGCGCGGCGTCCGGGCCCGAGCCGGCCGCCCATTGCCAGCCCAGCGCGTTCGACGCCGGGTCCCAGTCGATCAGGCAGTCCGCGAACCAGTCCAGCCCGATCCTCCAGTGCGTCAGCAGGTGCTTGGTCAGGAAGGAGGCCACGATCATGCGCGCGCGGTTGTGCATTCGCCCGGTGACATACATCTCGCGCATCCCCGCATCCACGACAGCCACGCCCGTGCGTCCCTGCCGCCAGCGCGCGGCATCGGCGTTGTCGTCGCGCCAAGCGAAGCCGTCCCACTCAGGGCGCCAGTTGCGCTGGGAAATGTGGGGGGTGTGCCAGGTCAGGTGCCAGGCAAAATCGCGCCAGACGAGCTCCTGCGCAAAAGCCTCGGCGCCGGCGGCCCCCGCCTCGCGCGCAGCCATCGCCGTGCGCCAGAGGGTGCGCGGGCCGATCTCGCCATGGGTGAGGTTCTCGGAGAGGTTGGAGGTCGCATCCTCGGCCAGCATGTCGCGCCGCGCCTTGTATTCCCCGATGCGCGCGCTCGCGAAGGCGTCGAGCCGGTCGCGCGCGGCCGCCTCGCCCACGCGGGCATGCCGCGCCACCACCGCCGCGCCGCGCCCCATCGCCGCCCCCATGCGCCAGTCCTCCATCCGGTCGCTGCCGGGCCAGCGCGGGGGGGCGGGCAGCCGCGCGGGGGCGGGCTCGGGCTCAGGCAGATCGCGATCCTTCACGGCGCGCCAGAAGGGGGTATAGACCTTGTAAAACGCCCCCTGCCCCGTCTCGACCGTCCAGGGTTCGTGCAGCAGGTGCCCGGCGAAACTACGCGCCGCGACCCCATCCGCGCGCAGCGCGGCCTTGATCGCGCGATCGCGCGCGACGGCGGACGGGTCGTATTGCCGCCCCCACCAGACCGCGCCCGCCCCCGTCTCGGCGACAAGCGCACGCAGCACCTCGAGCGCATCGCCCCGGCGCAGCACGAGCCGCGAGCCGATCCCCTCGAGTGCTGCGGCGAAGGCCGTGATCGCGAGGCCAAGCCGCCATTTCGGCGCTGCGCCCAGCGCGCCCACGAGGTCGTCGTGGATAAATACCGGGATCACGGACCGGCCGCTTTGCGCGGCGGCGTGCAGCATCGGGTTTTCTGCCAGCCGCAGATCGCGCCGCAGCCAGCACAGGATCGGGGTGTTGTCGCTCATCGGGCCCCTGTGCGGCTAGTCGCTCAGCGCGCGATCTAGCGCCGATAGCAGCCGGTCAAGCTCGGCCTCGGTGGTGTAATGCACCAAGCTCATGCGCAGCACGCCATGCGCCGGGTCGATCCCGAGCGCCGCACAGGCCCGACGCGCGTAGAAATCGCCGCCACCGGCCGCGATGCCGTCCCCGGCGAGCGTCCCGGCCACGGCCCGCCCGGGGCGCGCGCAGGCGACCGCGACGGTGGGCGCACGGACCTCGGCCCGGTCGGGCCCGATCAGGCGCACATCGTTGCGCGCGCGAAGATACTCCAGCAGCGGCGCCAGCAGCCGGGCCTCGTGATCCTGCATCAGGTCATGAACGGCACGTGCCCGCGCGGCCGGGTCCGGCTCGGGAGCGAAGTGGTGATCGTGCAGCGCGTCGAAATAGTCGGCCATGCCCGCGCAGGCGGCGATCTGGGCGTGATCCGGCCCCGCCGGGGTGAAGCGCTTGTAGAGCACGTCGTTGTTGAAGAAATGCGCCTGGCCGGGGAGCCGCTCGCCGAGCGCGCGGCGCATCACCATCAGCCCCTGATGCGGCCCGAAGGTCTTGTAGGCGGAAAACAGGTATATGTCCGCGCCCGTCGCGCCGACATCGGGAAAGCCGTGCGGGGCGTAGGACACACCGTCCACGCACACGACCGCGCCCGCGGCATGCGCCATCGCCGTGACCTCGGCCACCGGATTGACCGCGCCGACGATGTTGGAGACATGCGGAAAGCACACCAGCCGCGCCCGGTCGTCGAGAAGCCGCGCCAGATCGGCCGGATCGAGCATGCCGCTGTCGGGGTCGATGCGCCACTCGCGGATCTCGATGCCGGCCTCGGCGAGCCGGCGCCACGGCCCCGAATTGGCCTCGTGGTCCTGATCGGTGACGATGATGGCATCGCCCGGCGCGAGCCCGTCGCGAAACGCCTGCGCGAGCACATAGGTGTTGGCCGTGGTGGAGGGGCCGAAGCCGAGCTCGTCCGTCTCCACGCCGAGCATCGCCGCGAGCCGCTCGCGCGCCTCGTCCATCTCGGCGCCCGCGGCCTGCGAGGCCGGATAGACGCCGTAGGGCTGCACCTTGCGGGTAAGGTAGAAGCGCGTGAGCCGGTCGATCACCGGCGCGCAGGTATAGGATCCCCCGGCATTCTCGAAAAAGGCCTGCCCCGCCAGCGACGGCTCGGCGAAGGCCGGAAACTGCGCGCGCGCGAAATCGACATCCAGCCGCGTCATGATCTCTCCTGTCCCGGTTGTGCGGGCACCCTATCGCCGCGCCCCGGACGCGCAAGACCCCTTGAAAGCCGGCGGGCCGCTTCGTATCTTTGAGGTGTCCTTCGGGACTATGGCGATAAACGCGCACGCAATAAGCGGATCGGACCCGGGGGCGGTACCCGGCGGCTCCACCAGAAACCCGTCGTTGGCGGATCATGGGGCCGAAACAGGATCGACGAACGTGTAAAGGTGTAGCTTTCGCCCGGTGAGGTACCACCGTTATCGGTCCGAAAAGTACAGTTGCCAACGACAACCGTGCTCCGGTGGCCGTTGCTGCGTAAGCGGTAACGACACCGAT
>SLQD01000104.1 GCA_007131685.1 Paracoccaceae bacterium | reverse complement strand
TCCGCAGAGGTCGGGGTCGTGGAGGCCAGCTCGAGCAGCGCATCGTCCTTGAAGACCCGGTTGCGCGGGATGTCGTTCGATTGCGCGTATTCCTCGCGAAACCGCGCCAGTTCGCGCACCACGGCGAGGAACCGGCCCGAATTCGTGCGCGTCTTGATGCGCATCCAGGCCGTCGCGGGATCGACGATATAGGTCTGCGGATCGGTCAGCGTGCGCAGCTCCTCCTCGACCCACTCGGTGCGCCCGCTCTCGCGGATCTGCTCGGCGAGCACCTCGTAGATCACCCGCAGATGCGTCACATCGGCGAGCGCATAGGCCTTCTGCGCATCCGAGAGCGGGCGGCGGGCCCAGTCCGTGAAGCGCGACGTCTTGTCGAGCGACGCCTTCGCGACCTTGCGCACCAGTGTCTCGTAGCCGACCTGCTCGCCGAAGCCGCACACCATCGCGGCCACCTGCGTATCGAAGAGCGGGCGCGGGAAGACGCCGCCCTGGACATAGAAGATCTCGAGATCCTGGCGCGCGGCATGCAGCACCTTCACCGTGCTCTCGTCGCGAAACAGCGCGTAGAGCGGCTCGAGCGAGAGATCCCCCTCGATCGGATCCACCAGCACCGCCTCGCCGTCGCCCGGCAGCGCCATCTGGATCAGGCAGAGCTTCGCGTAATAGGTCCGCTCGCGGATGAACTCGGTATCGATGGTGACGTAATCGCCCGCGCGGGCGGCCTCACAGAAACGGGCGAGATCCTCGGTGGTGGTGATGGTGCGCATGTGCCTTCCGGTTACCTGCATCGCCGCGCGGGCGCGGTTTCGTGATAGGCAATCGCGCAGGCCTTGAAAACCCCCGCCCTCAGGGCAGGCGCAGCAGCCCGCGATCCCCCGCGACGAACCGGCGCAGCACCGCCGGGTAGAGCCGGTGCTCCATCTCGCGCACCCGCGCGGCCAGCGTCTCGACCGTGTCACCGGGCTCGACGGGCACCTGCCCCTGCCCGAGCATCGGGCCGTCGTCGAGCGCTGCGGTGACCTCATGGACGGTGCAACCCGACTCGGCATCGCCGGCGGCGAGCACGCGGGCATGGGTGTCGAGGCCCGGATGTTTCGGCAGCAGCGAGGGGTGGATATTGAGGATGCGGCCCGAGAAAGTCGCCACGAAGGGCGGCGAGAGCACCCGCATGAAACCCGCCAGCGCGATCACGTCCACCCGCGCCGCCCGAAGCGCCGCGGTAAGCGCCGCCTCGAAGCGCGCCCGGTCCGGGTAGGCGCGCTCGTCGATAACCCGGGCGGGAATGCCGAGCGCGCGCGCGCGCTCTATCCCCGCCGCCTCGGGCCGGTTCGCGATCACGAGGACGGCGCGCGCCGGGTGATCGCCGGTCATGCTGCGCGCAAGCGCGACCATGTTCGATCCCGCACCGGAAATCAGGATCGCGACCCGCTTCACGCCAGCTGCCCGTGAAAGCGGACCCCCTGCCCGCGCGTGACCGTGCCGATCCGGGCGACGCGCTCGCCCGCACCCTCGAGCAGCGCCGTGAGCGCGCCGGCGCGCGCGGGGGCGACGGCGGCGACCATGCCGATGCCCGCATTGAAGGTCGTGGTCAGTTCGCGCGTCTCGAGACCGCCCGCCTCGGCCAGCCACCCAAAGACCGGCGGCAGCCGCCACGCGCCGAGATCGATCCCGGCGCCGAGCCCCTCGGGCAGGATGCGCGGCAGGTTCTCGCTCAGCCCGCCGCCGGTGACATGGGCGAGCCCGTGCACGCCGCCCGCGCGCACCGCCTCGAGCACCGGGCGCACATAGATCCGCGTCGGGCGCAGGAGCTCGGCACCGAGGCTCTCGCCGCCGAAGGGTGCGGGTGCGTCCCAGCCGAGCCCGGCCCGCGCCACGATCCGCCGCACCAGCGAATAGCCGTTGGAATGCACACCGTCGGAGGCGAGCCCGAGCAGCACATCCCCCTCGGCAACGCCTGCGGGCAGCACGCCGCCGCGCTCGACGGCGCCAATCGCAAAGCCGGCGAGGTCGAAATCCCCGGCGCCATACATCCCCGGCATCTCGGCCGTCTCGCCGCCGATCAACGCGCAGCCGGCGCGCTCGCAGCCCGCCGCGATCCCCTCCACCACCTGCGCGGCCTGCCCGACCTCGAGCTTGCCGGTGGCGAGATAGTCAAGAAAGAAGAGCGGCTCGGCGCCCTGGCAGATCAGGTCATTGACGCACATCGCCACGAGATCGATCCCGACTGTGTCGAGCCGGCCGGTATCGATGGCGATGCGCAGCTTGGTACCGACCCCGTCCGTGGCGGCGACAAGCAGCGGATCGTCAAAGCCCGCCGCGCGCGGGTCGAAGAGCGCGCCGAAGCCGCCGAGCCCGGCCAGGCTGCCCGGCCGCGCCGTGCGGGCCGCCGCGGGCTTGATCCGCTCCACGAGCGCGGCACCCGCTTCGATATCCACCCCGGCCTGACGGTAGCTCGAACCGCCGCGATCCCTGTCCATCGTCATCCCTCGCGCATCCCTGCAGCCGCATAGACGATCCCCCCCGGCGCCGCAACGCCACGCGCCCCTCCACCGCGGCGCGCTTGACGCAACCGGGGCAGCTGTCTAAGCACGCGGGGCGCGGGCCCGTAGCTCAACTGGTTAGAGCAGAGCGCTCATAACGCTTTGGTTGGGGGTTCGAGTCCCTCCGGGCCTACCACGATTTCAATGACTTGGTTCAAGAATACGGTATTCTCAGGGGTTCACCGATACTTGCGGCAACCTGATCACGTGCGCGCTCGACACCGCCAACATCCAGGATCGCGATGGCGCGCCAAGGGTCTTTGCCAAACTGCGTCGCGCGCCCCTTTTTGAGACAACTCGATCTCGAGCGCCTCGTATCCCACCAGACATTCGAGCGCCGCGATGCGCGCCTCGTATTCGCTCAGCAGCTCGGCCGTCGCCATGTCCGCATCGAGCGCGCCGGCCTCCGCCTTGTCGATCCGGATCCGGATCAGGTTGCGAGACAGGTCATGGCGTCGGCCAAGGGCACGGAGCGTCTCTCCAGCATGACACTCGGCGACAACCTTGCGCTTGAACTCGATGCTGTGGCTGCGGTGTCTGGGCACAGACTTTCGCCTCAGAAAGCCCGGCTCCCGTCAATCGCAATCCGCTCAATCTGTCCAATCCGAGGGGCGCACTCCACAGCGCAACCTGATCTATACCGGCATCTCCCGGGCAAGCAGCTCGTGGTGCTGGTCGGACAGAAGAAGGCTGTGGGGTCGCCGTGAAGAGCGCCTCCGGGCGGCGGCGCTGGTCGAAGCTGGCGGAATGGCTTGAGCCGCCTCAGAGCGCAACAGCTGGCAGGGTCGGGTGAGGCTGGCGACTCTGGGCGCGGGGCCACGACGGCATCGTCCGTTTGCATCGCCCCAATTGATCTACGATCGAGGGAACCCGTCTTAGCAGGTCCCTTCACCAGGCGCCCCGGCGACACGTCTGCGCACCAGGTCGGCAGGTCGGAACCGAACCACCCGGCGCGGCGCGATTGTCACCGCTTCGCGGGTCATCGGGTTGCGTCCCGTGCGCGCGCGCTTCTCACGTACGTCGAAGGTGCCGAAGCGCGTAATCTTTACTTGGTACTCGTTGTCCAGCCGGTCGATGATGGTGCCGAGAACGTGCTCGAGCGCCGCCGCGCAGTCGTCGCGGTGCAGACCCGTATCACGCGGCAGCGCATCGACCAGATCGCTGCGGGTCAGCGTGCGTCCCTTCCGGCCGTGCGCCTCATCAGGCGAAAGGTCAGGCCGTCCCGTGGTGAAGGGGGGGGCCGTGAAGCGCTCGCGCACACCCTGACGCGCCCTTGCGGCTTGGATCGGGTGGGCGCCCCCACGCGGAGACAT
>SLQD01000157.1 GCA_007131685.1 Paracoccaceae bacterium | reverse complement strand
CTCGACGGCTTGCCGCGCCCGGTCCTGCGGATCCATCGACACCGCGATCACGTTCGTGCCGGCCGCGCCATATTCGGGCAGCAGCCGGGATAGTTCGCCGAGAAATCCCTTGCAGACCGGGCAATGCAGCCCGCGATAGAAGACGATCATCGTGAAGGTCTTCGGCGCCTGCGCCGAAAGGCGCCAGTCGGCACCCGCGACGGTCTTCACCGAAAGCTCCGGCGCGGCCGCACCCGGCATCAATCGTGTCATGGCATGTGCTCCCCTCGGGTTGAGCGTGACCTTACAGCGGCCGCGCGGTCCAGTTCTCGACCAGTTCCGTGCCCGCGCCCCGGATCACCTTGGCGATCGGGCAGAACCGGGCGAGATCGCGCCTGATCTGCTCGAGCTGCCCGGGCGTGGCGTCGGTCGAAACCTCGATGTCCAGCGTGATCTGTGGAAACGGCACATCCACCTCCTCCGAGAGCGACACGCCGCGCCGGTCGAACTTTGCTGTCGCATCGATCTTCATTTCGCCGATCCTGACACCGGCGTGCTCGGCGATCCGCTGGGTGATGACGTTGGTGCAGCCGATCAGCGCCGAGATCAGCGTCTCGGTCGGCGTGAGCCCTTGATTCGTGCCGCCGCGGGCCTCCGGCTCGTCGATCGTCGCCGTCACGTCACGCGCGGTGATGTCGGTGCGCGCGTGGCTCCTGACGGCGCCCGACAGCGCCATCTCCGTGATCGTCTTCATCCTGATCGCCACGAGATCTCCCTTCGCTTCTAGGACCCGCGCGCCATCTCGTCGCATGATCACGGGTTGCTATTTATCAACCGATAGATAAACTCGGATTGCCGGATTGGCAAGGTCGGACCGATGGCTGGCCGCAAGGGGGGAGCAATGAAAACCAATGCCTTCGCGTATCGGCGCGCGGACACCGTGGAGGACGCCGTGCGTATCGCGCGCGAGGAAGGCGACGAGGCGCGTTTCCTGGCCGGTGGGCAGAGCCTTCTCGCGGCGATGAATTTTCGGCTCGACGAGCCGACTGCGCTGATCGACATCTCACGCATCGAGGACCTGCGCGGCGTGTCGCGCGGCGATGGCGAGATCGTGATCGGGGCACTCACCCGTCATGCTGATGTCGAGGCGAGTCCCGTGATCGCCGAGCACCTGCCGCTCGTCGCGGCGGCGATCCGCGAGGTGGCCCACCCCGCGATTCGCAATCGCGGAACCTTCGGAGGCAGCCTCGCGCTCGCCGATCCCGCCGCCGAACTGCCGGCCTGTGCCGTGGCGCTCGATGCGCGGATTCACATCGCCGGCCCGGGCGGCGCGCGCGCGGTGGCGGCCGACGATTTCTTCCGGGGCCTTTACGAGACGGCGCTCGAGCCGGGCGAACTCGTCACGCATGTCACCGTGCCGCTTCCCGCGCCCGAGGCGCGCCACGGCTTTGCCGAGCTTGCCCGCCGGCACGGCGACTACGCGATGACGGGCCTTGCGATGATGCGCGCACCGGAACGGACGCGGGTGGTGTATTTCGCGCTTTCGGAACGACCGGTGCGGGCCCGCGCCGCCGAAGCCGCGATCGAACGCGGCGCCAGCCCGGCCGACTGCGCCGCCGTCGCCGATGAGGGGCTCGATGTGCTCGGCGACAACAGCGCCTCGGAGGCCACCAAGCGACACTATGCGCGCGTCCTGTTGCGCCGCGCGCTCGAGGCCATTGCATCCCCGGAGACGACCTCATGACCGGCACCCAATCGATCACCCTGCATGTGAACGGCGAGGCAGTGCACGCCCATGTCGAGCCGCGCCTGCCACTCGTGGATTTCCTGCGCGAGCATCTGGGCCTTACGGGCACCCATGTGGGCTGCGCGCACGGGGTCTGCGGCGCGTGCTCGCTGCGCGTGGACGGGCGTGTCGTGCGCGGCTGCCTGATGCTCGCGGTGCAGGCCGATGGCGCGACGGTCGAGACCCTCGAGGGGTTGTCCGAACGCGTCGCGCTCGCCGATCTGCAGGACGCGTTTCATCGCCACAATGCCCTGCAGTGCGGCTTCTGCACCGCGGGGATGCTGCTGACGGCGGCCGAGCTGCTCGAGGCGCGCGACAGCGTGCCCGCCCGCGCCGAGATCCGCGCGCATATTTCCGGCAATTACTGCCGCTGCACCGGCTATCAGGCGATCGTCGACGCCGTCGCGGAGGTCGCCGCCAACCGTATCGGAGGTCAGGCATGAGCCCGCTGACACCGCAGGACCGCCCCAACAGCTATATCGGCTCGGCCGTGCCGCGGCCCAATGCGCGCCGTCTGCTCGAGGGACGCGGGCGCTTCGCCGACGACAGGGTCCTGCCGCGCATGCTGCATGCGGCCTTCGTGCGCTCGCCGCATGCCCATGCCCGGATCACCGGCATCGACACCGCCGCAGCGCGCGCCGTGGCCGGTGTGGTCGCGATCTATGACGGAAACGATATTGCGCAGCTGGTGACGCCCTGGCAGGGCGTGCTCACCCATCTTCAGGGCATGCGCTCACCGCCCCAATACGCGCTCGCGCGCGACGTGGCGCGCTGGCAGGGCGAGCCGGTGGTGATGATCGTCGCGCAGAGCCGCGCCATCGCCGAGGACGCCGCCCAGCTCGTCGGGATCGACTACGAACCGCTCGCCCCGGTCTGCGACATGATCGCCGCCCTCAAGCCCGACGCGCCGCACATTCATCCCGAGCTCGACAGTAATCTGTGCTTCGAGCGGCGCATATCCGAGGGCGATGTCGACGCCGCCTTCGCCGATCCGGGCGCGACGGTCGTCGAGCGGGTCTTCGATTTCGGCCGCCACACGGGGGTTACGCTCGAGCCGCGGGTCTGCATCGGCGATTACGACCCCTCCGAGAACCGGCTGACGATGCACTATTCGGGCCAGGCGCCGCACATGATGCAGGCCATCATCGCGCGCCACTTGGGGATGCCGGAGGCCAATGTGCGCGTGATCGCCGGGGATGTGGGCGGCTCCTTCGGCATCAAGATCCACACCTATGGCGACGAGATGGCCACGCTGGCGGCGGCGAAGCTGCTGCGCCGGCCGGTGAAGTTCGCCGCCGATCGGCTCGAGAGCTTCCAGTCCGACATTCACGCCCGCGATCACCGCGTCACCGCGCGCGCCGCCATGGACGGCGACGGCCGGCTCACCGCCGTCGAGATCGACGACATCACCGGGATCGGCCCCTACAGCGTCTATCCACGCTCCTCCGGGATCGAGGGCAACCAGGTGCTCAACCTCGTCGGCGCGCCCTATGAGCTGCCCGCCTATCGCGGGCGGCTGCGGGTGGTGTTCCTCAACAAGGTGCCGATGTGCCAGTATCGCGCGGTCGGCCACCCGATCGCGATGGCGGTCATGGAGGGGCTGATGGACGCGCTCGCCGCCACCGCCGGGATCGACCCGGCCGAGCTGCGCGCGCGCAATCTGCGCGCCGATGACAGCTACCCGGCCAGCTCGCCGCAGGGGATGCGCTTTGCCGATCTCTCACACCGGGCCTGCCTGGCGAAGCTGCGCGACATGATGGATTACGACGCGCTGTGCGCCGAGCGCGACCGGCTGCGCGGCGAGGGCGTGTATCGCGGCATCGGCCTGGTGAGCATGGTCGAGGTGACCAACCCGTCACCGATGTTCTACGGCGTCGGCGGTGCGCCGATCGCGGCGCAGGATGGCGCGACGGCGCGGCTCGACGCTTCCGGCGCGGTGCATGTGTCCAACTCGATCACCGAACAGGGCCAGGGCACCGACGCGATCCTCGCCCAGATCGCCGCCGAGGTGATGGGCGTCGATCTCGCCGCGGTGCATGTCACCACCGGCGATACCGCGACCGTGCCCTATGGCGGCGGCACATGGGCATCGCGCGGCGCCGGGATCGGCGGCGAGGCGATGCGCCG
>SLQD01000046.1 GCA_007131685.1 Paracoccaceae bacterium | reverse complement strand
GGCGCCAATATCCGCGTCGATACCAAGGGGCGCGAGGTGATGCGCATCCTGCCGCGCGAGAACGACGCGGTGAACGAGGAGTGGATCTCGGACAA
Organism: Paracoccaceae bacterium; assembly: GCA_007131685.1. GTDB lineage: Bacteria > Pseudomonadota > Alphaproteobacteria > Rhodobacterales > Rhodobacteraceae > Alkalilacustris. The sequence continues at coordinate 3,817 of SLQD01000046.1, read as the reverse complement.
GACGCGGTTCTGCTATGACGGGCTCAGGCGCCGCCGCCTCGACCGGCCCTATCTGCGCGAGAACGGCAAGCTGCGCCCGGCGGGCTGGGGCGAGGCGCTCAAGGCGGCCGCGACGGCGCTGAGCGGGGCGAAGAAGCCGGTGGGTCTGGTGGGCGATCTCGCCCCGACCGAGGCGGCCTTCGCGCTCAAGCAGCTCATCGAGGGGCAGGGGGGTGTCGTGGAGTGCCGCACCGATGGCGCGAAGCTGCCCGAGGGCAACCGCTCCGGCTATGTCGGCACCGCCGCCATCGAGGATATCGACACGGCGCGCGAGATCTGGCTCGTCGGGACCAATCCGCGCGCCGAGGCGCCGGTGCTCAATGCGCGCATCCGCAAGGCCTGGCTCGCGGGGGGCGAGGTGCATCGCTTGGGGGCGCCGGTGGACCTGACCTACGAGGTTACCGAGCACGGCGATGATCGTGCCGCGCTGGTCGCGGCGGCCAAGGGGGCGAAGCAGGCCGATCACGCGGCGCTGGTGATCGTCGGGCAGGGCGCGCTGATGGGCGCCGATGGCGCGGCGGTGCTGTCGCAGGCGCACAAGCTCGCGGACGGGCTCGGGGCGGGCGTGCTGGTGCTGCACACGGCGGCAGGGCGCGTCGGCGCGATGGATGTCGGTGCCGTGACCGAGGGCGGGCTCGACGCCGCCATGGAGGGTGCCGATGTCGTGTTCAACATGGGCGCCGACGAGCTCGAGATCCGCGCCGAGGGCGGGCCCTTCGTGATCTATCAGGGCAGCCACGGCGACCGCGGCGCGCACCGTGCCGACGTGATCCTGCCCGCGGCGGCCTGGACCGAGGAACCGGGGCTGTTCGTCAACACGGAGGGGCGGCCGCAGCTCGCGCTGCGCACCGGGTTCCCGCCGGGCGAGGCCAAGGAGAACTGGGCGATCCTGCGCGCGCTTTCGGCCGAGATGGGTGCCGTGCTGCCCTTCGATTCGATCGCGCAGTTGCGCCGGGCGCTCTTCGCGGCGGTGCCGCATCTCGAGATGATCGACGAGCTTGCCGAGAATGCCTGGACCCCGCTGAAGCCGCAGACACCGGGCAAGGGTGCGTTTGCGACGGCGGTGGGCGATTTCTACCTGACGAACCCGATCGCGCGCGCCTCGGAGCTGATGAACGAGCTCAGCGCCAATGCCCGCGCCCGGCGCGAGACACCGCTGGCGGCGGAGTGAGGGCATGGCGGCCGTGACGGGGTGGAATCTGACGCGCCGGGGTGGCATTCGCCGCGCGGATGATGTTTACAGCGCGGGTGCGCCGCGCCGCAGCGCGCCGGGTGCGACAGCCGGGACCGACAGCGACGAGCCGAGGACATAGGCGACATGGCGGATTTTCTGGACACGGGGCTTGGAACGGCGCTTCTGATCGCGGCGCAGGGGCTCCTGCTCATCGGCTTCGTGATGATCTCGCTGCTGTTTCTCGTCTACGGCGACCGCAAGGTGTGGGCCGCGGTGCAGATGCGGCGCGGGCCCAATGTGGTGGGGCCCTGGGGCCTTCTCCAGACCGTCGCCGACGCGCTGAAATACGTCTTCAAGGAAATCGTGGTGCCCGCGGGTGCCGACCGGGCGGTGTTCTTCCTCGCGCCGATGCTGTCCTTCGTGCTCGCGGTCACGGCCTGGGCGGTGATCCCGTTCAACGAGGGCTGGGTGCTCGCCGATATCAACGTGGCGATCCTGTTCGTCTTCGCGGTGGCCTCGCTCGAGGTCTACGGCGTGATCATGGGCGGCTGGGCGTCGAACTCGAAATATCCCTTCCTCGGTTCGTTGCGCTCGGCGGCGCAGATGGTCTCCTACGAGGTCTCGCTCGGGCTGATCATCATCGGCATCATCATCTCGACGGGCGCGATGAACTTCTCGGCCATCGTCGCGGCGCAGGACGGCGCCTACGGGCTGTTCTCGTGGTACTGGCTGCCGCATCTGCCGATGGTGGTGCTGTTCTTCATCTCGGCGCTCGCGGAGACGAACCGGCCGCCTTTTGATCTGCCCGAGGCCGAGTCCGAGCTCGTCGCCGGCTACCAGGTCGAATACAGCTCGGTGCCGTATCTGCTGTTCATGGCCGGCGAGTATCTCGCCATCTTCCTGATGTGCGCGCTGATTTCGCTGATGTTCTTCGGCGGCTGGCTGTCGCCGATTCCGGGGCTGCCCGACGGGGCGTTCTGGATGGTGGCGAAGATGGCGTTCTTCTTCTTCCTGTTCGCCATGGTGAAGGCCATCACGCCGCGCTACCGCTACGATCAGCTCATGCGCATCGGCTGGAAGGTGTTCCTGCCGCTGTCGCTCGCATGGGTCGTGATCGTGGCGTTCCTGGCGCGCTACGAGGTTCTGGGTGGGGTGTGGGCCCGCTCGACGATCGGAGGCTGACATGGGTTACGACGTTGCCCGCGCGGGGCGGTATTTCCTGCTCTTCGACTTCATCAAGGGCTTCGGGCTGGGGTTTCGCTACTTCCTTGCCCCCAAGGCGACGGTGAACTACCCGCACGAGAAGGGGCCGCTGTCACCGCGCTTTCGCGGCGAGCACGCGCTGCGGCGCTACCCCAACGGCGAGGAGCGCTGCATCGCCTGCAAGCTGTGCGAGGCGATCTGCCCGGCGCAGGCGATCACCATCGATGCCGAGCCCCGCGCCGACGGCTCGCGCCGCACCACGCGCTACGATATCGACATGACCAAGTGCATCTATTGCGGTTTCTGCCAGGAGGCCTGCCCGGTGGATGCGATCGTCGAGGGGCCGAATTTCGAGTTCGCCGCGGAGACGCGCGAGGAGCTTTTCTACAACAAGGAGAAGCTTCTGGAGAACGGCGATCGCTGGGAGGCCGAGATCGCGCGCAACATTGAAATCGACGCGCCCTACCGGTAAGGGCGCGGGGAACGCGGCGGGGGCCACGCGCCCCGAGCAGAGGGAAGCTTGAGATGGGTGTCGCCGATTTCGCGTTCTATGCCTTCGCCATCACGGTGCTGGCCTCGGCCATCCTCGTGGTGTTCTCGCGCAACCCGGTGCATTCGGTGCTGTGGCTGATCCTCGCCTTCTTGTCCTCGGCGGGGCTGTTCGTGCTGCTCGGCGCGGAGTTCGTGGCGATGCTGTTGATCATCGTCTATGTCGGCGCGGTTGCGGTGCTGTTCCTGTTCGTGGTGATGATGCTCGACATCGACTTCACCCAGCTCAAGGTCGGCATGGCGCGCAACCTTCCGCTCGGCGGGCTGATCGGGGTGGTGCTGCTGATGCAGCTCGGGCTTCTGTTCGGGGCCTGGCAGGAGGCAGAGGGCGCGATGGGACTGCGCCAGGCGCCGACGCCGGACCCGGACGAGGTGCACAATACCCGCGCGCTCGGTCAGCTGCTCTATGACGACTACGCCTTCCTGTTCCAGGCCGCCGGGCTGATCCTGCTGGTGGCGATGATCGGGGCGATCGTGCTCACGCTGCGCCACCGCACCAGCGTGAAGCGCCAGGATGTGCTCTCGCAGATGTATCGCGATCCGGCGCAATCGATGGAACTCAAGGACGTCAAGCCCGGCAAGGGGCTCTGACGCCACGCATCCGGCCCGGTTACGGGCGGCAAGACAATGAACGGGCGAACGGGCCCGGAGGGACGCGAATGGTGGGACTGGAACATTACCTGACGGTGGCCGCGGCGCTGTTCGTCATCGGTATCTTCGGCATCTTCCTGAACCGCAAGAACGTGATCGTCATCCTGATGTCGATCGAGCTGATCCTGCTGGCGGTGAACATCAACCTCGTCGCGTTCTCGAGCTTTCTCGGCGATCTCGTCGGCCAGGTCTTCACGATGT
>SLQD01000085.1 GCA_007131685.1 Paracoccaceae bacterium | reverse complement strand
GCGCACCTCGAGATCGTCGAGCGCCACGTCGAGCGGCATGTCCCCGTCGAGCTGCACCAGATCGCGCGACAGCCGGATCTGGTCGGCCTTCTCGATCAGGGTCTGGCGGCGCTTGGGCTGCTTGATGCCCTCGGCCTCGGCGAGCAAGGTGTCGAGATCGCCATACTCGTTGATGAGCTGCGCGGCGATCTTGGGGCCGATGCCGGGCGCGCCGGGGATGTTGTCCACCGAGTCACCCGCGAGCGCCTGTACATCCACGACGCGGTCAGGGCCGACGCCGAATTTTTCCTCGACCTCCTCGGGGCCGATGCGGCGGTTCTTCATCGCGTCCAGCATCTCGACGCCGCCGCCGACGAGCTGCATCAGGTCCTTGTCCGACGAGATGATCGTCACCCGCCCGCCGGCCTCGCGCGCACGCCGCGTCAGCGTGGCGATGATGTCATCGGCCTCATAGCCCTCCTGCTCGATGCAGGCGATGTTGAAGGCGGCCGTGGCGTCGCGCGTCAGCGGGATCTGCGGGCGCAGCTCCTCGGGCATCTCGTCGCGGTTGGCCTTGTAATCGGCGTAGAGATCGTTGCGGAAGGTATGGCTGCCCTTGTCGAAGATGACGGCGACATGGGTGGGCGCGTCGGGGCCGTCATGGCCGTCGAGATACTTGAACAGCATGTTGCAAAAGCCGGCGACCGCCCCGATGGGCGCCCCGTCGGACTTGCGCGTCAGCGGCGGCAGCGCGTGGTAGGCGCGAAAGATGAAGCCCGACCCGTCGATCAGGTGCAGATGACATCCCTTGCCGAAATCCATCCCGCCCGCTCCCCGTCAAAGCATGACGCGGGTTGTGGCAGGCCCGAGGGCAAGGCTCAAGCCCCTTGCGCTCAGGGCGCACCGCCCGCCTCGGCCATGGCGCACCAGTCGGGCCGGTCATCGCCGGGCTCCCAGGCGACGGCGAGATCCGCGGCGATCAGCTCGTCGGCGAGCGCGATCCAGTCCTCGCCTTCCCGGCGTGACAGCCCGGCCACGACCCGGCCCGCAAAGGAGCCGAAGCTGACCTGCGCGAGCCGCACGGGGGCACCCTCCGGAAAACGGCGCGCGACCCATTCGGTCGCGGCCTCGCCCCAGGCACGCTCCGCATCGCAATCGGGGCGATGCGTCTCGGGCGCGTCGATGCCGCGGATGCGCACGCGGGTCTCCGCCGACATGCCCGGCCACACCGCGACGCGCACCGCGACGGTGTCGCCATCGATCACCCGCACCACGCGCCCCTCGTACGGCCCCGGAAAGATCGTCGCGCGGCTGGTGACATCCACCGCCGCCGCCGGCCCGGCCAGCATGACCGCAACCGCGCATATCAGACTGCGCCGCATCGCAGACCCCACCCCGTGTTACCCACCGGGATGGATACGGGACGGGGCTTAAGGCAGGCTTAAGCCGCGCTGCCCTCGTCCTCGAGATAATCCTCGTGAATGAACAGCTTGTCGCAATAGCCGCATTCGACCCGGCCGGTGTCCAGCGGGATCGACAGCCAGACCCTCGGATGCCCGAGCGCCCCCTCGCCCCCGTCGCAGGCGACGCGAAAGCGGCTGACGATTTCGGTCTCGGGCGCATCAGGGGTCATGGCGAAGCTCCGTTGCTTGTGGATGCGGGCGAACCGGCCTAGATGCGGGGCAGCATAAAGCAACGCGGCGCGCGGGCAAGACGATGCGCCGCCAAAGGGGGTGTCGTGAGACCCAACGCCATCGAAACCGAAGCGCTGCGCAAGGTTTACGCCGCCAGCGGAACCGAGCCGCCCAAGGAGGCCCTCGGCGGGGTCGATCTGACGATCCCGGCCGGGTCGATCTACGGGCTGCTCGGCCCCAACGGGGCAGGCAAGTCCACCCTCATCAACATCCTCGCCGGGCTGGTGACCAAGACCTCGGGGAGCGTGCGCATCTGGGGCTTCGACCAGGACGTGAACCCGCGACAGTCACGCGCCGCGATCGGGGTGATGCCGCAGGAGCTCAACATGGACCCGTTCTTCACGCCGCGCGCCGCGCTCGACGTGCAGGCCGGGCTCTACGGCGTGCCCCGCGCGCAGCGGCGCACCGACGAGATCCTCGAGCTCATCGGGCTCGAGGACAAGGCCGAGGCCTATGCGCGCAATCTCTCGGGCGGGATGCGCCGGCGCTTGCTTCTGGGCAAGGCGCTGGTGCATCAGCCCAATGTGCTGGTGCTTGACGAGCCCACCGCGGGTGTCGACATCGAGCTTCGGCAGATGCTGTGGGCCAATGTGCGCAAGCTCAACGAGCGCGGCATGACGATCATCCTGACCACGCATTACCTCGAGGAGGCCGAACAGATGTGCGACGAGATCGCCATCATCAATCACGGCCGCGTCGTCGCGCAGGACTCCACGGCGAACCTGCTCGGCGAGCTCGACACCAAGACCCTCGTGATCCACCCCGACGGCGCCGCGCCGCGCGATATCCGGCTGCCCGACGGGGTGACGATGGAGGAGCGCGCGGGCGGCGCGCTCGCCTTCACCTACCGGCGCAGCGAGGTCGCCGCCAATACCGTGCTCGCCGCTCTCAGCGAGGCGGGCATCACGATCCGCGACGTCGCCAGCGAGGACCCCGATCTCGAGGACGTCTTCCTCGCCCTGACCTCGGAGCGCGGCGCGGCGCGCGAAGGCGCGGCCTGAGGGCTCAGCCCTTCGCCAGCAGCGGCCCCAGCCGCCGCCCGGCAAGGATGTGCACATGCAGATGCGGCACCTCCTGAAGCCCGTTCTCGCCGGCATTCGAGATCAGCCGGTAGCCCGCGCCGCCGTCACCCGGCTGCACGCCGAGATCGGCGCAGATGCGACCGATGGTGCGGGTGAAATCGGCGATCTCGGCCTCGCTCGCCTCGAGCGCGAAATGGTCATAGGTCACGTAGCGGCCCTTGGGCACGACGAGGATATGCTCGGGCGCCTGCGGGGCGATGTCGCGAAAGGCGAGGCAGTGCTCGGTCTCGAGGACGGTGTCGTTGGGGATCTCGCCGCGCAGGATCCTGGCGAAGATGTTGTCGTCGTCATAGCTGTAGGCCATCGCTTCCCTCAGTCGCTGAACAGGTGGTCGGTATCGAGAATGTCGCGCGCGGTGGCGGCGTCGAGGCGCAGGAAATCGGCCAACGCGCGCGCATTCTGCGCCGCGGGCGCGGTTTCACGCAGCCGTGTGAGCGGCGCAAGATCGGCGTCGCGCAGGTTCTGCGCCTCGAGTTCGATGTCGCGACGCATCGATTGCAGCACCTGCCGGCGCACGCTTTGCGGCGTTGCGGCCCCGATCAGCCCCATGCGCCGGGCATGGCCCTCGATGAACCCGTCCGTCGTGCGGCACTCGACCTGCAGGAGCCGCAAGCCGCATTGCGCGCCGGCGAAATCGCCGATCAGCCCGAGATTGGACGGATCCACGCAGATCACCATGCGGTCGGTGGCGTGGTGGTCGAACAGGATCCGCATCACCGCGCGGCGATGGCGGGTGAGCTTGTCCATGCTGGATTCGAGGCCGCCGAGATCGGGCAGCGGCGTGCCCGCCTCCTCGAAGAGATAGGCCAGCGCGGCGATCCCGGTGCGCTCGTGGATGCGCGCGATCAGCCGCTTGGCGACATGCCATTTCTTGCAGGCCACGATCATGAACTCGTGATCGCGCCCGAGCACCGCCTGCCGCTCCCAGATGCGCCGCGCGAAGCGCCGCCCGATGCGGCCGCGCCCGGTCAGATAGCCGTAAAGCTCGCGCCCGCCGCCGGACACCCCGAAATCGACCCCGCGGCGGGCATAGAGCGCGCCGAGCCGGCGCTTGAGCTCGCCCGCCCCGGGCGAGATCTTGCGCGCGAAGAGGAAATCCTGCGACAGCAGGAGCTCGTAATGATCGTTGTAGAACGCGACCGGCATTCCGTAATCGGAGAACATCAGGAAGGTCAGCGTGCGCGCGCGGATCTCGGTTTCGGGGACGAGATGGCGCACCAGGGTCTGAAAGAAGGTCTCGTCGGGGATCCAGGTGGTGCGAAAGAAGCGCAAGATGTCGGGGCGTTCGGCGATGAAGGCGAGAACCGCCTCCACGGTCCTGCGGCGCAGGCACCACCATTGCGAGCCGATCATCATCCGCAGCCCGTCGGGCACCGCGCGGCGCAGCCCGAGCCGGCGCTGCGCGCCCATCGCGGCATAGAACAGCGGCTTGTTGGCGCGCTCGTTGAAATAGTGGCGATAGACGAGCCGCTCCTCGCGCAGCCCGGTCCTGATCCAGCCGGAGGTGAAGAAGTCGAAGCTCTCGATGTGGTCGGCGGGCTGAGCATCGAGCAGGGCATGGGCGTATTCGGCCGTCTTGATGGGCATGCAGTCGCCCGAGATCATGTAGAAATGCGTCGCATCCGCGAAGGCCGAACGGGCGGCGAGAATCGCGTTGAGCGTGCCCTGCACCAGCGACCACTCCCCCCAGCCGCATTTCACGCGCCGCGCGAAGACCACCGCGGCCTCGCCGCGCAGCTCCCGTTCGATGCGCTCAAAGTCGGCGCGCGGGGCACGCGCATCGAAATGAATAGCCACGCAATCGCCCGCCGCGATCAGCTGGCGGACCTGCCGGACGATCCCGTCCGGGTCCTTGTGACACAACAGAATGAAGGCGATCCGGGCCATCCGGGCTCCGCTTTGGGCTGCGTGCGTGTCTAACCGCGAAGTCGCGCCGATGGAAAGGCGCGCGCTTGCGATGGCGGTCGCGGCGTCGTAACGCTGCGGGGTGAACACTCCTTGAAGGGACGCGACCGATGGGGTTTCCCGGCACCTGGATGACCGAAAGCGAGAGCGTGGTCTACCGCGTGGTGCCCAAATGCGCCTGCTCCACGGTCGGCCAGATCCTGCACTACTCCGATCACGGCCGCTTCTTCGACGGCGACATCCATGACGCGCAGACCGGCCTGCACAAATGGGCCTTCGACGCGAGCCAGCCGCGCATCACCGATGTCGTGAAGAACCGCCGCGCCCCCGCCTTCACCTTCGTGCGCAATCCCTATACCCGCATCCTGTCGTCCTTCTTCGACAAGATCTGCGGCATCCAGCGCAACGGCAACCGCTATCGCGGCAAGCTCGTCCCGCAGCTCGTCCAGCAATACGGCGTCGCCGTGGAGGGCGAGTTCGACCAGATCGCGAGTTTTCGCCGCTTCCTGCTCTTCGCGCGCGACACGATCCGCTGGCGCAAGCCGATGGAGCCCGACATCCACTGGTCCGCCGTTTCGGGCCATGTCGCGACCTTCATCGTCAATGGCGGCCGCTACGATCACATCGCCCATACCGAGGAATTCAACCCCGGCATGCAGGCGGTCCTCGACGCCATCGAGACGCCGCATTCCGTCGATCTCGCCGCGGTGCCGCGCTTCAACGAATCCGAAGGCCACGGCCCCAAGCGCGCCCATCCCGTCGAGGATTTCTTCGATGATCTGTCGATGCATCTCGTCCGGGAGATGTACAAGCGCGATTTCGAGCTTTTCGGCTACGATATCGACGATCCCTCCAGCAAGCGCCCCGTGCGCGCGATCGACCTCGACGAGGTCCACGCCAAGCTCGGCGACTAGGCCGTCTTGTCCTCATAGGGGCACAGATCGCGGATCAGGCAGGCGCCGCAGGCGGGCTTGCGCGCCTTGCACACGTAGCGGCCGTGCAGGATCATCCAGTGATGCGCGTGGCGCTGGAATTCGGCGGGGATGTTGTCCTCGATGGCGCGCTCGACGGCGAGCGTGTCCTTGCCCGGGCAGATCCCGGTGCGATTGCCGAGCCGGAAGATATGCGTGTCCACCGCCTGCGCGGGCATCTCCCACCACATGTTGAGCACCACGTTCGCCGTCTTGCGCCCCACCCCTGGCAGGCTCGAAAGCGCGGCGCGGCTCGAGGGCACGGCTCCGTCATACTGCTCCTCGAGGATACGCGACAGCTTGATGACGTTCCTGGCCTTGTTGCGATAGAGTCCGATCGTGCGGATATGCGCGATAAGTCCCTCCTCGCCGAGGGCGAGCATCTTCGCCGGCGTGTCGGCCACCTCGAAAAGCGCGCGGGTGGCCTTGTTGACCCCCGCATCCGTGGCCTGCGCCGACAGCGCGACCGCCACCAGCAGCGTGAAGGCGTTGACATGATGCAGCTCGCCGCGCGGCTCGGGTTCGGCCTCGGCGAAGCGGGTGAAGATCGCATGGATCGTGTGATAATCGAGCTGACGCGCCATGGCGGGGATATGCCCGAGCGCGCCCGCCCCCGCAAGGCGCACGATTGCGCAGCTTCCGGGTCGCCGGGCGCGGCGGCGGGCCCTAAGGCTGATGCGAACGAGGAGACCGCCATGGCCGAGAGTGATACCTACCATTACCGCGTCATCCTGCGCGCGCTCGACGAGATCGCGGGCGCGCCTGCGCCGCTGTCGCTCGACGCGCTCGCAGGCAGGCTCGGCCTGAGCCCGGCGCATTTCCAGCGCGTCTTCAGCCGCTGGGCCGGGGTCTCGCCCAAGCATTATCAGCAGTATCTCGCGCTCGACCATGCCCGCCGCCTGCTGCGCGCGCGACATGGCACGCTGGAGACGAGCGCGGCGGCGGGGCTGTCGGGGGCCGGGCGGCTGCATGATCTCTTCATCAAATGGGAGGCGATGGCGCCGGGGGCCTATGCGCGCGCGGGCGACGGCATCGAGATCGCCTGGGCATGGCAGGACTCGCCCTTCGGCCCGATGCTGGCGATGGCGACCGACAGGGGGCTGTGCGGCATCGCCTTTGCCGCGGTCCGGTCCCGCGATACCGCGTTTGCCGATCTCGCGGCGCGCTGGCCGGCGGCGCGGTATCGCGCGGATCCCGCAATGGTGACGCCGCTCGCCGAGGCGGCGCTGACGCGGCGCGGGGCGCGGCTGCACGTGTTCGGCGGCCCGTTCCAGCACAAGGTCTGGGAGGCGCTCCTGCAGGTGCCCGACGGGCATGTGACGACCTATGGCGACATCGCGGCGCGCATCGGCCGGCCCGGGGCGGCACGGGCCGTCGGCACCGCGGTGGGCCGCAACCCGCTGGGATGGATCATCCCCTGCCACCGCGCGCTGCGCCGCGACGGGGCGCTCGGGGGCTATCACTGGGGCGTGCCGGTCAAGCGGGCGATGCTGGCCTATGAAGCCGCGCGCACCGGGGCGGAGTGAACGGGCCGCTTCCCGCGATGGGCCGGGCCGCGCCGCCTCGCGGCGAAAGCGGGATCGCGCTGTCGGCGCGTGATCACGCTGGCGAAGGCAGACGGCGCCATGCTATCGTAGCGCATCAACAAGCAACAGGCCGGGAACCGGCCCGAATTCCATGAGGCATGGCTGATGAAACTGCAATTCCCCCTCCTCGCCGCGAGCGCCGGCATGCTCTTCCTCGCTGCCTGCGAGGACCCGATGACCGGACAGACAGACCGCACGCGCACCGGCGCAGTTGCGGGCGCCGCGATCGGCGGGCTCGTCGGCGCCGGCACCGGAGACGGCGGCGTGCGCCGCACCGCGATCGGCGCGGGGCTCGGCGCCGCTGCGGGCGGGCTCATCGGCCAGCAACTCGACCGCCAGGCCGCGGAGCTGCGCCGCGACATGGGCGACGACCGCATCAATATCGAGAATACCGGGCAGGAACTCATCGTCACCATGCCCCAGGAGATCCTGTTCGCCACCGACAGCGCCGCGGTGCGCCCGGATCTGCGCCGCGACCTGCGCGCCATGGCCGCCAACCTCAACGAGAATCCCGGCAGCCGCATCCAGGTGATCGGCCACACCGACAGCACCGGCGCCGCCTCCTACAACCAGTCGCTCTCGGAGCGGAGGGCCGGTTCGGTGGCGAATGTGCTGCGCGATGCCGGGGTGTCCGGCAACCGTATCACCGCGGTGGGGCGCGGCGAGGATCAGCCGGTCGCCAGCAACCTGACCGCCGAGGGGCGCGCGCAGAACCGCCGTGTGGAGATCATCATCCGCCCGACGCAGGCCTGACGCGCGCATGAAAAACCCGGCCCCAACGGGCCGGGTCCTTGCGGCAAGGGCTGAGAGCGGCTCAATGCAGCCGCTTCTCCACGTCGCGGATCGACTGGTCGATGAGCTTGTTGGCGCTGTCGGCCGTCATCTGTCCGGCGATCACGTCACCGGCGGCCGCGACGGCAATGGTGGCCGCGCGGTTGCGGATCTCGCGGATCGCTGCGGCCTCGGCCGAGGCGATCTGGTCCTCCGCCGCCTGCATCCGCCGCGCGACCGAGCGTTCGAGTTCGGCCTGCGCCTCGCGCGCCGATTGCGCGGCCTCTTCCTTGGCCTTCTCGACGATACGGTCCGCCTGCGCCTCGACCTCCTTCTGCTTGCGCTCATACGAGGCCAGCAGCGCCTGGGCCTCCTCGCGCAGTTTGCGCGCCTCGTCGAGATCCTTGCGGATCCCCTCGGCGCGGCCGTCGAGCCAGTTGGTGATCAGCGTGTGAACCCCGAAATACCACAGGATGGCGACGAAGATGACGAAGGAGATCGCCACCACCATGTCGGTATTGTAGAGCGAGAAGAACGGGTAATCCCCCGCCGCGAGCGCCGGCGTGGCCGCGCCAGCCGCGGCGGATATCGCGATGAAGCGCCTCATGCGGCATCTCCCCGGCTGGCGCGCGCCTTCACGGCGGCGTCGATGGTGGCGGAATCGGCCTCGCTGCCCATCGCCGATAGCACCGCCGCGGTCGTGTCGCGCGCGACCTCCTGGACGGTGTCCTGCGCGCTCGCGCGGATTTCGGCGATGCGCTTTTCCGACTCTTCCTGCTTGGCGGCGATCTCGGAGTCGGCCTTGGCGATGGCCACATCGAGCTCGGCGCGCATCTCGGCCTTGGCACGGTCGATGATCTTGTTCGCCTCCGCGCGCGCATCGGCGAGGGCCTGCTCATAGGCCTTTTCGGCCTCGGCGGCCTTGGTCTTGAGCTCTTCGGCCGCGGCGAGATCGTTGGTGATGGTGCCGCTGCGCTCGGCGAGCACGGTACCGATGCGCGGCAGCGCGACGCGCGACAGGATCAGGTAGATCACCACCAGCGCGATCACCAGCCAGAAAAGCTGGTTCGGGAAGGTCGCGAAATCGAGCTGCGGCATGCCCGTTTCCGCGCCGTTTGGCTCTGTTTCCATGGCGTCCTCCTGCGAGCCTGTCACGGGCGGGCGCGCGGCCCGCCCGATGGCACGGGTCGGCCGGAGCTTACACGGCGAACATCAGCAAGAGCGCGACGAGGAACGAAAAGATCCCCAGCGCCTCGGCGAAGGCGATGCCGATGAACAGCATGGCCGTCTGGCCCGGCGCCGCCGACGGATTGCGCAGCGCGCCCGACAGGTAGTTGCCCGCGACGGTGCCCACACCGATCGCTGCGCCGCCCATGCCGAAGGCCGTCAGGCCGACGCCGATGAACTTGCCCATTTCCGCGATATCGCCTTCCATTGCGTTTCTCCTTGCTTGGAACTGGCTGAATTTGTGCGTCTCAGTGATGCGGATGCAGCGCATCCTTGAGATAGACGCAGGTGAGGATGGTGAAGACGTAGGCCTGAATGACCGCCACCAACAGCTCGAAGGCATACATCGCCACGAGCCCCGCGATCGGCACGACCGACGCCACCCCGAGCGCGCCCGCGAACCCCGCGAACACCTTGAGCACCGCATGGCCGGCCATCATGTTGCCCGCCAGACGAATGGAATGGCTGACCGGGCGGACGAAATACGAGATCAGCTCGATGATCGCCAGCGCTGGGCGCAGCGCCAGCGGCGCCGCCTCGATCCAGAACATCTTCAGAAAGCTCAGCCCGTGCAGCACGAAGCCGAGCGCCGTGACCGTCAGGAACACCGCGAGCGCGAGAAACGCCGTCACGGCGATATGCGAGGTCGTCGTGAAGGCCCAGGGGATGAGCCCGAGCAGGTTCGCGAACAGGATGAAGACGAAGATCGTCATGATGTAGGGGAAGTAACGCACCCCGTCCTTGCCGGTGACGTCCTCGATCATCTGGTGGACGAAGCCGTAGGTCAGCTCCGCCATGGACTGCACCCGCGACGGCACGAGCGCGCGTCCGCGCGAGGCGGCGACCATCAGGAGCGCCACCGACAGCACCGTCAGCGCCAGCCAGAGCGTCACATTGGTCGGCGTGTACCAGTGCACCGCCTCGCCGCCGAACAGCGGCGTGACCTCGAACTGCTCCATCGGCTCGATGACAAAGCCAATCTCTTCAGCCACGTCCCTCGTCCCCTTCGCCTGGATCGTCGGCCTCGGCCGCGTCCCTGTTTTGCTTCGCCGTCATTTCCGCGGCGGTGCGCAGCATCAGGTTGATGCCGGCCGCGAATCCGAGCAGCGTCATGACGACCAGCAGCACCGGCCGCGTTCCGAACAGCGCGTCGAGCCCGTAGCCCATCGCGAACCCCATGACGAGGCCCGTGACGAGCTCCACGACCATGCGCCAGGCCGCATGCGCCTGGCCGATCTGCGCGGCCGCCCCGCGCTGTCGCGGGGTCTGCGCCGCCCGGGCCCGATCGATCCGCTCCTGCAGCCGGCTGAGTTCGTCGCCGTTCCCCGGTCCGGCCATGGCGGAGCGCCCCTCGGAAGATGGCGCGGAACCTATGGGCGCGTCGCGGCCGAGTCAAGCGCCTTCGCCGCGGCGCGGTATCCGCGCAAGATATTGATATTGAATTGTTTTCCGGATCGTCCGGAAAGCCGGGCGCAGCGTGCGGGCGGCATTGCGGCGCGGCACGTCGTTCAACCGATGAGTTGACCATGCCCCGCTTTGTGCGCATCGTCGCGTCATGTCCGCCCCCGCCCGCCCCGATCTCGACGCGCAATTCGCCGCCCTCGCCGACCCGACGCGGCGCGCGATCCTTGCGATGTTGCTCGAGGACGACATGGCCGTGAGCGACCTCGCCGCGCCCTTCGCGATGTCGCTCGCGGCGGTCTCCAAGCATGTCGCCATCCTCGCCGCGGCGGGACTGATCGCGCAGGAGCGGCGCGGGCGGGTGAAGTGGTGCCGGCTCGAGCCGGACGCGCTGCATCCCGCCGCGGTCTGGATGCAGGGCTTCGGGCAGTTCGAGCCCGTCGATCTCGACGCTTTCGAGCGGTTCCTGCGCGCGCACGGATAATCGCGCGCGATCAGGCCTGCCGGGCGGCCTGCGCGACGTCCTCGTCCTTGAGCAGGATCACCAGCGCGAGCGCCGTCAGCCCGATCCCGGGCAGCACCAGCGCCGGCGGCACGCCGTGGCCCAGCCCCACCTCCCAGGCGATCACCCAGGTGGGCGTGAGATAGGTGTAGGCCATGACCTTCGCGGAGGGCAGCCGCAGCGCCGCGAATCGCAGCAGCATGAAGGTCACCGCGCTGGCGAAGATGGCGAGATAGAGCAGCGTGCCCCAGACCATCGGCGACAGCTCCATCCACGGGGTGGCGAGCAGATCGCGCCAGCCCCAGGCCGCCAGCGCCAGAAAGCCCCCCGCCGTGACCAGCGCCGTGGAAACCAGCGCCGGCTCGCCCCGGTTGAGCCGCGCCAGGAGCGGCGTGAAGACCGCATGCGCCACGCAGCCGAGAAAGAACAGCGCCTCGCCGCGACCCACCGCAAAGGCGAGCAGGAGCCCCAGATCGGCGCGAAAGATCACCCAGAGCGCCCCCGCCGCCCCGATCGCCAGCGCCGCCGCCATGCGCGGCGTCGTCACCTGCCGCAGCAGCAGCCAGCCGAACAGCGCGCTCATCACCGGCGTCAGCGTGAACACCGCGCTCATCGACACCGGCGGCGCGGTCTTGAGCCCCTCGAACATCAGCACGAAATAGGCGCCGAAAGTCGCGCCGAGAAACAGGTAGCGCCACGGCGCGGCCAGATGTGCCGCCCGAAGCCCCGGCCCCGCCACGGCGGCAAGCGCGCCGAGAATCACCGCCGCGAGCAGGAACCTTGCCGCAGTGATCGCGACGGGGGGGATGTCGTTCGCGACGAGCGCGCCGAGGCTGAAGGAGCCCGCCACGAGAAGCGAGAAGGTGAGCATCGCCAGATGCCCGGCGGTGCGCGGCGCCAGCGCCATCACGCCGACCGCGCCGGCGCCAGCGGCCAGTTCGCCGCCGCGGCGCGCAGATGCTCGAGAAAGGCCTGCACCTTGGCGCTGCGATGCAGATCGACATGCGTCACCAGCCAGAGCGGCGCGTCCCAGTCATCGCGCGCCGGCAGGATCTGGACGAGCTCGGGGTGATCCTCGGCCATGTGCAGCGGCAGGAAGCCGAGCCCGGCCCCCTCGAGCACCGCCTGCTGGCGCGCGGCGACGTCGGGGCTGCGAAAGACCACGCGCTCGCGCGGGACCGTCTCGGCCAGCCAGCGCAGGAAGGGCACGCGCTCGGCCTCGGCATCGCCGCCGACGAAGGCATGCCCGTCGAGCGTATCCGCCGCCGGCAGGCCATGCGCCGCGACATAGGCGGGCGCGGCGAAAAGCGCATGGCGCAGCCGGCCGAAGGGGCGCACCACATTGTCGGGCTCGCGCGGCGCGGCGCCGGCTCGGATCGCCACATGCGCCTCGCCGTATTCGAGCCGGAACAGCCGCGTATCGAGATGCAGCCGCGTCACGAGCCCCGGATGCGCCGCCCCGAAACGGGCGAGGCAGGGCACGAGAAAGCGCGAGAGCTCGGGCAGCGCGGTGATCACCAGCTCGCCCGTGATGGCATCGCCGCCGCCGCTGAGCCGGGCGGCGAGCTCGGCGAACTGTTCGTCGGTGGTCTGCGCGATGCGCAGCAGGTCGGCGCCCGCCTCCGTCGGGGTGTAGCCGCGCGCATGGCGCTGGAACAGCCGCGTGCCCAGCCGCGCCTCGAGCGCGTCGACATGGCGGATGACCGTGGCATGGTGCACGCCGAGCGCCTCGGCCGCACCGCTGACGGTGCCCGCGCGGGCGACCTGATAGGCAGTGCGGATGTCGTCCCAGCTGTCCAAGGCGGTGTTCGAGCCCTCATGGCCGCCCGCGCGGCGGCGTCTCGCGCGCGACGCGATCGCGCATCGTCGACTTCGCGCACACTGTGCACAGCCCTGCCCCACCCGCAAGGCCCGGTTCGCGGCCCGGGCGCGGATCGCTCCCCTCGCGCCGGCGGCTTGACTTCGGTGCCGGGCTGCGGCTAATGGCGCCCATCATCCGGAAGTGTCCGCGCTTCCGGTCCCGGCCCGTGCGCCGGGATCGCCACCCGTCAGCGAGGTTTCGCCCGCGGGTGCCGTTGGTGATTGGCGCGCCTCGTCTTATGTTCGGGGCAAGGGAAACGGGTCTGGAGGGCCGCGCATGTTCGAGAATCTGTCCGAACGCCTCTCCGGCGTGTTCGAGCGCCTCACCCGGCAGGGCGCGCTCACCGAGGAGGATGTCAAGACGGCGCTGCGCGAGGTTCGCGTGGCGCTGCTGGAGGCCGATGTCTCGCTGCCGGTGGCGCGCGACTTCATCAAGCGCGTGCAGTCCAAGGCCACCGGCGCGGCGGTGACGAAATCGGTCACGCCGGGTCAACAGGTCGTCAAGATCGTCCATGACGAGCTCAAGGCGACGCTCGCGGGCGAGGACGACCCCGGTGCGCTCAAGATCGACAACCCGCCCGCGCCGGTGCTGATGGTCGGGCTTCAGGGCTCGGGCAAGACCACCACGACCGCCAAGCTCGCCCGCCGCCTCTCGGAGCGCGAGGGCAAGCGGGTGCTCATGGCCTCGCTCGACACCAACCGCCCCGCCGCAATGGAGCAGCTCGCCGTGCTCGGCACCCAGATCGGGGTGGACACGCTGCCGATCGTGCCCGGCGAAAAGGCGGTCCAGATCGCCAAACGCGCGAAGACGCAGGCAAGCCTCGGCGGCTACGATGTCTATATCCTCGACACCGCCGGGCGGCTGCATATCGACGATGTGCTCATGGACGAGGTCCAGGCGGTGCGCGACGCCGTCGCCCCGCGCGAGACGCTGCTGGTCGTTGACGGGCTGACCGGGCAGGACGCCGTCAATGTCGCCTCGGAGTTCGACGGCAAGGTCGGCATCTCGGGCGTCGTGCTCACCCGCATGGACGGCGACGGGCGCGGGGGTGCAGCGCTGTCGATGCGCGCGGTCACCGGCAAGCCGATCCGCTTCGTGG
This sequence comes from Paracoccaceae bacterium, assembly GCA_007131685.1. Classification (GTDB taxonomy): domain Bacteria; phylum Pseudomonadota; class Alphaproteobacteria; order Rhodobacterales; family Rhodobacteraceae; genus Alkalilacustris. Next base: position 24,563 of record SLQD01000085.1, on the reverse strand, counting down.
GCCTCGGCGAGAAGACCGACGCGCTCGAGGCGTTCGATCCCGAGCGCATCTCCGGGCGCATTCTCGGCATGGGCGACATCGTCGCGCTCGTCGAGAAGGCGCAGGAGACCTTCGAGGCCGAGCAGGCCGAGCGCATGATGAAGCGCTTCCAGAAGGGTCAGTTCAACATGAACGACCTGCGAACCCAGCTCGAGCAGATGCTCAAGATGGGCGGCATGGAGAGCGTGATGGGCATGATGCCCGGCATGGGCAAGATGGCCAAGCAGGCCGAGAGCGCGGGCTTCGACGACACGATGCTGCGCCGCCAGATCGCGCTCATCCAGTCGATGACGAAGAAGGAACGCGCCAACCCGCAGATCCTGCAGGCCAGCCGCAAGAAGCGCATCGCCAAGGGCGCCGGGCTCGACGTGCCCGAGCTCAACAAGCTCCTGAAGCAGCACCGCCAGATGGCCGACATGATGAAGAAGATGGGCAAGAAGGGCATGCTCAAGCAGGCCATGGCCGGGATGATGGGCAAGGGCGGCGGACAGCCCGAGCAGGTCGATCAGGCCGCATTGCAGCAGATGGCGCGCGGCGTCGGCCAGCAGATGCCCGGCATGGGCGGCGGCGGGCTGCCGCAGGGGCTCGGCGGCATGGGGCGCAAGAAATGATCGACGCGACCGTCATCGAAACCGCGCGTCTGCGCCTGAGGCCGCCATCGCAGGCCGATTTTCCGGCCGAGGCGACGTTTCTGGCCTCGGAGCGGGCGCGTTTCGTCGGCGGCCCGATGAATGCCGAGGAAGCGTGGCGCTCGCTGGCGACGATCCTCGGGCACTGGGTGCTGCGCGGCTACGGCTTCTTTGCCGTCGAGGAGCGCAGCACCGGCGCCTATTGCGGGCGCGTAGGACCATGGTTCCCCGAGGGCTGGCCGGAGCCCGAGATCGGCTGGACCGTAACCGGGGCGGCCGAGGGGCTTGGCATCGCCCGCGAAGCCGCCGAGGCGACCCGGCACCACGCTTACGGCACCCTAGGCTGGGCGACCGCGATCAGCCTGATCGACGCGGCCAACACCCGCTCCATCGCGCTGGCCGAGCGTCTCGGTTGCCGCTACGAGCGGGATTTCGACCATGCGCGTTACGGCCGCATGGGGGTCTGGCGGCATCCCGCCCCGGAGGCACTGCAATGAGCGACCCGACTCTCCCGCAATCCGCCGCGGCCGATGCCGCCGATCGCGCCGCTGCGCTGCTCAAGGAGCATCGCGACAGCATCGACCGGCTCGACGCGATCCTCGTCTACACCCTCGCCGAGCGGTTCCGCCACACCAAGGATGTCGGCCGGCTGAAGGCCGAGCACGACCTGCCCTCGGCCGATCCCGAGCGCGAGGCGCGCCAGATCGAGCGGCTCGAATGGCTCGCCAAGGAGGCCGATCTCGACCCGGAATTCGCCCGCAACTTCCTGAACTTCATCATCAGCGAAGTGATTCGCCACCACGAGAAACAACGCCAGTAGGCGGCCCCGCGCCGCCAAGCCAAACCAAGGAGACCGACAATGGCCACCAAGATCCGCCTCGCCCGCCGTGGCTCGAAGAAGCGCCCCTTCTACCAGATCGTCGCCGCCGACAGCCGGATGCCGCGCGACGGCCGCTTCATCGAAAAGCTGGGAACCTACAACCCGCTGCTGCCCAAGGACCGCGAGGATCGCGTCGTCATCGACATCGAGCGCGTGCAGGCCTGGCTCGCGCATGGCGCGACGCCGACCGACCGCGTCTCGCGCATGCTGGAGGCCGCGGGGGCGCTGCCGAAGAAGGAGCGCGCCAACATGAAGAAGGCCGAGCCCGGCAAGAAGGCCAAGGAACGCGCCGAGGCCCGCGCCGCGAAGGCGGCCGAAGCCGCGGCACCGGCCGACGCCGAGTAACGGCCGGGTGCGGCCATGCCAGCGCGCAGCGTCTGTGTCGGGGCCATCGCCGGCGCCTACGGGGTGCGCGGCGAGGTGCGGCTCAAGAGCTTCTGCGCCCGTCCCGAGGCGATCGCCGAATACGGCGCGCTGACGAGCGAGGACGGCGAGCGCCGCTTCGAGATCACCGCGCTGCGAGTGCTCAAGGACGGGCTCGCGGCGCGCCTCGACGGGATCGGCGACCGCAGCGCCGCCGCCGCGCTGCGCGGCACGCGGCTGCATGTCCCGCGCGAGCGGCTGCCCGCGCTGCCCGATGACGAGTTCTACCATGCCGATCTGATCGGCCTTGAGGTGCGCGACGGCAACGGAGCGGCGCTCGGCCGCATCCGCGCGGTGATGGATCACGGCGCCGGCGATCTGCTGGAGGTGGCGCCGCCGGGCGGAGGCGAGCCGGTCTCCCTGCCCTTCACGCGCGAGATGGTGCCGATGGTCGATCTCGCGGCAGGGGTGGTGATCGCCGATCCGCCGCCGGGGCTGTTCGAGCCATGAGCGATCCGCCGCGCCGCTCCCATGGCCGCGTCAGGGTCTCCGCCTCGGCGCAGCCACGCCCGCTCATGGAGGGGCCGCCGCAGCTCGCCGGGGCCTGGACGGCGAAGGTCATCACGCTGTTTCCCGATGCCTTCCCCGGCCCGCTCGCGCTGTCGCTGGTCGGGCGCGCGCGCGAGCGGGGGCTCTGGGCGCTAGAGACGGTGGAGCTGCGCCGCTTCGGCATCGGCAAGCACCGCAACGTCGATGACACGCCGGCCGGCGGCGGCGCGGGGATGGTGCTGCGCCCCGATGTGCTCGGCAGCGCGATCGAGGCCGCCGCGCCCGCGCCCGGGATGCCGATCCTGGCGCTGTCGCCGCGCGGGCGGCGCTTCGATCAGGCCATGGCCGCGCGGCTCGCCGAAGGCCCCGGCGTGGTCATGATCTGCGGGCGCTTCGAGGGCATCGACGAGCGCGTGCTCGAGGAATACGGGGTCACCGAGGTCAGCCTGGGGGATTTCGTCCTCACCGGCGGCGAGATCGCGGCGATGGCCTTGATCGACGCCACGGTCCGGCTTATACCGCGCGTGCTCGGGAATCAGGAGTCGGTCGCGGAGGAGTCCTTCGCGCACGGATTGCTGGAGCACCCGCAGTATACGCGACCCGCCGTCTGGAAAGGCCGCGCGGTGCCGGACATTCTCCTGTCGGGCCACCACGCGAAGATCGCCGCCTGGCGGAGGGCCGAGGCCGAGAGGCTGACGAAAGAACGCCGCCCTGATCTCTGGCGGGCTCGCCGAACCGACGGCGGGGACCCGGATGGAGACCGAGAGCTCTGAGGGGGCATCACGCCGCGGCACGAACCGCGCAAGGAAAGGACATCGCGATGAACACGATCGCGCAGCTCGAAGCCGAGCAGATCGCCGAACTCGGCAAGGACATCCCCGATTTCAAGGCCGGCGACACGATCCGTGTGGGCTACAAGGTCACCGAGGGCACGCGCTCGCGGGTGCAGAATTTCGAAGGCGTGTGCATTGCGCGCAAGGGCGGCAGCGGTGTCGGCGCCTCCTTCACGGTGCGCAAGATCTCCTTCGGCGAAGGGGTCGAGCGGATCTTTCCGCTCTACTCGACCAATATCGACAGCATCAAGGTGATCCGCCGCGGCCGGGTGCGGCGCGCCAAGCTCTACTACCTGCGCGACCGGCGCGGCAAGTCGGCCCGCATCCCCGAGAAGACCAACTACCGCCCGCCGAAATCGGCCCGCGCCTGAGGAGAGCTGCCATGAAGAAGGACATTCATCCCGATTACCACGTCATCGATGTCAAGATGACCGATGGCACCGTGGTGCAGATGCGCTCCACATGGGGCGCGGAGGGCGACACCATGACGCTCGACATCGATCCGAGCGGCCACCCGGCCTGGACCGGCGGCTCGCAGCGGCTGATGGACACCGGCGGGCGCGTCTCCAAGTTCAAGAACAAATACGCCGGGCTCGGCTTCTGAACGCCGCTTTTCACCGGGCGTGACACAACATATGGAGGGGACGCGGCCCTTGTGCCGCGTCCTTTTGTGTCGGGAAGGCCGGGAGAGACCGCGTGGCGCATATCATAGTTTGCGGCAACGAGAAGGGCGGCTCGGGCAAGTCCACCACCTCGATGCATGTCGCCACGGCGCTCGCACGCGCTGGCCACGGCGTCGCGGCGCTCGATCTCGACCTGCGGCAACGCAGCTTCGCGCGCTACATCGAGAACCGCATCGCCTATGCCGGCCGGTCCGGACACACGCTGCCCGCGCCGGTGGTGCACGAGCTGCCCGAGATCGCGGACTCGGAGCCCGGCCCCGGCGAGTCGGTGCAGGATCTGCAGCTCTCGCGGGTGATCGCCGCGATGGAGGCCGAGGCCGATTTCCTCGTCATCGACTGCCCGGGCTCGCACACCTATCTCAGCCACGGCGCGCACTCGCTCGCCGATACGCTGATCACCCCGCTCAATGACAGCTTCGTGGATTTCGACCTGCTCGCGCGGATCGATGCGGAAACGGGCAAGGTCAAGGGGCCGTCGATCTATTCCGAGATGGTCTGGGGCGCGCGGCAGCTGCGCGCGAAGGCCGGGCTCGACCCGATCGACTGGATCGTGCTGCGCAACCGCATGGGCTCGCAGCAGATGCACAACAAGCGCAAGGTGGGCACGGCGCTGTCGGAGCTCGCGCGGCGGATCGGCTTTCGCGTGGCGCCCGGATTCTCCGAGCGGGTGATCTTTCGCGAGCTGTTCCCGCGCGGGCTCACCCTGCTCGATCTGCGCGATGTCGGGGCCGAGGGGCGGCTGAGCCTGTCCAACATCGCCGCGCGCCAGGAGCTGCGCGACCTGATGGCGGCGCTGGAGCTGCCCGGGTTCAGGGTCGATTTCTGAGGCTCAGATCCGGATCGCCGAGATCAGCCGCCCGTAATCCGCCGCGCCGTCATGCACGGAGCGGCGATGCGAGAAGAAGAGATCCGGCTGCTCGTAGGTGCAGTGGCGGGTCCATTCCGAATGCCCCACCCCGGCGCGGCGCAGCCGGAATACCCCGAGCCCCGGCAGATCGAAGAGCAGCCGGTCATCGCGGCCCTTGGCGAAGAAGCGGGCATGTTCGGGATCCTCGGTCATGAAGGCGTCGAGGATTTCCGGGCCGACCTCGTAGGCGCGCTGGCTGATGGTGGGGCCGACCACGGCGGTGATGGCACCGCGCTCGGCGCCGAGCGCCTCCATCGCCGCGATCGCGGCCTCGAGCACACCGTCCAGCGTGCCGCGCCAGCCCGCATGCACCGCCGCGATCACCCCCGCGCGCGCATCGGCCATCAGCACCGGCTGGCAGTCGGCCGTGAGCACGGCGAGCGCGATCCCCGGCGTCGCCGTCACCAGCCCGTCGCCGCGCGGCCGTTCGCCCGGCGGGGCGTCGATGGTCACGATCTCGGCGGAATGGACCTGATCGAGCGAGACCAGCGCCCCCGGCGCCACCCCCAGCGCCCCGGCCACGCGCGCGCGGTTGATCGCGACGGCATGCGCCTGGTCCGAGGAGCCGGGCCCGCAATTGAGCCCCGCGAACACGCCAGAGGACGCCCCGCCCTTGCGCGTGAAGAAGCCGTGGCGCAGCGGGGCGAGCGGGTCGGCGGTGAGAATCTCGAGCGTCATGGCGCGAATCCGGGTGGCGGCGCGGTATCGGGCGGGTGCAGCGCGATGGCCTTGAACAGGGTTCCCATTTCGCCGGGATGGGTCAAGCGCCGATGCGCCGCGACATGCGACTCGAGCGCTTCCCCCGCCAGCCCGCGCGCCAGCGCCCGCGCCCGCTCCGTCGCACCGAGCCGCTCGAGCAGGAGCCCCTGACCCACCGGCCCCGCCACCGGCACCGAAGCCGCCCGCGCGAGCGCGCGAAAATCCACATGCGCAGTCAGATCGGCTTCGCCGGGGGCCGCGAGCGGATCCTGGGGCGCATGTCCGCGCACCGCCTGCAACGTGTCCCCGCGCGAGCCCCAGTCGCCGTAATCCACGATCAGCGCGGCGCCGCCATGGGCCCCGATCCGCGCGCCGAGTTCCGCGATGATCGGGTCTGCGGCCGCGCGCAGCTCGACGAGATCGCCCTCGGCAGTATCCGCGAGGCGATCCTCGAGCGCCGCAAGGCGCGCCGGCGCCGCGAGCCCGAACGCCAGCGCACCGTCGCACAGCCCGATCACCCGCTCGCGCCAGGCCTCTCCCGCGCGGATGAATTGGCGCACCGCGAGCGCGTCGAAGAATTCGTTGGCCACGAGAAACAGCGGCAGCCCCGGAAGCTCCGCGGCCGCATGATGCCAGGCCGGGGCATGATCCGCGAGCGTGGCGGCCTGACGGTCGCGCAGGGCCGGCGACGCCTCCACGAGATGCAGCTGCAGCGCCGCGTGAAAGCCCGGCACCGCGCGGGTGGCGCGCAGCATGTCCGCCATCAGCGTGCCGCGCCCCGGCCCCAGCTCGGCCAGCGCGAAGGGCGCCGGGCGGCCCTGATCGCGCCAGGCCTGCGCCAGCGCGAGGCCCGTCAGCTCGCCGAAGATCTGGCTGATCTCCGGCGCGGTGGTGAAATCGCCCGCCGCACCCAGCGGATCGCGGGTGCTGTAATAGCCATGCTCGGGGTGCAGCAGGCACTCGGTCATGTAATCGGCGACGGTGATCGGCCCTTCGGCGGCGATGCGCCGCGCGATCAGCTCCCCGAGCGCCGTCACGCCGCCCGCCGCCGCGCCACGAGGATCAGGACCGCCCCGGCCACGACCATCGGTAGCGACAGGATCTGCCCCATCGACAGTCCGGCCTCGCCGATACGGATCACGTGGCCCATCGGGTTGTCCGGCGTGATGAACTGCACATCCGCGACCCGGTAGATCTCGACGAAGGCGCGCGCCGCCCCGTAGCCGACGAGGAACACCCCCGTCGCCAGCCCCGGCAGCGTCAGCCCGCCCCGGCGCACCACCACCAGCAGGACGAGCCCCAGCACCAGCCCCTCGAGCCCGGCCTCGTAGAGCTGGGTCGGGTGGCGTGCGCAGGCACCCTCCCAGCCCGGCGGGCAGGTCTGCGCCCCCGGGCCCGGAAAGATCACCCCCCAGGGCATTTGCGTGGGCCGGCCCCAGAGCTCGGCATTGATGAAATTCGCCACCCGCCCGAGCAACAGCCCCACCGGCGCGGCCACCGCGACGGCATCCGCAAGCGGCAGCACCGGCACGCCGTGCCGGCGGCAGAAAAGGACCCCGGCCACGAGGACCCCGAGCAGACCGCCGTGAAAGGACATCCCGCCCTGCCAGATCTGCAGGATCTGCCCCGGATTCGCGAGGTAGAAGGCCGGTTCGTAGAAGAGCACGAAGCCGAGCCGCCCGCCGAGGATCACCCCGATGATGACCCAGGTGAGCAGGAACTCCGCCTTCGCCGGCGCCATCGGCGCGCGCTCGCCCGGCCACAGCGCCGGCCGGCGCATCAGCGCCGCCACGATCCACCAGCCGATCAGCAGCCCCGCGATATAGGCCAGCGCATACCACCGCAGTGCGAACTGGAAATTGCCGATCTCGATTGTGAAGATTTCGGGCGAGATGTCGGGAAACGGGATCGCGGCGAGCATGGTTTCTCCTTTCGCGCCTCTTGCCCGCCGGGGTGCGGCGAAGTCAACCTTGTGATTTGCCCGGCGCCGTCACATAAACGAGGGGCACAACGAGGAGTTTCGCATGCAGAGCCAGAGCCGGTTTCTCGACGACATGGCGCAGCTCGTCACCAACGCGATGGGCGTGGCCCAGGGCGCGCGCGGCGAGGCCGAAACCGCCTTTCGCAGCCTGATGGATCGCTGGATGGCCGAGCGCGACTTCGTCACCCGCGAGGAATTCGACGCCGTCGAGGCAATGGCGCGGCGCGCGCGCGAGGAGAACGCCGAGCTGCGCGCCCGCATCGAGGCGCTCGAGGCCCGTGCGCCGGGCGGGGATGGCCCCGCGAGCTGATCCCGCGCGCGCCGCCCCGCCGATCGGCATCGGCGCGCAGCGGGCCACGCCCGCGCGCCAGCGTGATCGCCGGGGCGGGGCCGGGCCATGATCGTCTCGCGCGGGCGCGGCTATGTCTTCGTGCACATCCCCAAGACGGGCGGAACGGCGCTCGCCCTCGCGCTCGAGGGGCGTGCGATGGCCGATGACATCATGATCGGCGACACCCCGAAGGCCCGGCGCCGGCGCCGGCGGATCAAGGGCGTCGCGACACGCGGACGGCTCTGGAAACACGCGCGGCTCGCCGATGCCGAGGGGCTCGTCACGCGCGAGGAAATGACGCAGCTTTTCGTCTTCACGCTTGTGCGCAACCCCTGGGACCGGATCGTGAGCTACTATCACTGGCTGCGCGCGCAGGAATTCGACCACCGCGCGGTCACGCTGGCAAAGCGCCTCGAGCTTGCGGATTTCATCGCGCATCCGCACACCGCGAACACCATCCGCGCCAACCCTTACGGCCGTTACGTCAGGGATCCCGACGGGGTCGAGCGCGCCGATCTGTTCCTCCGGATCGAGCATCTCGAGACCGATATCGGCCCGCTCGAGACGCATCTGGGCTTTCGCCTCGCTCCGCTCGCGCGCGCCAACGCCTCCGATCGCGCCCGCGACTGGCGCGTCTACTATACCGACGCCGCCGCCGAGCGGGTCGCGACGCTCTGCGCCGAGGATATTGCACGCTTCGGTTACGGCTTCGACGGCTGAGTCACGCCGCCGCGGCGTTGCGGTGAAACCGCGCTCCGCTTCGTGCCATCTCGCGCAGCATCGCGGGCGGCGCGAAGCGCGCGCCGTGTTCGCGCGCGAGCGCATCGGACCAGTCCGCCGCCTGCGCCGCGCCCACCCGGTCGAGCCAGGAGAACGGCCCGCCGGACCAAGGCGCGAAGCCCCAGCCGAGGATCGCCGCGACATCCCCCTCGCGCACATCGGTGAGCACCCCCTCCTCGAGCGCGCGCACCGCCTCGAGCGCCTGCACGAGCAGGAGCCGGCGCTTGACCGTCTCGAGATCGGGCTGCGCCGCGGCGGGCGGGAACTTCTCCGAAAGCCCCGCCCAAAGCCCGATGCGCTTGCCGTCATCGTCATAGCTGTAGAAGCCCGCCTTCGCCTTGCGCCCGAGCCGGCCCTCGCCGTAAAGCCAGAAGGTCACCTCGTCGACGTCGTCATGGGGATAGGCATCGCCCATCTCGGCCTTCGTGGCCTTCGCGATCCGCACGCCGAGCTCGATCGAGGTCTCGTCGGTGAGCTGCAGCGGACCCAGCGGCATCCCCAGCATCCGCGCCGCATTCTCGACGAGCGCGGGCGCGATCCCCTCGCGCACCATGCGGATGCCCTCGTTGAGATAGGGGATAATGCAGCGATTGGCGTAGAAGAAGCGCGCATCATGGACCACGATCGGCGTCTTGCGGATCTGGCGCGCGAAATCGAGCGCGCGCGCGACGGCGCGGTCGCCCGTCTTCTCGCCGCGGATGATCTCGACGAGCAGCATCTTGTCGACGGGGCTGAAGAAGTGGATGCCGATAAAATCCTCGGGCCGGTCGCTCGCCCCGGCGAGCCTGGTGATCGGCAGGGTGGAGGTATTGGTGGCCATGATGCAATCGGAGCCGACGACCTCCAGCGTCCGCCGCGTGACCTCGGCCTTGACCTTCGGGTCCTCGAACACCGCCTCGATGACGAGATCGCAGCCCTCGAGCGCGGCGTAATCCGTCGTCGGGGTGATGCGCCCGAGCACCTCGGCCTTGCCGTCCTCGGTGAGCTTGCCGCGCTTGATGGCCTTGTCGAGCAGCCCCTCGGAATGCGCCTTGCCGCGCTCGGCATTGGCCTGCCCGGCATCGATGAGCACGACCTCGATGCCGGCCTCGGCGCTCACATGGGCGATCCCGGCGCCCATCATCCCCGCGCCCAGCACGCCGAGCTTGCGCACCCTCTGATCGGGTGCGTCCGGGCGGTTCGCGCCCTTCTCCAGCGCCTCCTTGTTGATGAAGAGCGAGCGGATCATCGCGCCCGAGGTCGGATCCATCAGCACATGCGTGAACCAGCGCGCCTCGATGCGCAGCGCCGTCTCGAACGGCACCAGCGCGCCCTCATAGACCGCCGACAGCAGCGCCCTGGCGGCCGGATAAACCCCCTTGGTCTTGCCGTTGACCATCGCCGAGGCGCCGACGAAGGTCATGAAGCCGTCCGGCGTGTAGGGCGCGCCGCCGGGCATCTTCCAGCCCTTCGCGTCCCACGGCTTGACGATGTCGGCGTCGGTGGCCGCCAGCACCCAGTCGCGCGCCGCGGCGACGGGATCGGCGGCGACCTCGTCGATGAGGCCCGAGGATTTCGCCTTCTTCGGCTCCACCAGCTTGCCCTCGAGCAGGAACTGCGATGCCCCCATCGCGCCGAGCTTGCGCGACAGCCGCGTCGTGCCGCCCGCGCCGGGAAACAGCCCAACCTTGATCTCCGGCAGACCGATCTTCGCGGCGGGGTTGTCGGCGGCGAAGCTGCGATGGCAAGAGAGCGCGAGTTCCAGCCCGATGCCGAGCGCGGTGCCGGGCAGCGCCGCCGCGATCGGTTTGCCGCCCTTGTTGCGCTCGTCCATTCCGGCGCGCTCGATGCGGCGCAGGACGCCATGCATCTGCATGATCCCGTCAAAGACCCCGCGCGCCGGATCGTCGCCGGCCGCATCCTTCATCTGCGCGATCACGTTGAGATCCATGCCCCCGGCAAAATCCTTCTTCGCCGAGGTGATGACGACGCCCTTGACGGACTCGTCGCCGAGCGCGCGCTCGACGCAGGCGGAGAGTTCCTCGAGCCCCGCGATGGTGAGCACGTTCATCGACCTGCCCGGCATGTCCCAGGTGATGGTGGCGATGCCGTCGGCGTCGGTGGCGTAGTTGAAATCGCTCATGGCGTCCTCCCTCACACGCGCTCGAGGATCGTGGCCGCGCCCATCCCCGAGGCGACGCACAGCGTGGCAAGCCCGGTGCCCTTGCCCGACCGTTCCATCTCGTCGAGCAGCGTGCCGATGATGATCGCCCCCGTCGCGCCCAGCGGGTGGCCCATCGCGATGGCACCGCCATTCACGTTGACGCGGTCGTGATCGACATCAAAAGCCTGCATGAAGCGCAACACCACCGAGGAGAAGGCCTCGTTGACCTCGAACAGGTCGATGTCGGAAATCTGCATGCCGGAGGTCTCGAGGATCTTCTCGGTCACGGGCACCGGGCCGGTGAGCATGATCGTCGGATCGGTGCCGATCCGGGCCGCGGCCCGGATGCGGGCCCTTGGTTTCAAACCGTGTCTTTCCCCGAACGCCTTGCTGGCGACGAGCACCCCGGCAGCACCGTCCACGATGCCCGAGGAATTGCCGGCATGGTGGATATGGTCGATTTTCTCCAACTCGGGATACTTCATCAGCGCGACCTCATCGAAGCCGGGCATCACTTCGCCCTGCTCCTTGAAGGAGGGCTTGAGCGCGCCGAGCGACTGCATGTCGGTCTCGGGGCGCATATGCTCGTCGCGATCGAGGATCGGCAGGCCGTTGACGTCGCGCACCGTCAGGACGGAGCGCGCAAAGCGCCCATCGGCCCAGGCCGCCGCCGCGCGGCGCTGCGACTCCACCGCGAAGGCATCGGCGTCATCGCGCGAGAAGCCGAAGCGCGTGGCGATGATGTCGGCGGCGATGCCCTGCGGGACGAAATACCGCTCCATCGCCACGGTCGGATCGACGGCCACGGCCGCCCCGTCCGACCCCATCGCCACGCGGCCCATCATTTCGACGCCGCCGGCGACATAGGCCTCGCCCGCCCCGGCGCGAACCTGGTTGGCGGCGAGATTGACGGCCTCCATCCCCGAGGCGCAGAAGCGGTTGATCGACAGCCCCGGCACGCGCTCGTCGAACCCGGAGGCCAGCACCGCCGTGCGCGCGAGGCAGCCGCCCTGCTCGCCCACCTGCGTGGCGTTGCCCCAGATCACGTCCTCGATGGCGGATGTGTCGAGGTCGTTGCGCTCGGCCAGCGCGTCGAGGGTCAGCGCCGAAAGCCGCAGCGCGGTGACCTCCTGCAGCGCCCCATCCTTGCGGCCCTTGCCGCGCGGGGTGCGGACGGCGTCGTAGATGTAGGCGTCGCTCATGGGGTCCTCCTCAGGCCCGGTCGGCGGGCGAGCCGGGCATCAGATCATAGGGATGTTTCCAGCCCGGCAGCGCCGCGAGGCGCGCCAGCCAGGCATCGATATTGGGCCATTCGGCGCGCTCGAAGCCGAAGGGCTCGGGATAGTAGAGATAGCCGCAGCAGGCGCAGTCCGCGATCGTGGGCGCCTCGGTGGCGATCCAGTCGCGTCCGGCGAGCCGGCCCTCGAGCACCTTGAGCGCGGCCTGCAGGCGGCCCTGCAGGAAGGGGATCGCGCCTTCGGGGCGTTTTTCGGGGGGCAGGAAATTGGCGAGGAACCGCGCCGGCCCCGCCATTCCCGAGAGCTTCTGGTTGTCCCAGAAGATCCAGCGCAGCACCTCGCGGCGCTCATCGGCCGACCGCCCGGCGAGCTTGCCGGTCTTGGAGGCGATGTAATCCTGAATCATGCCCGACTGCGTGAGGGTGAACGCCCCATCGACATAGACGGGCACCTCGCCCATCTCGTTGAGAGCGCGAAACTCCGGCGTGCGGGTTTCACCGCCGAAGAAATCGACCCAGACCGGTTCCCAGTCATGGTCGGCCAGCGTCATGGTGAGCGCAGCCTTGTAAGCGTTGCCCGATTCGCCGAAGCAGTAAAGTTGCGCTGTCATCCGTGTCCCTCCCTTTCGGGGAAGACTAGAACGCCTCCGCCGGCAGCGCCATCACCGATGCGCCCCCCGCCTCGATGCGCGCACGGTGCAGCGCCGTCGCGGGCAGCTCGCGGGCCATGTAGTAGCGCCCGGTGGCGAGCTTGGCCTCGAGGAAGGTGGCATCCGCGGCCCCCGCATCGAGGCCGCGGCGCGCTGCCTGCGCCAAGCGCAGCCACATCAGCCCGAGCGCGACATGCCCGAACAGATGCATGAAATCATGCGCCCCGGCGAGCGCATCCTCGGGATTCTGCGCCGCGCGCTTGAGGAAATACCCCGCCGCGGCCTGCATGTCCGACAGCGCCGCGCGCAGCGGCGCGGCATATTCATCCTCTAGAGGACCGCCCTTCGCCCCCGCGATCGCGGCCTCGACCTCGGCGAAGAAGGCGCGCACCGCCGCGCCGCCCTCCTGGCCGAGCTTGCGCCCCACCAGATCGAGCGCCTGGATGCCGTTGGTGCCCTCGTAGATCATCGCGATGCGCGCATCGCGCACCATCTGCTCGACGCCCCATTCGCGCACATAGCCCGAGCCGCCGAAGGTCTGCTGTGCGGCGACGGCCGTCTCGAAGCCCTTGTCGGTCAGGAACCCCTTGATGACGGGGGTGAGCAGCGACACCAGCGCTTCGGCCTCGGCGTCGTCGTTGCGCGCGGCGCGGTCGATCAGCGACGCGCCCCAGAAGGCGAAGGCGCGCGCGCCCTCCACGAAGGCCTTCTGCACCATGAGGTTGCGGCGTACATCGGGGTGCACGATGATCGGGTCGGCGGGCCGATCGGGGGCCGCCGGCCGCCCGATGGCGCGCCCCTGCAGACGCTCGCGCGCGAAGGAAGCCGCCTGCTGCTGCGCCGCCGCCGCCATCGCATAGCCCTGCAGCCCCACGCCGATGCGCGCCTCGTTCATCATCGTGAACATCGCCCGCAGCCCGGCGTGCTCCTTGCCCACCAGAAAGCCGGTCGCCCCGTCGTAATGCATCACACAGGTGGCGTTGCCATGAATGCCCATCTTGTGCTCGAGCCCGCCGCAGGTGACGCCATTGCGCGCGCCGGGATTGCCGTCGGCGTCGGGCAGGAACTTGGGCACGATGAACAGGCTGATGCCCTTCGTGCCCTCGGGCCCGCCGGGAATCTTCGCGAGCACGAGATGGATGATGTTGTCGGTCAGGTCGTGTTCGCCGCCCGAGATCCAGATCTTCTGGCCGGTGATGCGGTAGCTTCCGTCTTCCTGCGGCTCGGCCTTGGTGCGGATGAGCCCCAGATCGGTGCCGCATTGCGGCTCGGTCAGGTTCATCGTGCCCGACCATTCGCCGGAGACGAGCCGGGGCAGATACAACGCCTTCTGCTCGGGCGAGCCATGTGCATGGATCGCCGAATAGGCGCCATGGGTGAGGCCCTGATACATGTTGAGGGCCATGTTGGCGGAGACGAACATCTCGCCCACGGCCGTGCCGAGCAGATAGGGCATTCCCTGCCCGCCGTAATCGGGATCGGCGTCCAGCCCGATCCAGCCGCCCTCGCGGATGCGCGCATAGGCGTCGCGAAAGCCCTCCGGGGTAGTGACCGTGCCGTTCTCGAGCCGGCAGCCCTGCGCATCGCCCGCCGCGTTGAGCGGCGCGAGCAGCGCGGCGGAGATCTTGCCGGCCTCCTCGAGCACCGCCGCCGTGAAATCGCGCTCCAGCTCCTCGTAGCCGGGAATCTCCGCAGTCGCGACGTCGAGCACATCGTGCAGCACGAACTGCATGTCACGGATCGGCGGCGTGTAATCGGCCATGAGCTCCCCCAAGCGATCGACGGCGGCCCCGCGCCTCCCGTCACAGATGCAGATCGCCTCGCGCCCCTTCAAGCCGGGGCCGCCGGGTTACGCTGCGTCAGCCGCGCTTGCGTTCCACCTCAGGGTCGGCGGCGGCGAGTTCCCGCTCGGCCGCGTCGCGCAGGCCGCGCAACTCCTCGATCGTCTGCGCCAGTTCGGCGCGCTGGCGCGCGAGCTCCTCGAGCTGGCGATCGGCGCGCTCGATCCAGGTCTCGAGCTGGGCGCGCGTGCCCTGCGTCTCGTAGAGCTCGAGCCATTGCCGGATCTCCTCGAGCGTGAAGCCGAAGCGCCGCCCGCGCCGGATCAACGTCATCCGCGCCACCTCGCGCGGGCCGTAGAAGCGCGCGCGGCCCTCCTTCTCTGGGCGCAGCAGCTCGATGTATTCGTAATAGCGCAGGGTGCGCGGCGTCACCTCGAAGCGCGCGCACATCTCCCTGAAGCTCAGCCGCGTCTCGTCCATGCGCATAACCCGCTTTCCGCGCGGCGACCCTAGGCCGGAGCGCGCGCCGGCGCAACTCGCGCATCCGCGCGATCCCCCTTGCGATCGCCGTACCGGCACGCGACAAACCCGCATACCCGAAGGAGTCCGCATGAGTACCGAGACCACCTCCGATCCGGGCGCGTTCATCGCCGCCCTGCCGCATGCCCGCGCGCTCGGGATGCGGCTCGACCGGCTGGAGCCGGGCACGGCGGAAATCTCGATGGGCTATGCCCCCGAGCTTGTCGGCGATCCGGCGACAGGGGTGATTCATGGCGGCGCGGTCTCGGCGCTGATGGACACCTGCTGCGGGGCGGCCGTGATGAGCCTGCCGGAGGCCGCCGGCACCGCGACGATCGACCTGCGCATCGACTACATGCGCCCGGCCACCCCCGGCCAGCGCGTGCGCGCCGAGGCGCAGTGCTATCACGTCACCCGCCATGTCGTCTTCGTGCGCGCCACCGCCCGCGATGACGACGCCGCGCGCCCCGTCGCCACCGCCACCGGCGCCTTCACCATCGAGCGGGCGGCGCACCGATGAGACAGCCGCCCGAACCCGTCCAGGTCGTCAAGCAGCGCCGCGACGCCGCGCTCGCCGCCCTCGTCGGGGGCGTGCCCTATATCCGCTTTCTCGGCATCGGTTTCGACCGGCGCGGCGACGAGCTCACCGCGCTGATGCCCTTCGACGACAAGCTCATCGGCGATCCGCGCCTGCCGGCGATCCATGGCGGGGCGACCTCGGCCTTTCTCGAGGTCACGGCGATCATCGAGCTGTCCTGGTCGATCCTTTGGGAAGAGATGGAGAGCGGCCGGCTCGACCCGGCGACACTCGATCCGCAGAACCTGCCGCGGCTGCCGCGCACCATCGATTTCACCGTGGATTACCTGCGCTCGGGCCTGCCGCGCGACGCCTATGCCCGCGCGCGCATCACCCGCTCAGGGCGGCGCTATGCCAGCGTGCAGGCGGAGGCCTGGCAGGACAATCGCGCCCGCCCCTTCGCCCAGGCCATCGGCCATTTCCTGATGCCCGGCCCCGATGGCTGAGACAGCGCCGATCACGCATCGCCGCGTGCTCGACATTGCGCTGCCGATCGTGCTCGCGAACGCGACGGTGCCGATCCTCGGGCTCGTCGATACCGGCGTGGTGGGCCAGATGGGCGCAGCCGCGCCGATCGGGGCGGTCGGGCTCGGCGCGGTGATCATCACCGCGATCTACGGCATCTTCAACTTCCTGCGCATGGGCACCTCCGGGCTGGCCGCACAGGCGCACGGCGCGCGCGACACCCCGGAGGCGGGCGCCATCCTGATGCGCGCGCTCCTGATCGGGGCGGCGGGGGGCGTCGGGCTGATCCTGCTGCAACTGCCGCTGATGGCCGCCGCCTTCACCCTCGCCCCGGCGAGCGCCGAGGTCGAGGACCTCGCGCGCGGCTATCTCGGCATCCGCATCTGGGGCGCTCCTGCGACGATCGCGCTCTTCGCGGTGACGGGCTGGCTGATCGCGGTGGAGCGCACCCGCGCAGTGCTGGGGCTTCAGCTCTGGCTCAACGGGCTCAATATCGGCCTCGATCTGTGGTTCGTGCTCGGGCTCGGCTGGGGGGTCGACGGGGTCGCCGCGGCGACGATCATCTCGGAATGGACGGCGCTCGGGCTGGGGCTGTGGCTGTGCCGTGGGGCGTTCGCGGGCAACGCCTGGCGCGATCTCGAGCGCATTCTCGACGGTGTGCGCCTGCGGCTGATGCTGCGCGTCAATGGCGACATCATGGTGCGCACCGTGGCGCTGCAGGTCGGCTTCGTGAGCTTCATGTTCCTGGGCTCGGGCCTTGGCGACGTGACGCTCGCGGCCAACCAGGTGCTGGTGCAGTTCCTGCATGTGGTGGCCTTCGCGCTCGATGGCTTCGCCTTCGCCGCCGAGGCGCTGGTGGGCCAGGCCGTGGGGGCGCGCTCGGTGCGCGCGCTGCGCCGCTCGAGCGTCATGACGAGCCAGTGGGGCCTTGTCGCGGCGCTCGTGCTGGCGGCGGGGTTCGCACTTCTCGGGCCGCTGCTGATCGACGTGATGGCGCGCGACCCGGCGGTGCAGGCGGCCGCGCGCGCCTTCCTGCCCTGGGTCGTGGCGGGCACGTTGATCAGCCTGGCCTGCTACATGCTCGACGGCATCTTCATCGGCGCGACGGCCACGCGCGAGATGCGCAACGCGATGCTCGTCTCGCTCGCGGTCTATGGCGCGGTGCTCCTGCCGCTCTTGCCGCTGATGGGCAATCACGGGCTCTGGGCGGCCTTCATGATCTTCAACCTCGCGCGCGGCGTGACGATGGCGCTCTATTATCCGCGCGTTGAGGCGCGCGCAGTCGCCTGAGGCGTCACGACCAGGTGTCGCGTCCGGTGCCGACGGCATCGGCGACCCGCGCGAACCCGTCGCGCGCAAGGCAGGCCGCGAGGTCGCGATTGATCCGCCCGACCAGCGACAGGCCCTGGTAGCTCAGCCCCGTGTAGAGCTGCACAGCCGAGGCCCCGGCGCGGATCTTGGCATAGGCCGCCGCGCCCGAGTCGACCCCCCCCACCCCGATCAGCGGCATCTCCCCGCCCGTCTCCCGCGAAAGCTGCGCAAGGATTCGGTTGGACTTTTCGAACAACGGCGCCCCCGATAACCCGCCAGCTTCGACCGAATTTGCACTTTT
Source organism: Paracoccaceae bacterium (assembly GCA_007131685.1). Lineage (GTDB taxonomy): Bacteria > Pseudomonadota > Alphaproteobacteria > Rhodobacterales > Rhodobacteraceae > Alkalilacustris. Next base: position 6,905 of record SLQD01000085.1, on the reverse strand, counting down.
CAGATGTTCACGGGCAATCGTGGTGTTGGTCGCGACGATCGCGTCCACCCCGGCGGCGCACGCCACCCCGGCAATGGCCGCGAGCGCGTCCGCATCGAGATCGGGCGCGACCTTGAGGAAGATGCGCACTGGCCGCGCAAGCTCCGCACGGGCCGCCATCACCCCCTCGAGCAGCCCTGCCAGCGCCGCACCGCCCTGCAGATCGCGCAGCCCGCCGGTATTGGGCGAGGAGACATTGACCGTCGCGAAATCGAGATGCGGCCCGCAGATGCGCAGCACCGCGGCATAATCGGCGGCGCGATCGGGGCTGTCCTTGTTGGCCCCGAGATTGAGGCCGATCACCGCGTCGCGCGGGCGCGCCGCGAGCCGCTGCGCGATCGCCTCCGCGCCGTCGTTATTGAAACCGAAGCGGTTGATGACGGCGCGATCCTCGGGCAGCCGGAACAGCCGCGGGCGCGGATTGCCCGGCTGCGGATGCGGGGTCGCCGCGCCGACCTCGAGGAAACCGAACCGCGCCCGCGCCAGCGGCCCCAGCGCCACCGCATTCTTGTCGAACCCCGCGGCGAGCCCGACCGGATTGGCCAGCGACAATCCCGCCAGTTCCGTCGCCAGCCGCGCGTCGCGCACCGGCGCCGGCAGCGGCACGAGCCCGGCGCGCAGCGCCCCGAGCGCCAACCCGTGCGCGCGCTCCGGATCCATCCGGCGCAAGAGGGCGAGCCCGGCGCGCTCGATGACGCTCACACCACCCCCTCGGGAAAAATATGCCCAGCCACGCCGAGCGGCAGCGACTTGTCCCAGACCACGTCCTCGAGGGCGAGCGGGCGGTAGAGATGCGGAAAGAGATCGCCGCCGCGCGAGGGCTCCCAGCGCAGCGCCGACCCCAGCGCCTCGGCCTCGACAGCCACGAGCACGAGGTCGCTCTCGTCGGCGAAATGCTTCGCCGCCGTCTGCACGACCTGCGCCGCGGTGGAGAGATGGATGTAGCCATCGGCGCGGTCGATCGGCGCGCCCAGCGTGCGCCCCTCGGCACAGAGCGCATCCCATTCCGGGCGCCGGAAGATCTTGTAGACCAGCATGCCAAGCTCTTGCCCGCTCGCCGCGCGCGGGTCAATGGCCCGGCGCATTGTGCGCGGCGCGCGCTTGGGGTACCGTTGCGCACAGGCAGAACGAGCAGGCAAACCCCGCCATGACGGCGCTGACGCGATATGAGCGGCTGGAATGCCCGGGCCGGTGGCAGGCCGATCCGGAGGCGCACTGGCGCGATGTGGTGGTGTCGCTGCGCGCGACCTCGCTGGTGTTGTCGGACCCGCAGGACGGGGCGGTGCTCGCGCATTGGTCGCTGCCGGCGGTGACGCGGCTGGAGGGGGAGCCGGCGCTCTACGGCCCCAACGCGGATGACGGCGGCGAGGCGCTCGCGCTCGATGACACGACGATGATCGCGGCCCTCGAGCAGGTCCGCCGCGCGATGGCGGGGCGCGGCCCGGCACTGGCATGGCTGCGCCCGGCCGCGCTCGCCACGGGGCTCGCAGGGCTCGCGGCGGCGGCGGTGCTGTGGCTGCCCGATGCGCTGATACGACATGCCGCCGCTGTCGTGCCGCCCTCCGCGCGCGCCGAGATCGGGCGCATGATGCTCGACGAGATGGCGCTCGGGGCGCCCTGCAATGCCGAGCCCGGCACGCGGGCGCTGCAAGGGCTCGAACGCGGGCTCGACATCGGCGACGCGACGCTGGTGGTGATCGAGACGGGCGGTGAGGCGGCGGCCGCGCATGCGCTGCCCGGCGGGATCATCGCGCTCGATGCGGCGCTCCTGACACAGGCCGAGGGGCCCGATCTCGCCGCCGGTCACGCGGTCGCGGCGCATCACAAGGCCGAGGCGGAGGATCCGCTCGTCGCCGCGCTGCAGGCGGCGGGGATCGGGGCGACGCTGCGGCTGCTGACCAGCGGCGAGCTGCCGGCCGGGGCGCTGCGCGGGCATTCGGCCCTCGCCGCGGCCAGCATTCCGCCCCCCGACGAGACCCGCGCGCTTGCCGAACGCTTCCGCCGCAGCGACGTGATCCCCGAACCCTACACGCTCACGGCCGATCCCTCCGGCGCGCTCGCCGGGCGCATGTCGGCGATGATCCCGGGGGGCGAGGCGCCGGCGCCGGCCGCGCTCCTGCCGCCGGGCGGCTGGGCGGAGCTGCGCGATATCTGCGCGCAGTGACGCGGCGCGGCGCTACTTGGTGCCGTACATACGGTCACCGGCATCGCCGAGGCCGGGCACGATATAGCCCTTGTCGTTGAGCCGTTCGTCCTCGGCGGCGGTGATGATCGGGACATCCGGATGGGCGCGGCGCATCCGCTCAACGCCCTCCGGCGCAGCCAGAAGGCACAGAAAGCGGATGTTTCGAGCCCCCGCCTGCTTGAGCAGGTCCACCGCCGCGGCGGAGGAATTGCCCGTCGCCAGCATCGGGTCGACGACGATCACGACGCGCTCGCCCATCTCGGCGGGCACCTTGAAGTAGTACTGCACCGGCTCGAGCGTGGCCTCGTCGCGGTAGAGGCCGACAAAGCCGACCCGCGCCGAGGGGATGAGCTCCAGGATGCCGTCGAGCAGGCCGTTACCCGCGCGCAGGATCGACACCAGCGCGAGCTTGCGCCCCGCCAGCCGCGGCGCCACCGTCGCCCCCATCGGGGTCTCGACGGCCTCGTCCACCAGCTCGAGGTCGCGCGTCGCCTCGTAGGCCAGAAGCTGGGCGCATTCGCGCAGGAGCTGGCGGAACACCGCCGTCGAGGTCGTCCTGTCACGCATCAGGGTGAGCTTGTGCTGCACGAGCGGGTGGCGGACGATGGTCAGGGGCTCGGACATGGCGGCGGCCTTCTGCGGTGAGCGGATGCGCCGCCCCGCTTTGCCCGAAGCGCCGCGCCGGCGCAAGCGCCGCCGCTGCGGCATTGATCCGCAAGGCCGCGCAGGGCTAGGCTGGGGCGGTCGTTCAACGTCGAACGACCATGCGGGGGGAGCGGAATGAGCGACGAGACCAGGCAGGACGGCGCGCGCGAGGAGGCGCTGTGGTATCACGAGCATCCGCGCCCGGGAAAGCTCGAGATCCGCGCGACCAAGCCGCTCGCCACGGGCCGCGACCTGGCGCGGGCCTACTCGCCCGGCGTCGCGGAGGCCTGCACCGAGATCGCCGCCAACCCGCTCGATGCCAGCCGCTACACGGCGCGCGGCAATCTCGTGGGGGTGGTCACGAACGGCTCGGCGGTGCTGGGGTTGGGCAATATCGGCCCGCTCGCCTCGAAGCCGGTGATGGAGGGCAAGGCGGTCCTGTTCAAGAAGTTCGCGGGGATCGACTGCTTCGATATCGAGCTGGCCGAAACCGACCCGGAGCGGCTCGCCAGGCTCGTCTGCGCGCTCGAGCCGACCTTCGGCGCGATCAATCTGGAGGACATCAAGGCGCCCGACTGCTTCGTGGTGGAGCGCATCTGCCGCGAGCGCATGAACATTCCCGTCTTCCATGACGACCAGCACGGCACCGCCATTGTCGTGGGCGCGGCGGCGCGCAACGCGCTCGAGGTGGCGGGCAAGTCCTTCGCGGACATCAAGGTCGTCTCGACGGGCGGCGGCGCGGCCGGGATCGCCTGTCTCGACACGCTGCTCAAGCTCGGGGTGCGGCGCGAGAATGTCTGGCTGTGCGATGTGCACGGGCTGGTGCATGAGGGCCGCGAGATCGACATGACGCCCGAGAAGGCCGCCTATGCGCAGGTGAGCGACAAGCGCAGTCTCGACGAACTCATCGACGGGGCGGATCTGTTCCTCGGGCTGTCCGGGCCCGGTGTGCTCGCGCCCGGGCAGGTCGCGCGCATGGCCGGCCCGCCGATCATCTTCGCGCTCGCCAACCCGGCGCCCGAGATCGACCCCGACGCGGCGCGCGAAGCCGCGCCCGACGCGATCATCGCCACCGGCCGGTCGGATCATCCCAACCAGGTCAACAACGTGCTCTGCTTTCCCTTCATCTTTCGCGGCGCGCTCGATGTGGGCGCCAGCGACATCAATGACGCGATGAAGATCGCCTGCATCGAGGGCATTGCCGCACTCGCCCGCGCCAGCACCAGCGCCGAGGCCGCCGCCGCCTATCAGGGCGAGCGGATGAGCTTCGGCCCCGATTACCTGATCCCCAAGCCCTTCGATCCGCGGCTGATGGGCATCGTGGCCACCGCGGTGGCGCGCGCGGCGATGGAGTCCGGGGTGGCGGCGCGGCCGATCGCCGATCTCGATGCCTACAAGGAGGGGCTCGACGCCTCGGTGTTCCGCTCGGCGATGATCATGCGCCCGGTCTTCGAGGCCGCGCGCGGCGAATCGCGGCGAATCGTCTTTGCAGAGGGCGAGGACGAGCGGGTGCTGCGCTGCGCCAACGCCCTGCTCGAGGACACGACCGAGAAGCCGATCCTGATCGGGCGGCCCGATGTCGTCGCGCAGCGTTGCGAGCGCGCCGGGCTCGCGATCCGGCCGGGGCGCGATGTCGAACTCGTCAACCCGCAGGACGATCCGCGCTACCGCGATTACTGGAAGATCTATCACTCCCTGATGGCGCGTCACGGCGTCACCCCCGACATCGCGCGCGCCGTGATGCGCACCAACACCACCGCGATCGGCAGCGTGATGGTCGCACGCGGCGATGCCGACAGCCTGATCTGCGGCACCTTCGGACAGTATCTGTGGCATCTGAATTACGTAACGCAGATCCTGCAGACGCCCGAGCTGCGCCCTGTCGGCGCGCTCAGCCTGATCATCCAGCCCGAGGGCAACCTCTTCCTCGCCGACACCCAGGTGCATCCCGAACCCGACCCCGCACAGATCGTCGAGACCGCCGTGGCCGCCGCGCGCCATGTGCGCCGCTTCGGGGTGACGCCGCAGGTCGCGCTGTGTTCCGACTCGCAGTTCGGCAATCTCGACAGCGAGAGCGGCCGGCGCATGCGCGCGGCGATGGCCCTGCTCGACGACATGGCGCCGGACTTCGCGCATGAGGGCGAAATGAAGCTCGACGCGGCCCTCGATCCGGAGCTGCGCGCGCGGATCTTTCCCGAGGCGCGGATCAGCGGGCCGGCCAATGTCCTGATCTTTTCGGGCACCGACGCGGCCAATGCGGCGCGCAACGCGCTCAAGTTCCGCGGCGGCGGGCTCGAGGTCGGCCCGATCCTGATGGGGATGGGCAACCGCGCCCATGTCGTCACCCCGTCGACGACGCCGCGCGGGCTGCTCAACATCTCGGCGCTCGCGGGAACGCCGGTTACGCAATACGGCTGAGGGCGCAGCAATCTTGCGCGTGCACCTTCGCGCGCGTAACAGGGCAAAGCATTTCAAGGGAGGAACGGTCGATGCGTTACGCCGACATCCATGCGCGCTCGCTCAGGGATCCGGACGGCTTCTGGATGGAACAGGCCGAGGCCATCGACTGGGTGCGCCCGCCCTCGAGGGCGCTCTTTTCCGACAACGCCCCGCTCTACGAGTGGTTCGCCGACGGCCAGCTCAATGCCTGCCACAACGCGGTGGACCGCCATGTCGCGGCCGGGCACGGCGACCGCGTCGCGATCATCCATGACAGTCCCGTCACCCACTCCAAGCGCGAGATCACCTACGCCGAGCTGCGCGAGCGGGTGGCGAGCCTTGCGGGCGCGCTGCGCGCCAAGGGCGTGGCGGCGGGCGACCGTGTGGTGATCTACATGCCGATGATTCCCGAGGCGCTCGAGGCGATGCTGGCCTGCGCGCGGCTCGGCGCGATCCATTCGGTGGTGTTCGGCGGCTTTGCCTCAGCCGAGCTCGCCAAGCGCATCGACGACGCCAAGCCCCGCGCCGTGATCGCCGCCTCCTGCGGCATCGAGCCGAACACCGTCGTCCACTACAAGCCGCTTCTGGACGCCGCCATCGACCAGGCCGCCCACAAGCCCGATTTCTGCGTCATCTTCCAGCGCGAGCAGGAGGTCGCCGCGCTCACCGAGGGGCGCGACCATGACTGGCACGCCGTCCAGCACGGCGTGGAGCCGGCCGAATGCGTCCCCGTCGCGGGCAACCACCCGGCCTATATCCTCTACACCTCGGGCACCACCGGCCAGCCCAAGGGCGTGGTGCGCCACACCGCCGGGCATCTCGTCGCGCTGAAATGGACGATGGAAAACATCTACGGCGTCAAGCCCGGCGAGGTGTTCTGGACGGCCTCGGATGTCGGCTGGGTCGTGGGGCACAGCTATATCTGCTACGGCCCGCTCATCCACGGCGCGACCACGGTGGTGTTCGAGGGCAAGCCGGTCGGCACGCCCGATGCAGGCACCTTCTGGCGCGTGATCGCCGAGCACGGCGTGGTGAGCTTCTTCACCGCGCCCACCGCCTTTCGCGCCATCAAGCGCGAGGACCCGGCCGGCGCGCATCTGGCCGAGCACGATATCTCCAGCCTGCGCTGTCTCTATCTCGCCGGCGAGCGCGCCGACCCCGACACCATCGCGTGGGCGCGCGACAAGCTCGGCGTGCCGGTGATCGATCACTGGTGGCAGACCGAGACGGGCTGGCCCATCGCCGCAAACCCGATGGGGGTCGAGCCGCTGCCGGTCAAGGACGGCTCGCCCACGGTGCCGATGCCGGGCTACGATGTGCGCGTGCTCGACCCCGACGGCGCGGAGCTGCCCCGCGGCGAGCTCGGCGCGATCGCGATCAAGCTGCCGCTGCCGCCGGGCACACTGCCGACGCTGTGGAACGCCGAGGCGCGGTTTCGCAAGTCCTATCTCGAGAGCTTTCCGGGCTACTACGAGACGGGCGATGCCGGCTATATCGACGCGGACGGCTATATCTACATCATGGCGCGCACCGACGATGTCATCAACGTCGCGGGGCACCGGCTGAGCACGGGCGGCATGGAGGAGGTGCTCGCCAG
>SLQD01000069.1 GCA_007131685.1 Paracoccaceae bacterium | reverse complement strand
GCGCTGGTGGGCGAATCGGGGTCGGGCAAGTCGGTCACGGCGCTTTCGACGGTGGGGCTCCTGCCGATGAGCGCCGAGGTGACGGGCTCGACGCTCTATGATGGGCGCGAGATGATCGGCGCGCGTGATGCCGATCTGCGCCGCGTGCGCGGCAACGATATCAGCTTCGTCTTCCAGGAGCCGATGACCTCGCTGAATCCGCTGCACACGATCGAAAAGCAGATCGGCGAGGTGATCGCGGTGCATCGCGGGCTGCGCCGCGAGAAGGCGCGCGCGCAGATCCTCGAGCTGTTGCACCGCGTCGGGCTGCGCGACGCGGAGCGCCGGCTCGGCGCCTATCCGCACCAGCTTTCGGGGGGCGAGCGCCAGCGCGTCGTGATCGCCATGGCGCTGGCCAACGACCCCAAGCTGCTGATTGCCGACGAGCCGACCACCGCGCTCGATGTCACGATCCAGGCGCAGATCCTCGCCCTGCTCGCGCGGCTCAAGCGCGAAGGGGGCATGAGCCTTCTGTTCATCACCCACGATCTCGGCGTGGTGCGGCGCATCGCCGATCGGGTCTGCGTGATGAAGGACGGCGAAATCGTCGAGCAGGGGCGCACAGCCGATGTCTTCGCCGCCCCGGCCCACGCCTATACCCGCAGCCTGATCGCCGCCGAGCCGCGCGGGGCGCCGGAGCCGCCCGCGGCCGCGCCCGAGGTGGTGCGCACGGACGAGCTGCGGGTCTGGTTCCCGATCCAGCGCGGCTTCCTGCGCCGGACGTTGGGGCATGTGAAGGCGGTGGACGGGGCCACGCTGAGCGTTGGGGCGGGGGAGACGCTCGGCCTCGTGGGCGAATCCGGCTCGGGCAAGACGACGCTCGCGCTCGCGCTGATGCGGCTGATCCCGAGCTCCGGGCCGATCCTGTTTCGCGGTCGCGACGTGCAGGGCTGGCGTTCGCGTGAGCTGCGCGCGCTGCGCCGCTCGATGCAGATCGTGTTCCAGGACCCGTATGGCAGCCTGAGCCCGCGCATGACCATCGGGCAGATCGTGGCCGAGGGGCTGGGCGTGCACGGCGTGGCAAAGGGGCAGGACCCGGATGCGCTGGTGGCGCAGATGCTCGACGAGGTCGGGCTCGACCCGGCGATGATGGGGCGCTATCCGCACGAATTCTCCGGCGGCCAGCGCCAGCGCATCGCCATCGCCCGCGCGATGATCCTGCGCCCGAAGCTGCTGGTGCTCGACGAGCCGACCTCCGCACTCGACATGACGGTCCAGGTGCAGATCGTCGATCTGCTGCGCGCTCTGCAGCGCAAATACGGGCTGGCCTATATCTTCATCAGCCACGATCTGCGCGTGGTGCGCGCGCTGTCGCACAAGGTGATGGTGATGCGCGAGGGGCTCGTCGTCGAGGCCGGGCCGAGCGCGCAGATCTTTGATGCACCGCAGACCGACTACACCCGCGCGCTCATGGCGGCGGCGTTCGACCGCGCGGCCGTGGAGTGAGGCTCACACCGCCGAACTGTGCCCGGCCTTCGACAGATCATAGGCATCGAAGCCGCGCGCGATCATCCGGGTGAGCGGGCGGCCCTCGGGGCGGATATGAAGTCGCGAATCGGTGAGATCGACGAAGCCGTCGAACTGCTCGGCCACCGGCGCGGCGAGCGCGTGCAACTGCGCCGCGGACAGGCCCAGCTCGCGCGACAGCGCCGCGAGATCGAGCCCGAACTCGCACATCACCGCCTCGATCAGCCGCCCGCGCAGCAGATCGTCGCCGCCGAAGGCATGCCCGCGCGCCGTGGCGAAGCCGCCGGCGCGAACCGCCTTGCTGTAATCCGAGGTCGCCGGGGCGTTCTGCGCGTAGCCTTGCGGAAAGCGCGAGATCGACGAGGCGCCGAGCCCGACCAGCGCCTCGGCCGTGTCATCCGTATAGCCCTGGAAATTGCGCCGCAGCGTCCCGGCGCGCTTGGCGCGGGCGAGGCCGTCCCCGGGCCGGGCGAAATGGTCGATGCCGATCTCGTCGAAGCCGTCCCAGACGAAGAGCCGCCGCGCCGCCTCGAAGAGGTCGAGCCGCTCCTCGGGGCGCGGCAGCGAATCGGCGGGGATCATCTGCTGGCGCCGCGCCATCCAGGGGACATGCGCATAGCCGTAGAGCGCCACGCGGTCGGGGCCGAGCGACAGGAGCTTCTGCACCGTGTCCGCGATCCCGGCGCGGGTCTGGTGCGGCAGGCCATAGACCAGATCGGCGTTCAGGCTCTCGATGCCGCGCGCGCGCAGGGCCTCGACGGCGGAGCGCGTGATCTCGAAGCTCTGGTCGCGGCCGATGGTGCGCTGGATGCGGGCGTCGAAATCCTGCACCCCGATCGAGGCGCGCGTCATGCCCGCGGCGGTGAGCGCGTCGAGCCGCGCCGCGTCGATCTCGTTCGGGTCGATCTCGACGGAGAATTCCGCGTCGCGCCCCAGCGGCACCGCCGCGAAGATCGCCTCGGCGAGTTCGGTGACGAGATCCGCCGGCAGGAAGGTCGGCGTGCCCCCGCCCCAGTGCAGCCGCGACAGGGCCACCCCCTCGGGCAGCACCGCCGCCATCATCGCGATCTCGGCCTTCAGGGTCGCGACATAGGCGCGCAGCGGCAACTCCGATTGCGTCCCCTGCGTGCGGCAGGCGCAGAACCAGCACAGTCGGCGGCAGAAGGGCACATGCACATAGAGCGAGATGCGCGCGCCGGGCCGGATCGTGCCGAGCCAGCCCGCGAAACTGCCGGCGCCGATCTCGGCGTTGAAATGCGGCGCGGTGGGATAGCTCGTGTAGCGCGGCACCTGCGCGTCGAAGAGCCCGAGGCGGGAGAGTTGCGAATGCGTGGTCATCCGTTTAGGCTGCCTCGTGGAAGCCCCCTTTTCCTTGACGCAGATCAATTGCCATGGCCGCGAGCCGCGCTCCCGCACTCAGCCCGAAGCCGCCCGATTGCGGGGACTGTCCGATCCGCCACCGCGCCGTCTGCGCACGCTGCGAAAGCGACGAGCTTGCCGAGCTCGAACGCATCAAGTTCTATCGCGGCTACCAGGCCGGACAGGTCGTGGTGAGCGCGGGCGAGCCGATGGGATTCGTCGGCTCGGTCGTCTCGGGAATCGCGACGCTGACGCAGACGATGGAGGATGGCCGCCGCTCGATGGTGGGGCTCTTGCTGCCGTCGGATTTCGTCGGCCGGCCGGGGCGCGAGACGGCGGCCTATGACGTCACCGCGACCACCGATCTCGTGATGTGCTGCTTTCGCCGCGGCGCGTTCGAGAAGCTCATGCTGCGCACCCCCAATATCGGCCAGCGCCTGCTCGAGATGACGCTCGACGAGCTCGACGCGGCGCGCGAATGGATGCTGGTGCTCGGCCGCAAGACGGCGCGCGAGAAGATCGCGAGCTTTCTGGCCACGATCGCGCGGCGCGATGCCACCTTGCGCCCCGGCGCCGCGGATGGCGGGATCGTGTTCGATCTGCCGCTCACCCGCGAGGCGATGGCCGACTATCTCGGCCTGACCCTCGAGACGGTGAGCCGGCAGATGTCGGCGCTCCGGCGCGACGGGGTGATCCGGCTTCAGGGCAATCGCCATGTCACGGTGCCCGATCTCGCCCGCCTGATCGAGGCGGCGGGCGATGACAGCGATGGCGGGCTGCCGGGCTGAGGCTCAGTGCGCCATGAAGACGGGCACCTCTGTCATTTCGAGGGTGTGGCGCGTGGTGCCGCCGAGGATCGCCTCGCGAAAGCGCGAATGGCTGTAGGCGCCCATCACCAGCATGTCGGCATCCTGGTCGCGCACATGGCGCTGGATCACGTCGGAGGTGCGCGGCATCGTCTTTGCGAGCACCGAGACCTCGGCATGCACGTCGTGGCGCGACAGCATCGTCGAGAGCAGCGCGCCCGGGTCGGACTGCTCGGGGCCGTGCTGGGGCGGGTCGATCACGGCGATATTGACG
>SLQD01000140.1 GCA_007131685.1 Paracoccaceae bacterium | reverse complement strand
TACGGCGCCCGCGCCACCGTCGCGCTCAACCGCGCGAGCGGCGCGGAACTGGCCGAGGCCGGGGTGCTCGGCCCGCGCGGGCTGATGGTCGTCGCCACCGAGGCGGACGCCGACGCCTTCGAGGCCGACCGCCGCGCGATGAAGCTCACGGAGCTCACCCCCGCCGAGGCCCGCGCGCGCCTGCCGATCCTTGCCCCCGCCGTCACCCGCGCCGCGATCACCGAGGCCGCGCAGGACATCGACACCGACCTTCTGCTGCAGGGCTATGCCCGCACAGCGCGCCGCCACGGCGCCGAGATCCGCACCCGCGCCGCCGTCACCGCCATCGCCCGCACTGCGCAGGGCTGGCGGCTCGGGACGGCGGCGGGGCCGGTCGAGGGGCGCATGATCGTCAACGCCGCCGGGGCCTGGGCGGATGCGGTGGCGCGGATGGCCGGGCTCGCCCCGCTCGGCATCCGGCCCTATCGCCGCTCGATGGCGCAGCTGCCCGCGCCGGGCGGGCGCGATGTGCGCGGCTGGCCGATGGTCGTCGGCGCCGGCGAGACCTGGTATGCCAAGCCCGATGCGGGCAAGTGGCTCGTCTCGCCCGCCGATGCCGACCCGGCCGAGCCGCATGACGCCTTCGCCGACGACATGGTCCTCGCCGAGGGGCTCGCGCGCTACGAGGCGATGGTCACCGAGCCCGTCACCCGCGTGCTGACAAGCTGGGCGGGGCTGCGCAGCTATGCCCCCGACCGCACGCTGGTGATCGGCCCCGATCCGGCCGAGCCCGCCTTCGCCTGGCTCGCCGGACAGGGCGGGCAGGGTTTTCAGAGCGCGGCCGCCGCCGCGCGGCTGCTGGCCGACCGCATCGCGGAGCGCGCGCCCGAACTGGCGCCCGACCTCGTCGCGGCGCTGGCGCCGGACCGGCTGCGATGAGCGCGCGCTCCGCCCCCGCCGCCGAGCGCAACGCCGAGCCCATCGCGCAGGTGCTCGACCGCCACGCCCCCGAGACCGGCCGCGCGCTGGAGCTTGCGAGCGGGACCGGCCAGCACGCCGCCGCCTTCGCGCGCCGCTACCCCGGGCTCGACTGGCAGCCCACCGACGCAGACCCGGCCGCCCTGCCCGATATCCGTGCCTGGACCGAGGGCTGCGCCAATATCCGCGCGCCCGCGCACCTCGACGCGGCCCGCCCCGGCTGGGCGGCGCGATGGTCCGGTTTCGACCTGGTGCTGCTCGTCAACCTGCTGCACCTGATCAGCGACACCGATGCCGGGACCGTGCTCACCGAAGCCGCCCATGCGCTCGGCCCCGGGGGCCGCTTCGTGCTCTACGGACCCTTCCGCCGCGACGGCCGGCTGGTGAGCGCGGGCGATGCGCGCTTCGACGCTGCGCTGCGCGCGCGTGATCCGGCCATCGGCTACAAGGATGTCGAGGCGGTCGAGGACCGGCTGCGCGCCGGCGGGCTGGTGCTGTGCGAGCGGGTCGGGATGCCCGCCGACAATCTCTTGCTCGTCGCCGCGCGCCCCTTGTTTGCAGCCCGGCCCGAACCGGGGTAGAACCGCGGCCGAGGAGCCCGCCATGCCCAGCAGCGTCGAAATCGTCGAAGTCGGCCCGCGCGACGGGCTTCAATCCTGGCCGGACTTCGTCGCAACCGCCGACAAGATCGCGCTGATCGACCGGCTCGCAGATGCCGGGCTGCGCCATTTCGAGGCGAGTTCGTTCGTCTCGTCGCGCGCGGTGCCGCAGCTTGCGGATGCGACGTCGGTTCTCGATGGTGTCCGGCGGCGCGCCGGCATGAGGCTCTCGGTGCTGGTGCCCAATCTGCGCGGGGCCGAGGATGCCATCGCGGCGCGGGCGGATGCGCTGGTGATGTTCGTGTCGGCCTCGGAGAGCCACAACCTCAAGAACGTCAACCGCCCCCGCGACGGGTCGCTGGAGGGCTTTCGCGACATCGCGGCAGCGGCGCGGGCGCGGGGCGTGCCGCTGCACGGCGCGATCGCGACGGCGTTCGGCTGCCCGTTCGAGGGCGAGGTGCCGGTCAGCGAAGTCGTGCGGATCGCGCGCCATTATGCCGATCTCGGGGTGCGGCGGATCACGCTGGGCGACACCACGGGCATGGCCACGCCGCGCCTCGTGCGCGAGAGGATGCGGGCGCTGCGCACCGAGCTTCTGGATCTGCCCGTCGCGCTGCATTTTCACAACACGCGCGGCATGGGGCTCGTCAATGTCGCCGCCGGGCTCGAGGCGGGGGCGGCGCATTTCGAGTCCGCCATCGGCGGGCTGGGCGGCTGCCCCTTCGCACCGGGAGCGACGGGCAATGTCTGCACCGAGGACCTGGTGCATTTCCTGCATGAGGAGGGGGTCGCGACGGGGCTCGACCTCGACGCGCTGATCGAGACGGCGCGCTGGTTCGAGGGGGTGTTGGGCGCGCCCCTGCCCGGCCAGGTCGCCAAGGCGGGCCCGCGCCTCGCCCGGAGCGACCCGGGCGCCGTCGCGACGGCGACGGGCTGAGCGATGACGGATGTGCTGCGCCAGCCGCTGGACGGTGTGCGGGTCGTGGATCTGACCCGCGTGCTCGCCGGGCCCTTCGCCTCGATGCTGCTCGCCGACATGGGCGCAGAGGTGATCAAGATCGAGCCCCCCGGCGGCGACCCGGTGCGCCAGCAGGGCACGCTGATCGACGGCTTCTCGGCCTATTTCGCGAGCTTCAACCGCAACAAGAAGTCCGTCGTGCTCGATCTGCGCAGCGAGGAGGGCAAGGAGCGGCTCGGCCAGCTCATCGCCTCGGCGGATGTGCTGGTGGAGAATTTCCGCCCCGGCGTGCTGGCGAAGATGGGGTTCGGCCCGGAGCGGCTCGATGCGCTCAACCCGCGCCTCGTGGTGGGGTCGGTGACGGGCTACGGTGCCGATGGGCCCTATGCCGACCGCCCCGCCTTCGATTTCATCACCCAAGCGATGAGCGGCTTCATGGCCGTCACCGGCGAGGCAGACGGCGATCCGATGCGCACCGGTCTGCCGATCACCGATCTCGTGGGCGGGCTCTACTGCGCCTTCGGCATCGTCAACGCGCTGCGCGCGCGCGATCTCAACGGCACCGGCCAGCATGTCGATGCGGCGATGATGAGCGGGATCATGAGCTTCATGGCCTATCTCGCCTCCGAACAGCTCGCCACCGGGCAGCACCCGCCGCGCTCGGGCAATGATCATCCGCTGGTGGCGCCCTACGGCCTGTTCGCGGCGCGCGACGGGCAGGTGGCCGTGGCGCCGTCGAATGACGCGGTGCTGCGCAAGTTCCTGACCGTGCTGGGTCTCGGGCACGTGATGGAGGATGCGCGGTTCGATACGAACGCCAAGCGCATCGCCCGCCGCGCCGAGCTGCGCCAGCTGATCGAAACGCAGATGTGCGCCACGCCGCAGGCCGAGTGGATCGACCGGCTCAACGCCGCCGGGGTGCCCTCGGGCCGGGTGCAGACGCTCGAGGAGGCGCTCGACGATCCGCAGGCGCGCGCGCAGGAGATGGTCATCGAGGTGGAGCATCCGGGCCACGGCCCGGTGCGGATGCTGGGCTATCCGGTCAAGTTGTCGGCCACGCCGTGCCGTACCCGCCGCCCGGCCCCCGAGCTCGGCGGCGACACCGAGGAGGTCCTGGGCGGGCTCGACAAGGCTTGACGCTCGCGGGCGCATCGGAAAGGTTCGCAGGCGGTCGGCCGTGCCCGATCGCGACAGGGAGGAAGACAGCCATGAAACACCGCATCACCGGCCTCGCCGGCGTGCTCGCGCTCGGCTTCGCCGTGCCCGCCGCGGCGCAGGAGACGATCGAGATCCACAACACCATGTCGCCCGACGGCTCCGAGGAAGCCGCGCTCGAGCGGTTCAAGGAGGAGGTCGAGGCGCGCTCGGACGGGCGCTTCGAGGTGACGATCTACATGGGCGGCCAGCTCGGCGACGAGACCGAGGTGCTCGAGCTGCTCAATCTCGGCCAGAC
>SLQD01000084.1 GCA_007131685.1 Paracoccaceae bacterium | reverse complement strand
TCCCGCTGGCCTGCGCGCGCGGCGGCGTGGCCGGGCGCGAGGTGCTCGATTTCGACGCCATGCGCCGCACCGAACCCACCGCCGCCGTCGATGCCGCCTTTGACGCCACCGGCCCCGACACGGTCGCCAAGTTCCTCTTCACCTCCGGCACCACCGGCACGCCGAAGGCCGTGATCCAGACGCAGCGCATGCTCTGCGCCAATCAGGAGATGATCGCCGACTGCTATCGCTTCATGCGCGAGACGCCGCCCGTCGTGGTGGACTGGGCGCCGTGGAACCACACCGCCAGCGGCAACAAGGTCTTCAATCTCGTCATCTACAATGGCGGCACCTTCCATATCGATCACGGCAAGCCCACCCGGGACGGCATCGCCACCACGATCGCCAATCTGCGCGAGATCGCGCCGAGCTGGTATTTCAACGTGCCCATCGGCTACCAGATGCTGCTCGACGCGATGGAGAGCGATCCGGATCTGCGCGCGACCTTCTTCTCGGAGCTGTCGATGATGATGTATGCCGGCGCGGGGATGAGCCAGCCGATCTGGGACCGGCTCACCCGCATCGCCGAGGAGGCCGTCCCCGGCGGCGTGCTGCTGGGCACCGGCTTCGGCTCGACGGAGACGGCCCCCTTCGCGCTGATGTGCACCGAGCCGCAGGAAACGGCCGGCAATCTCGGCCCGCCGGCGCGCGGGCTCACCCTCAAGCTCGTGCCGCAGGGCGACAAGCTCGAGGCGCGGCTCAAGGGCCCGTCGGTCACGCCCGGCTACTGGCGCAATCCCGGGATCACCGCCGAGGCCTTCGACGACGAAGGCTTCTACCGCTTCGGCGATGCGCTTCGCTTCGCGGTGCCGGGCGATCCGGCGCGGGGCTTTTATTTCGACGGGCGGCTGGCGGAGAACTTCAAGCTCGCCAGCGGCACCTGGGTCGCCGTGGGCGCGCTGCGCGCGCAGGTCACCAATGACATGAAGGGCATCGCCAGCGATGTCGTGATCGCGGGAGAGAACCGCGACCGCCTCGCCGCGTTGGTGGTCCCCGACTGGGCGGCGCTGCGAATGCTCGCGAATGCGCCCGATCTCGACGGGGCGGCGCTGCTGGCGCATCCGGCGGTGCGCCGCGCCGCTGCCGCCCGGCTCGCCGAGCATGCCGCCCGCGCGACGGGGTCGGCAAGCCGCGTGACGCGGATGATGTTTCTCGACACCCCGCTGGAGTTCGATCGCGGCGAGGTGACCGACAAGGGCTCGGTCAACCAGCGCGCGGTGCTGCGCCACCGCGCCGAGCTCGTCGAGGCGCTCTATTCCGACGATCCGCGCGTGATCACCCCCGCGACGCAGGAGGCCGGCGCATGAATATCGACGGGGCCACCATCGTTGTGACGGGCGGCGGCTCGGGGCTTGGCGCGGCGACCGCGCGCCATCTTGCGGGTGCGGGCGCGCGGCTCGTGCTGCTCGACCGCAACGCCGACGCCGCGCAGGCCGTCGCCGCCGGGATCGGCGCGCGCGCCATCGCCTGCGATGTGACTCACGCCGAAGCCGGGGAGGCCGCCATCGCCGAGGCCGACGCCGACGGCCCCGTGCGCGCGCTCGTCAACTGCGCCGGGATCGGCACCGCCGCGCGCATCAACGGGCGCGACGGGCCGATGCCGCTCGACGCCTTCGAGACGGTGATCCGCGTCAACCTCGTCGGGACCTTCAACATGCTGCGCCTCGCCGCCGCCCGAATGGCGCAGGCCGAGCCCGACGCCGAAGGCGCGCGCGGCGTGATCGTCAACACCGCTTCCATCGCCGCCTTCGACGGCCAGATCGGGCAGGCCGCCTATGCCGCCTCCAAGGGCGGCATCACCTCCCTGGCGCTGCCGGCGGCGCGCGAGCTCGCCCGCTTCGGCATCCGCGTCAACACCGTGGCCCCGGGGATCTTCCTGACCCCGCTTCTGGAGGAGCTGCCCGAACAGGTGCGCGAGGGCATCGCCGCCACGATCCCGTTTCCGCGCCGTCTCGGCGACCCCGACGAGTTCGCGCGCACGGTGCGCTACTGCATCGAGACGCGCTATCTCAATGCCGAGGTCATCCGCCTCGATGGCGGCGTGCGGTTGCCCCCGAAATGAGCGCCGCGGACGCGACCCGCGCCGCGCTCGCCGTCACGCCGGGCGTCGCGGAGTCCGGGCTCGACGACGAGACGACCGCCGCGATCCTTGCCGAGGCGGAGAAATTCGCCGAGCGCACCCTCGCCCCGCTCGACCGCGTCGCCGATGCGCGGGGCTGCCGGCTGGTGGATGGCCGGGTGCGCACGCCCGAGGGGTACGCCGATGCCTGGCGGCGCATGGGGGCGGATGGCTGGCTGGCGATGGACCTGGCCGAGGCGCTGGGCGGGCAGGGGCTGCCGACGCTGATCCACGCCGCCGTCAGCCCGCTTTTCGAGGGCGCGGCGATGGGTTTCATGATGGCCAACGGTGCAAGCCGCGCGGCGGCGCATATGCTCGCGTCGGTCGCGCCCGGCATCGCGGCCGAATGGGCGCCGCGCCTCGCGAGCGGTGAATGGGCGGCGACGATCGCGATCTCGGAGGCCGATGCGGGCTCGGATGTCGGGCGTATCCGCACGCGCGCGGTGCGCGATGGCGATCGCTGGCGCATCACTGGCGAGAAGACCTGGATCTCCTTCGGCGATCACGACATGGCCGCGCGGATCGGGCACTGCCTTCTGGCGCGCACCGGCCCGCCCGAGGCCGGCACGCGCGGGTTGAGCCTGTTTCTCGTGCCCGACCGGGACGACGAGGGCGCGCGCACCGGCGTTACGGTGAGCCGCATCGAGGAGAAGCTGGGCCTTCACGGCTCGCCGACCTGCACGCTGGCCTTCGACGGCGCGGCAGGGCTGCTGCTGGGGCAGGAGGGGCGCGGCGTGCCGGCGCTCTTCGCGATGATCGAACGGATGCGGCTGCAGACCGCCTGTCAGGGGCTGGGCGTCGCGCAGCGCGCCGCCGCCACCGCGCACGCCTACGCCGCCGAGCGCCGTCAGGGCGGCCCGCCCGCCGAACCGCCCGTGCCGATCGCTGCGCATCCCGATATCCGCCGCCAGCTCGCCGGGATGGATGCGGCGACCGGGGTGCTGCGCTGCGCCGTCCTCGAGGTGGCGCGGCTGATGGACGCGGCCGGGGCGGGCGATGGCGAGGCGGGCAGGCGCGCCGCGATGCTTCTGCCGCTCGTCAAGACCTTCGGCGGTGAGACCGGCTTCGACGTGGCGAGCGCGGCGGTGCAGGTGCTCGGCGGGGCGGGCTACACCCGCGATTGGCCCGTCGAGCAGCATCTGCGCGATGCCCGCGTCATCACGATCTACGAGGGCACGACCGGGATGCAGGCGCAGGATTTCCTGTTGCGGCGGCTCCTGCGCGACGAGGGCGCGGCGATGGGCCGGCTCGTCGCCGATATCCGCGTCCAGATCGCCGCCTGCCCGGATGCCGCGGCCGCCGCGCAGGCGCGCGACGTGCTGGAGCGGTTCGCGGCGCTCTGCGGCGAGATGCGCGGGCTTTCGTCCGAAGGTGCGGCGCTCGCGGCGGACGGGTTCCTGCGCGCGGGCTGGGCGGCGGTGACGGGGTGGATGTGCTGCCGGATGATCGGCGCGGGCGACGCGCCGGCGCGGCTCGCCCGCCTGCGTCTGCATACGCTTGCGCCGGAGTTCGAGCACGCGGCGGCGGGTTGCCGCACCGCGCCGGGGCTCGTCTGACCGCGCACGGGTCAGTCCGCTGGGAATACGGGAAAACCTTCGCGCCGCGACGGCGTGGCGTCGGCTTGACTTCGCCGCGGCGATCCCCGAAGTTCAGCGCGCGCGCCACCCGCGCATCGCTGCCGCGCGCCGCCCGGACGCGGCGCGGCATGGGGCGGCGCCCCCGAATGCACCGCGATGGTGAGAGTTTTCAGTGCCCCGGTCACGGCGCGCGCCGGCGCCGTGCGGCGGGGCGGCAGTGCCGAAGCCGCGGCGGCGGCCCGCTTCGGCTAGGGAGACGACGCATGCTTCACAATGACCGCCTCGAGGACTGGGATCGCGCCCATTTCCTGCACCCCTCCACCCATTTCGCCCAGCACGCGCGCGGCGAAAGCTCCACCCGTATCGTAACCGGCGGCTCCGGCGTGCATATCCGCGACCGCGACGGGCGCGAGCTGCTGGACGCCTTCGCCGGGCTCTACTGTGTCAATGTCGGCTATGGCCGCCGCGAGATCGCCGACGCCATCGCCGAGCAGGCGCGCGCGCTGGCCTATTATCACGCCTATGTCGGCCACGGCACCGAGGCGGCGATCACGCTGTCGAAGATGGTGCTCGATCGCGCGCCCGAGGGCATGTCGAAGGTCTATTTCGGGCTCGGCGGCTCGGACGCCAACGAGACCAACATCAAGCTGGTGTGGTATTACAACAACGTCCGCGGCCGGCCGCAGAAGAAGAAGATCATTTCGCGCTGGCGCGGCTATCACGGCTCGGGGCTGATGACCGGCTCGCTGACGGGGCTGCGCAGCTTCCACGACCAGTTCGATCTGCCGCTCGCGCAGGTGATCCACACCGAGGCGCCCTATTACCTGCACCGCCGCGACCCCGCGATGTCGGAGCAGGCCTTCAGCGCCCATCTCGCCGCCGAGCTCGAGGCGCTCATCGAGCGCGAGGGCGCCGACACGATCGGCGCCTTCATCGCCGAGCCGCTCCTCGGCACTGGCGGGATCGTGCCGCCGCCGGCGGGCTACTGGGAGGCGATCCAGCCGGTCCTGGAGCGCCACGACATCCTGCTGATCGCGGACGAGGTCGTCACCGGCTTCGGGCGCACCGGCTCGATGATGGGCTCGACGCATTACGGCATCCGCCCCGACATCGTCACCATCGCAAAGGGGCTGACCTCGGCCTACGCGCCGCTGTCGGGCTCGATCGTCTCCGGGCGGGTGTTCGACGTTCTCGCCGAGGGCACCGACCGCTTCGGCCCGTTCGGCCATGGCTGGACCTATTCCGCCCATCCCATCGGCGCGGCGGCCGGGGTCGCGAATCTGGAACTCATCGACCGGCTCGGCCTGGTGGACAATGCGCGCGACACCGGTGGTTACATGAACGCGCTGATGACCGAGACGCTCGGTTCCGAGCCGCATGTCGCCGAGGTGCGCGGCGAGGGGCTGCTCTGCGCCGTCGAACTCGCCCGCGACCCGGAGCGGCGCGCCTTCTTCGATGCCGGTGACAAGGTCGCGGCGCGCATCGTCGCGCGCATGGCGGAAAAGGGCGTGATCGCGCGCGCCATGCCGCAAGGCGACATCATCGGCTTCGCGCCGCCTTTGTGCATCACCCGCGAGGAGGTCGACACCGTCGTCGGCGTGACGCTTGACGCGGTGCGTGAAATCGGCGCATCGCTCTAGGAAGGGGCCAGCAGAACGGGGGCGCGCGTGACGACCAGCGAACCGAACTTCACCGACGCCGAATACTGGGCGCGGATCGCGCGCACCCGCACCGAGATGGAGCTGCGCGGGATCGACCTTCTGATCATGAGTGATCCGTCCAACATGTCCTGGATCAGCGGCTATGACGGCTGGACCTTCTATGTCCACCAGGCCGTGCTGCTGCCGATGGAGGGCGAGCCGATCTGGTGGGGGCGCGACATGGACGCCGCGGGCGCGCTGCGCACCGTGTTCATGTCGGAGTCGGACTCGATCGTCGGCTATGACGATACCTACGTGCAGAACCCGCAGAAACACCCGATGGAGGCGCTGGCCTATCTGATCGTCGATCGCGGCTGGAACACCGGCTGGATCGGGGTGGAGATGGACAACTACTACTACTCCGCCGGTGCTCACGCCACGCTGACGAGCCATCTGCACGAGGCGCGCTTCGTGGACGCCACCGGGCTCGTGAACTGGCAGCGCGCGGTCAAGTCGGACTCCGAGATCGAATACATCCGCCGCGCCGCGCGCATCGTCGAGACCATGCACGCGACCGTGATGGAGCGCGCCGAGCCGGGCATGCGCAAGAACGAGCTCGTCGCCGAGATCGTGCATACCGGGATCATGGGCGCAAACGGCCACTGGGGCGACTACCCGGCCATCGTGCCGATCACGCCGTCGGGCCTCGACGCCACCGCGCCGCACCTGACCTGGGACGACCGGCCGCTGCGGCGCGGTGAATCGAACTTCTTCGAGATCGCGGGCGCGCATCGGCGCTATCATGCGCCGCAATCGCGCACGCTGTTCTTCGGCGAGCCGCCGCGCCAGTACCGCGAGGCCGAGAAGGCCGTCCTCGAGGCCACCGAGGTCGCCCTGGACCGCGCGCGCCCCGGCAACCGGCTCGAGGATGTCGCCAACATCTTCAACGCGACCCTCAACAAGCTCGGCTTCGAGAAGGACAGTCGCTGCGGCTACTCGATCGGGCTGAGCTACCCGCCCGACTGGGGCGAGCGGACCATGTCCTTCCGCCGCGGCGCGATGACCGAGCTCAAGCCGGGGATGGTGTTTCACTTCATGCCGGCGCTGTGGCTCGAGGATGGCGGGCTCGAGATCACAGAGCCGATCCTGATCACCGAGCAGGGCGTGGAATATCTCTGCGACACGCCGCGCCACATCATGGTCAAGGACTGAGCCGATGAGCGCGAGCCCGATCACCCCGACCATCGATCTCGACGCCCCCGGCGCCCATCACGGCGCGCTGCGGTTGCCCTGGTCGCGCGACGATTCCGCCTGGGGCTCGGTGATGATCCCGATCACCGTCGTGAACGGCGCGCCGGGGCCGACGGCGCTGCTCGTGGGGGGCAATCACGGCGACGAATACGAGGGGCCGCTGGCGCTGCAGGAACTCGCCTACACGCTCGAGGCGAACACCGTGAGCGGGCGGGTGATCATCCTGCCCGCGCTCAACACCCCGGCGGTGCGCGCCGCGACACGCACCTCGCCCATCGATCGCGGCAATCTCAACCGCAGCTTTCCCGGCCGCCCCGACGGCACCGTCACACAGAAGATCGCGCATTATGTCGCCACCGAGCTGGTGCCGCGCGCCGATATCGTGCTCGACTACCATTCGGGCGGAAAGACGCTGGACTTCCTGCCCTTTGCCGCGGCGCATGTGCTCGATGACACGGATCAGCAGGCGCGCTGCGTGGCCGCCATGGAGGCCTTCAACGCGCCCTTCTCGATGATCATGCGCGAGATCGACGCTGCCGGGATGCTCGATACCGAGGTCGAGGGGCAGGGCAAGACCTTCGTGACCACCGAACTCGGCGGCGGCGGAACGGCCACCGCCGCGAGCGTGGCGATCGCGCGCAAGGGGGCGCGCAACCTGCTGCGCCATGCCGGCATCCTCGACGGCGCGCCCGAGATCGCCCCGAGCACCCGGCTGCAGATGCCCGATGACGGCTTCGTCTTCGCCATGGATGGCGGGCTGATCGAGCCGATGGTCGATCTCGGGCAGGGGGTCGCGGCGGGGGCGACGCTGGCGCGCATCTGGCCCCCCGATCGCAGCGGCGCCGCTCCGATCACGCTCGCCGCCCCGCGCGACGGGGTCCTGGCGGCGCGCCATTTCCCGGGTCTCGTGCAGCGCGGCGATTGTCTCGCGGTGATCGCGGTGACGCGCTGAGCCCGTGTTGCCGCGCCGGGGTTTCTGTGGCACTAGGTAGCTGACAGCCCAAGGACGAGCGCGCCACATGCCGGATTTCGCCACCCGCCGCACCGTGATGGTCGACACCCAGGTCCGCCCGGCGGATGTCACCAAGTTTCCCGTCATCGACGCGATGCTCACCATTGCGCGTGAGCGTTATGTCCCTGCCGAAAAGCGCGAACTGGCCTATCTGGGCGAGAATATCGAGCTCGGCGGCGGCCGGGTGATCCTCGACCCGCGCAGCTTTTCCAAGATGCTCGACACGCTCAACCCGAAATCCGACGAGCTCGTGCTCGATGTGGGTGCGGCGCTGGGCTATTCCTCGGCGGTGATCGCGCGCATGGCCGAGGCCGTTGTCGCCCTCGAGGAGGACGGGGGCATGGCTGCCGAGGCCGAGGCGACCCTCGCGCAGGAAGGCGTGGACAACGTCGCCGTGGTGCACGGCCCGCTCACCGAGGGCGCGCCGAAGCATGGCCCGTATGATGCGATGATGGTGCAGGGCGCCGTCGAGCGGCTGCCCGATGCGCTCACCGGCCAGCTGCGCGAGGGCGGGCGCATCGCCTGCCTGTTCATGGAGGGGCAGCTCGGTGTCGCGCGCATCGGCTACAAGCGCGACGGGCACCTGGACTGGTGGCGCATCTTCGATGCCGGTGCGCCGGTCCTGCCGGGCTTCGAGCGCCCGGCCGAATTCGTGTTCTAGATCAGGCGGGGGCGGCGTGACGCGACTCAAGAAGACGGGCCTTGCGGGGCTGCTCCTGTCGGGGGCGCTCGCGCTCGGCGCGACGCAGGCCGCCGCGCAGACGCTGGGCGACGCGCTTGTCGCCGCCTATCAGAACTCCAACCTGCTCGCGCAGAACCGCGCCGTGCTGCGCGCCGCCGACGAGGATGTCGCGCAGGCCGTGGCGAGCCTGCGCCCGGTGATCAATTTCGTCGCCAGCGCCGATCAGCGCTGGGTCGATCAGCGCGGAACTATCAGCGCGGGCAGCCAGGAGTTCCCTGATCCGAGCAGCCCCTCCCGCCTGCGCTCGGCCGAGCGCGCCGCCTCGCTGCGCGCGAGCCTCGATTTCACTATCTTCGATTTCGGCCGCCGCGACGCGGAGATCGCCGCTGCCGAGGCGGCCGTGCGCGCCACCCGCCAGGCGCTTGTCGGCGTCGAACAGGGGGTGCTGTTCAACGCCGTATCGGCCTATATGCAAGTGCGCAGCGCCGCCGAGACCGTCACGCTGCGCGAGAACAATCTCGAGCTCATCGACGAGGAGCTGCGCGCCGCGCGCGACCGTTTCGAGGTCGGCGAGATCACCCAGACCGACGTGGCCATCGCGGAATCCGCCCTTGCCGCGGCGCGTGCCGAGCTCGCCGCCGCCGAGGGCGATCTGACCGTGGCGCGCGAATTCTACCAGCTCGCCGTGGGCGAGACGCCGGGCGCGCTTTCGGTGCCGCCGGCGCGCCCGCAGACCGCCGACAGCCTCGAGACCGCGCAGGCCATCGCGCGCCAGCAGCATCCCGATATCCGCTCCGCCCAGCACGAGGTCGCCGCTGCCGAATTCGGCCTCGACATCGCCCGCGCGGCGCGCAGCGGCGAAGTCACCGCAGGCGCCGATCTCGGCATCCGGTTCCAGCACGGCTCGGCGGCGCAGGGTGTCACACCGCGCCGCGAGGCGGGGGTGACGCTGGGTTATTCGCGCCAGCTCTACAGCGGCGGCGCGCAATCCTCGCGCGAGCGCCAGGCCGTCGCCCGGCGCGATCAGAGCCGCTCGCAGCTGCATCAGACGACACTCGAGGTGCTTCAGGACGTCGGTGCGGCGTGGTCGGACGTGAATGTCTCCGTGGCGCGGATCGATGCGATCGAGCAGCAGATCGAGGCGGCGCAGCAGGCCTTCGAGGGCGTGAGCGAGGAGGCTCGGCTCGGCGCGCGCACCACGCTCGACGTGCTCGACGCCGAGCAGGATCTGCTCGATTCGCAGGCGGCCCTGATCGAGGCCGAGGCCGCGCAACAGACCGCGACCTACGGCCTTCTCGCCGCGATGGGCTTGCTGACGGTCGATCACCTCAATCTCGGGATCCCGACCTATGACCCCGAGGCCTATTACGAACAGGTCCGCGATGCCCCGCGCAGCAGCCGGGGCGACCGGCTCGACCGGGCGCTGCAGGGAATCGGGCGTAACTGAGCGGCGCGTTGTGTCGCGGGGCGAGCGCGGCTACACTGCCGGTCCCAGCAGGAGGATCCGGCCATGCGCGAGCCCATCACGAACGCGGAAAGTGACGATGTCGTCGCCTCGGTGCGCCGCCTCGTCTCGCGCGAGGCGGAGGGGACACCACCGCCGCGCCTGTTGCTGAGCGCCGCGCTTAGGGTGCCCGAGGAGCGCGCGGCGGCGCTGGCCGCCGAGCGGGGCGAGGCGGTCGCGAACGCGCCGCGGCCGGCGAATGACGCAACCGCGGCGCTGCGGGCCGTGCCCCGCGACCCCGAGCCCGCCGACAGCGGCGTCGAAGGCTCCGGGCCTGAGCCGCTGACGCCGCTGCTTCTGCGCGATCGGGTCGACACCCCGGCGCCGGAGCCCGCGGCAGAGGCGCCCCCTGCGGCACGGCCCGACGAAGCGGCTGCGCCTGTTGATCCGGACGCGCTGCGCGGGCTTGTCGCGGAGCTGGTGCGCGAGGAGCTGCACGGCGTGATGGGCGAGCGCGTCACGCGCAACCTGCGCAAGCTCGTGCGCAGGGAAGTGGCGCGTGCGATCGCGAGCCGCGAGGCGGCGGCGCGCGAAAGCTGAGCGCCGCCGCCAACCTCCCGAACGACAAACGCGCCCGCATGGGGCGCGCCTGTCATCCGGAAGCTGCAGCGCGCGTGATCAGGCCGCTTCGGCCTCCTCCAGCTGTTGGGCGCGGCGCTCGCTCTCCTCGCGCGACAGCGCGACCGAGGTGCGCACGCCCTTGCCGACGAACTCCATGAGCCCCTCGACGACGCGCTCGTTGGGGTCGATGCCGGCGCAGCTGAGCACTTCGCGCCCATCGCGCGATCGCGCCCAGCGCGCGATCTGCTCCGGCCCGTTGCCGTATTTGCGGTCATCGGCGATGGCGTCGTCGAGCGCCGCGAGAACGACGGCGGCGAAGAGCTTGCGCGCGCGTGTCCCCTGCTCCTGGCTCAGTGCAGCGCCGTCAACAGAATCGAACATTGTGCGGTCCTTTGTGTTCTTGCTCTTGAACTTGCCGGGTTCAGCTTGTCTATGCTTCGGGAGCGCGATTCGGTATTGCAGTTTCTGCATGGCGCCCTTGCGTATGGCGCATGGCAACACCAGAAGGCAAGCGCGCGTGCGTTCCCACGGCGCTTTCTTGCCCCGCTCTCCTCCGCAGGATATGGACTGCGCGATCCAACTTTCAACTGCTTCTAAAGGTTTGTCATGCCCAAGATCGAAGGCAGCGCGATTCGTCCCGGCAATGTGCTCGAGCACGATGGCGGGCTCTGGGTCGTCAACAAGGTCAATCACGTCAAACCGGGCAAGGGCGGCGCCTTCGCCCAGGTCGAGATGCGCAACCTGCGCAACGGCTCCAAGCTCAACGAGCGCTTTCGCTCCGAGGACAAGGTCGAACGCGTCCGCCTCGAGCAGCGCGACCAGCAATTCCTGTACGAGGATGACGGCCAGCTCATCGTGATGGATGCCGAAAGCTTCGAGCAGACCCAGGTCCCCGCAGAGATCCTCGGCGAGCGTCGGCCCTTCCTGCAGGACGGCATGACCGTCACGGTGGAGTTCTACGGTGACGAGGCGCTCAACCTGACCCTGCCGCAGAAGGTCACCTGCAGCGTTGCCGAAACCGAGCCGGTGGTGAAGGGGCAGACCGCGCAGAACAGCTTCAAGCCCGCCGTGCTGGACAATGGCGTGCGCATCATGGTGCCGCCCTTCGTCGATACCGGCGAGGCGATCGTCGTCAATACCGAGAAGATGGAATACGACGAGCGCGCCTGAGCCTCAGCCCGCGCGCGCCGCCTCCGGCCAGTGCAGGACGGCGTCGCCCGCGCGCATTCCCGCCCCGGCGCGGTCGAAGCGCAGATAGGCGATGCCCCGCCCGCCCGACTGCGTGTAGAGCGTGCCCGCCGCGCGGCCGTCATCGGCCGTGATCGGCGTGCCCACGGGCGCGGCACCCGCGACATCGACACTGGCGAGCCCCTTGCGCAGTTCGGTCTTGTGGCGCATCCGCGCGGTGACCTCCTGGCCGACATAGCACCCCTTGCGGTGATCGACGCCGTGGAGCCGGTCGAAGCCGCATTCGAGGATGAAGCTCTGCTCGGGGACGAGTTCGATGCCGGTCTCCGGGATGCAGGCGGCGACCCGGTGCGCATCCCAGTCGATCGCGGGCGCGGGGCCGGCCTCGGCCGTGTAGCGGCGCCAGCCCATCGTGGCGTCGCGCGGATCGGCGAAGGCACCCTCGGGCGGTGTGCCGAGCCCGCGATGCACACCGAGCTGCGCCGGCGCGATCGCCACATCGGCGCGCAGCTTGTAGAGGGTGAGCCGCTTGAGCAGGCCGTCGGCGAAGTCCGATTTCACGTCGATGAGCAGCGCCTCGCCATGCGGCGCGATGAAGAAATCGACCAGATACTTGCCCTGCGGCGTCAGGAGCGCCGCATAGACCGGCGCGTCCCGGGCGCGGGCGACGTCATTGGTAACGAGCCCTTGCAGGAAGCTCTCGCGCTCGGACCCGGTGATCGCGAACACGCTGCGATCGGGCGCCTGCTCGTGCGTCATGGTCGGCTCCTTTCCGTCCCCGCCTCCATCTAGGCCGCCGCCCGCGCCGCGAAAGGGGTCAGCCGGTTTCGAACTGCAGCTTGCACAGCCGCGCGTAATGGCCCCCGCGGGCAACGAGCTGCGAATGCGTGCCCTCCTCCACGACGCGGCCCTGATCGAGCACCACGATCCTGTCGGCGTCGCGGACCGTGGCCAGCCGATGCGCGATCACCAGTGTCGTGCGATCCTGCGAGAGCCGCTCGAGCGCCTCCTGCACGAGCTTTTCGGACTCCGCATCGAGCGCCGAGGTCGCCTCGTCGAGCAGCAGGATCGGCGCGCGATGCACCAGCGCGCGCGCGATCGCCACGCGCTGACGCTGCCCGCCCGACAGGCTGGAGCCGCGCGGGCCCGCCGGGGTGCGCAGCCCCTCGGGCATCGCGGACAGGAAGGGCGAGACATGCGCGGCATCGAGCGCGGCGGCGAGATCCGCCTCGTCGATATCGCGCGCGCCGAGCAGGACGTTCTCGCGGATCGTCTCGTCGAAGAGCGTGGCATCCTGCGTGACCACCGAAAAGCGCGCGCGCAGATCGGGCAGCGACAGCGTCGCGATATCGACCCCGCCCAGGGTGATGCGCCCGCCTTGCGGCTCCACCAGCCGGGTGAGCAGGTGAAACACGGTGGTCTTGCCCGCCCCCGAGGCCCCAACCAGCGCCGTGGTCTCGCCCGGCTTTGCCGTGAAGCTCACCCCGCGCAGCACCGGCAGGTCGCCATAGGCGAACTGCACGTCCTCGAGCCGGATCTCGGTATCTTCCGACGGTGCGGCGGGGCGGGCCGGAGAGGTAATCGTGGGGAGGGTGTCGAACAGGCGATAGATGCGCTCGAGGCTCGCTGCGGCGACCTGCCAGGTCCCTGCCATCGCGCCGAGCCGGCGCAGCGGCTGAAAGGCGAGCGCCATCGCCGTGAAGAAGGACATGAATTCCCCCACCGTGCGATCGCCGGCGATGATGTCGCGCCCGCCAATCATCAGCACGGCGAAGAAACCGATGCCGGTGATGATGTCGATCATCGCGGGGATGCTGGCCTTGCCAAGCGCCATGCGCACCTGCGCGCGCACGATGCGGTCCACGATGCGCTCGAACCGGCCGACCTGATACTCCTCCATACGGTTGAGCTTGATCGGCATGATGCCGTGAAAGACCTCGTCGAGCCGCGTCGAGCGCAACCCCGCCTGGGCGCGCATATGCGCCGTCTTGCGCCGCACGTAGCGCTGCACGATCAGCACGGGCAGGAACAGCGCCGGTGCCCCGATCAGCGCCGCCGCGGTCCAGAACGGATCGATCATCACCGCCACCGAGAACAGCGCCACCAGCGAGACGATATCGCGCCCGACGCCGGTGATGACGGTCTGCCAGACATCCTGGATCGCCTTCGTGTCGCCTTGCACCCGCTCCATCAGCGCACCGGGCGAGTTGGCCTGGTAGAAGTCCTTGTCGAGGGTGAGCATGTGGCGCAACAGGTCGGTCTGCATCGCCGTGGTGGTCAGCTGCGCCACCCGGGTCAGCAGCGTCTTGCTGATCACGAGCGTCGTGGCGCGCAGGAAGAACAGCCCGAGGATCATCGCCCCGATCCAGCCCATCATCGCGCGCTCGCCGCCCACGAAGACGCGGTCGAAGAGCGGCTGGATGATGTAGCTGAGCAGGCCGAGCGTGCTGCCCTCGACGACCATCAGCGCCACCGCCACGGACATCGTCGGGATATGCCGGCGCAGATAGCCGCGCCAGAGCCGCACGAAGAGACGGCGCGAGCTGTAGCGGTCGTCGTGATCGGGGGTTTCTGTCACGGCGGTGCGGGACCTTTTCAGCGCCGCGACGCCGCGCGGCGCCGCCCCCATAGCGCGGCGTCCGGGGCGCTGGCAACAGCGCGCGCGATTGACGGCCCCGCGCGCGCGCCCTACTCAAATGGAGTCGACAGCCCCGGAGCCCGCCATGACCCTTTCGCAGGGACGCCAGTATCTCGCCATTCCCGGCCCCACCGTGATCCCCGACCGCGTGCTCGCCGCGATGCACCGCGCCGCGCCCAATATCTATGAGGGGCCGCTGCACCGGATGGTGGACGGGCTGATCGGGGATCTGCGCGCGGTGGCGCGCACCGGGGGGCATGTGGCGATCTATATCGCCAACGGGCATGGCGGCTGGGAGGCGGCGAACGCCAACGTGTTCTCGCGCGGGGATCGCGCCCTGGTGCTGGGCACGGGGCGCTTCGGCGAGGGCTGGGCGAATGCGGCGCGGGGCATGGGCGTCGAGGCCGAGCTGATCGATTTCGGCAAGCGCGCCGCCGCCGATCCGGCCCGCGTCGAGGCCGCGCTGTGCGCCGATCCCGAGCACCGCATCCGCGCGGTGATGATGACCCATATCGACACCGCCTCGAGCGCGCAGAGCGATATCCGCGCGATCCGCGCTGCGCTCGACGCGGCCGGCCACCCGGCGCTCTTGATGGTGGATTCGATCGCCGCGCTGGGCTGTGCGCCGCTGGAGATGGATGCCTGGGGCATCGACGTGCTG
>SLQD01000010.1 GCA_007131685.1 Paracoccaceae bacterium | reverse complement strand
CCGTCCCCGTCGCCACGAGATAGACCGCCGCCTCGGGGGCGTCGAAGATCTCCCGGACATGCGCACGCACCCGCGCGGTGGTGTCATCGGCGCCGTAGGGCATCGCGGTGCCCGTGCTCGTGCGCCCGAGAGCCTCGAGCAC
This sequence comes from Paracoccaceae bacterium, assembly GCA_007131685.1. Taxonomy (GTDB): domain Bacteria; phylum Pseudomonadota; class Alphaproteobacteria; order Rhodobacterales; family Rhodobacteraceae; genus Alkalilacustris. The sequence goes on along the minus strand of SLQD01000010.1, from coordinate 14,749 downwards.
TTCCGGCGCAATCCCGGAGCCGTTATCGGACGCAAAGAACATCAGACCTCCTCGTCGATGATGTGGTCTTCCCAGTCTTCCTCGGGCACCGCGAATTCCGGCACCGTCGCGCCGCGCACCGAGATGCCGGCGCGGTGCACGCTTTCGGGATCGCCCGACACCAGCGGATGCCAGTCCGCCAGCCCGCGCCCCTCCTTCAGCCGCCGATAGGCACAGCTGCGCGGCATGAAATGCGCGACCTCGGCGATATTCCCGGGACTCAGCACGATGCATTCGGGCACGAGCTGCTTGCGGATCGCGTAGTTGCCGCATTGGCAGGTGTCGTTGTCGAAGAGCCGGCAGGCGATATTCGTGAAGGCGATCTCGCCGGCATCCTCGTCCTCGAGCTTGTTGAGACAGCACTTGCCGCAGCCATCGCAGAGCGCCTCCCACTCCGCAGGGCGCATCTCGCCGAGGGCGATCCGCTCCCAGAACCGGGGGCGCATGCTGTCGTCAGTCATCGGCGGGGCTCCTCACAGCGCGGCCAGAACGCGCCGCGCAGCGTCGCAATCGCGCCCCATCTGCGCGACCAGCTGCTCGACCCCGTCGTAGCGCCCCTCCGGGCGCAGGAACTCGACGAGCCCGACCGACATCTGCGCGCCGTAGAGATCGCCGGCGAAATCGAACAGGTAGGTTTCCAGGTTTGGCGCCGCGCCACCGCCGAATTGCGGCCGCACGCCGAGCGACGCGGCGCCGTGATAGCTGCCGGTATGGGGCCCGTCGAGCACATCGACCAGCGCGGCATAGACCCCGTGGCGCGGCACATGCAGCCCTTCGAGCGACAGGTTGGCGGTGGGAAAGCCGAGATCGCGGCCGCGCTTTTCGCCATGTTCCACGATGCCGTCGATGCGGTGCCAGTGGCCGAGCATGGCGGCGGCGTCGCGCGGGCGGCCCTCGCTGAGCGCGGTGCGGATCGCCGTCGAGGAGACGGCCGCATCGGGCCCGCCCACGAGCGGTGCGATCGTCACCTCGAAGCCGAGTGCGTCGCCGAGCGCACGCAGCTGATCGGCGGTGCCGGCCCGCCCCTTGCCGAAGCGGAAATCCGCGCCGACCACGACATGCCGCGCGCCGAGCCCGCCGGCGAGCACCTCGGCGGCGAAATCCTCGGGCGCGAGCGCAGCGAGCTCGGCCCCGAAGGGCAGTTCGTAGAGCAGCTCGACGCCCAGCTTGGCGAGTCGGTTCGCGCGTGCGGCGCGACTCATCAACCGGAAGGGCGCCTTGTCGGGAAAGAAATGCGCGCGCGGATGGGGCTCGAAGGTGATCACGCCGAGCGGCATGTCCGTGCGCCGCGCCGCATCTATGACGGCCCGGTGGCCGCGATGGACGCCGTCGAAATTGCCCATCGCCACGGAAGCGCCGCGATCCGTCGCCGAAAGCCCGCGCCAGCCTGTGATGGTCCGCATGACCCCCCTCGGGCGGGGCGGCCCGCCGTGTCAGTCGAATTTGCGGCTCGGCGCGAGGACCAGCGCCTCGCCCGCGAGCACCTTCGTATCGCCCACCATGCATGAACAATCAAGGGTCACGCGGCGCTTCGCGTGGTCGATCGCGGTGACGACGACCCGGGCATGCACGATGTCCCCCGGGCGAACGGGTGCCAGAAACTTGAGCGACTGGCCCAGATAGACGCTGCCATGGCCGGGCAGCTGCTCGCCGATCACCGCCGAGATGAGCGCCGCGGTGAGCATGCCATGCGCGATGCGCCCCTCGAAGATCGTCTCGCGGGCATAGCCGTCGTCGAGATGAACCGGATTGCGATCGGTGGAGACCTCGGCGAAGAGCGCGATGTCGCGATCGGTGATGCGCTTTTGCAGGTCGCGGCGCATGCCCAGCTCGATCTCCTCGATGCAGACCGTGCCGCGGGGCAGGTTGTCATTGGGTGGCGTATCGAGCATCTCGCCTCCGGGCCGGGGTTTCGGTGCAGAAATGCATAACCGAAGACACCAAGAGCAGCAATAATCTTGCGCGCAAGAATCTTGCTTGCGACATACCGCCGCGGTGGATCAGCGCAGGAAACCCATCGTGAAGGTCGGGCTTTCCTCGGCCGCTTGCAGAAAGGCGGCGAGCTTGTCCGGATCGGGCTGGCGCGCGGTGCCGGTTTCGCGGGCGGCGAGCCCGCCGGAGATGAAAAGCGAATCGATATCCTCGAGCCGCGCGCCGCGTATGTCGGTTGCGATGCCGTCGCCGATGGCGAGCACGCGGCCGGGATCGCCCGCGTCCCGCGCGGCGAGCTTGAGCCGCGCGCGGTCGTAGATCGGGGGGTGCGGCTTGCCGAAATAGAGGCTCTGGCCGCCCATCTCGTCGTAGAGTGCGGCGAGCGCCCCGGCGCAGTAGACCCGCCGGTCACCGAAATCCACGACGATGTCTGGATTGGCGCAGAGCAGCTTGAGCCCCCGCGTCTTGGCGTGCAGCAAGGTGGCGCGGTAATCCTCGGGGCGGTCGCGGTCCTCCTCGACGGGGCCGGTGCAGACGATCCCTTCCGCCTCCGCGAGCGCGACGCGCTCCACGGGCCGTGCGTCGGGCATGTCCTCCGGCAGGGTCGTGAAGAAATCGTCGTCCTTGGCCGGGCCGATATGATGGACGCGCCGCCCCGCCGCGCCTTGCAGCATTGCCGCCTGTGCCGCGTCGCCGGAGCTGACGACGAGATCGTAAGCCTCGTGCGGCACGCCCATGTCGTCGAGCCGGCGCACCACCCCCGGCGCGGGGCGCGGCGCGTTCGTCATCAGCACCACGCGCCCGCCGCCGGAGCGGAACTGCGTGAGTGCGCTGACGGCCTCGGGGAAGGCCTCGACCCCGTCATGCAGGCAGCCCCAGAGATCGCAGTAGAGGGTATCGTACTGTGTCGCGATATCCGCGAGCTTGTCGATAATGCGGGTCATGGCGACTCCCGGGCCGGGCGCATCTTGCGGTTTCTCGACGATGCGGCGGTGAAGATGCGCTGTCCCGCCGCACGGACCTTTTCGATCCCGACAGTCCCGCCGTCAGAGGGCAAGCACCGGGATGATCTGCTTCTTGCGGCTCATCACGCCGGGCAGCAGAACGCTGTCGCCGGTGACGGAGACGCCGAAGCTCGTCTCGGCGATCCGGCGCACCGTGTCATTGGGCACAAGCAGCGTCGCCTCCTCGCGCAGGATGTCGACCACGAAGAGCAGCACCTCGTCGGCGCCGTCCTCCGCGGCGACCTCCCGCATGCTGCGCATCAGGCTGTCCTTTCGCGCAAGCACCGGGGCGGGGGCGGTCGTTTCGAGCACCGAGACGCGCAGCGTCTTGCCCGACAGATCGAAGCTCTTCGAGTCCATGCGCAGCAGCTCGGCATCCGAAAAGCTCGATACGTCCGACTTGGCGGCGAACATCTCGGCGGCGTAATCGGGGATCGAGATGCCGAGATCCTGCGCCAGCGCCTGCGCGAGCGCGCGATCCGCGTCGGTGGTGGTGGGCGAGCGGAACTCCAGCGTGTCGGACAGGATACAGGATAGCATCAGCCCCTTGATCGCCTCCGGCATCTTCGCCGCATCGGCGCCCATGAGCTCGTGCATCACCGTGGCGGTGCAGGCGAGCGGGCGGATCGTGATGTCGATCGGGGCCTTCGTCTCGATGCCGCCGGTGAGCTTGTGATGGTCGATGATGGCGCAGATATCGGCCTCGTTGATACGCTCGGGCAGCTCGGCGGGGTTGTTGGTGTCGACGATTACCACGGGCTCGCCGGCCGCGACATCCGCGATGATCCCGGGCTGCTCGACGCCCCAGCGATCGAGCACGAACTGCGCCTCCGCACTCGGCGCGCCGAGCAGCGCCGCCTGCGCCGGTGTGCCCTTGATCTCGCCAAGATACCACGCCCAGATGATCGGCGCGCCGGTCGAGTCGGTGTCGGGGGCCTTGTGGCCGAAAACCTTGATCATGGTCGTATCCCGTGTGTTGGTCCGTCGTCGCGCGCGCCTTATAGGGGCGCTCCGGGGGGATGTCACGCGCTGCGCCGCGGCGCGCGGTTTTCTTCCGCTGCACGAGGGGCTAGAAGGGGCGGACAAGGGAGGGCCGGCGATGCTCGCGGGCAGGCGCATTCTTCTGATCATCGGCGGCGGCATCGCCGCCTACAAGACGCTCGAGCTGATCCGGCTGCTGCGCGGGCAGGGCGCGTGCGTCACCCCGGTGCTGACGCGGGCGGGGGAGGAATTCGTCACGCCGCTGTCGGTCTCTGCGATCGCCGGGGTGCGGGTCTATCGCGATCTCTTCGATCTGACCGACGAGGCCGAGATGGGCCATATCGAGTTGTCGCGCGCGGCCGATCTCGTCGTGGTGGCGCCGGCGACGGCGGATCTGATGGCGAAGATGGCCGGCGGCCATGCCGATGATCTCGCCTCGACGCTGCTGATGGCCACGGACAAGCGCGTGCTGATCGCGCCCGCGATGAATGTCCGGATGTGGGAGCATCCGGCCACGATGCGCAACCTCGCGCTGCTCGAGGGGGACGGGATTCTTCGCGCGGGGCCCGATGCGGGGGAGATGGCCTGCGGCGAATACGGCCCCGGGCGCATGGCCGAGCCGGCCGCGATCCGCGACGCCGTCGCGGGCGTGCTCGGGGCCGGGCCGCTCGCGGGGCGGCGCGTGGTCGTGACGTCGGGGCCGACGCATGAACCCATCGACCCGGTGCGCTACATCGCCAACCGCTCCTCGGGCGCGCAGGGGGCGGCGATCGCGGCGGCGCTGCGTGACCTCGGCGCCGAGGTGCGCTTCGTCACCGGTCCCGCGCGCGTGCCTGCGCCCGCGGGCGTGACGGTCACGCGCGTCGAGACGGCGCGCGAGATGCTCGCGGCGGTGGACGCGGCGCTGCCGGCGGACGCGGTGGTCTGTGCCGCGGCGGTGGGCGACTGGCGCGCCGCGCGCGATGCGCCGCAGAAGATGAAGAAAACCGATGGCAGGCCGCCGGCGCTCGAATTCGTCGAGAATCCCGACATCCTCGCGACCATCAGCCAGCGCGGCGAGACCCGGCCACCGCTCGTGATCGGCTTTGCTGCCGAAACCGAGCAGGTCGAGGCGCATGCCACCGCCAAGCGCATGCGCAAGGGCTGCGACTGGATCCTCGCCAACGACGTCTCGGCCAAGGGCGGCGCGATGGGCGGGCCGCAGAACCGCGTCACGCTGATCACGGCCGAGGGCGCCGAACACTGGCCGCAGATGGCCAAGTCCGAGGTCGCGCGCCGGCTCGCCGCGCGCATCGCCGAGACGCTCGGATGACGCCGGTGCTGCGGCTGATGCGCAGTTCCGGGGCCGATCCGGCGGTGCCGCTGCCGGACTATGCGAGCGCGGGGGCGGCCGGCGCCGATCTGCGCGCCAACCTTCCGCCCGAAGCGCGCGCGGCGGGCGTGACCATCGGGCTGATGCAGCGCGCGCTGATCCCCACCGGGCTCGGCATGGAGATCCCCGAGGGCTTCGAGGCGCAGATCCGCGCGCGCTCGGGGCTTGCGCTGCGCCACGGGCTGATCATCGCCAATGCGCCGGGCACCATCGACAGCGATTATCGCGGCGAGGTCGGCGTCATCCTCGTCAATCTCGGCGCCGAGCCCTACATCGTTGCGCATGGTGCGCGGATCGCGCAGATGGTGATCGCCCCGGTGACGCGGGCGCGCTTCGTCGAGGGGCCACTTTCGGACAGCGCGCGTGGCGGCGGCGGCTTCGGCTCTACGGGGATGGACTAGGGAGGCGGGATGCTCGCGGTTGTGATCGTCGCGGCGGCGCTCTGGGGGCTCGGCTGGATGATGGGGGCGAGCCGGCGCGCGCGGGTCGTTTCGCTGGGCATTCTCTACGCCGCGGTGCTCACGGCGCAGCTCGTGCTGCCGCCGGAGGCGGAGCTGCGCGCGGCGACGGGCGGCTCGCCGGCGCCCTGGCTCGCGCTCGGCGTCGCGGGGGTGATGGTGGGCGGTTATGGCGCCGGGCTGCGCCGCCTGCGCGCGCGTGCCGCGGCGAATGCCCCGCCCGAAGCGCCGCGCGGCTCAGGCTTTCGCGACGCCGAACTCGAGCGATATGCGCGCCATATCGTGCTGCGCGAGATCGGCGGGCCCGGGCAGAAGCGGCTCAAGGCGGCGCGCGTGCTCGTCGTCGGAGCGGGGGGGCTCGGCTCGCCGGCGCTGCTCTACATGGCCGCCGCCGGGGTCGGCACGCTCGGCGTGATCGATGACGACACGGTCGAGAACGCCAACCTGCAACGCCAGGTGATCCACACCGATGGCCGCATCGGCATGCCCAAGGTCTTCTCCGCCGCCGAGGCCATCGGGGCGCTCAATCCCCACGTGACGGTGCGCCCCTATCACCGCAGGCTCACCGAGGAAATCGCGGCCGGGCTGATGGCAGAGTATGATCTGGTCCTCGACGGCAGCGACAATTTTGACACGCGCTATCTCGTCAACCGTGCCGCCGTTGCCGCGGGGGTGCCGCTCATCGCGGCGGCGATGACGCAATGGGAGGGCCAGATCAGCCTCTATGACCCGGCGCGGGGCGGGCCGTGCTATGAGTGCATCTTCCCCGAGCGCCCGGCGCCCGGGCTGGTGCCGTCCTGCGCCGAGGCCGGGGTGGTGGCGCCGCTACCGGGGGTGATCGGCTCGATGATGGCGCTCGAGGCGGTCAAGCACATCACCGGCGCGGGGCAGGGGCTGCGCGGGCGGCTCGTGATCCATGACGCCCTCGACGCCGAGACGCGTGCGATCCGGCTGCGCCCGCGCCCCGACTGCGCGGTCTGCGGCGGCTAGTCGAACACCTCGCCGGGATCGACGCCCCACAGCCCCGCGCGCTCGGCCCAGCCGCGCTCGCCGCCGGCATTGAGCCGGCACCAGCCGATCCGGCATTCGAGCAGCCGCGCTATCACGCCCCGCTCGAGATGGGCGACTTCGGGCGCGCGCGAATCGGGCTGCAGGCGCAGCGTCACGCGCTCGGCCTCGACGCGCACGGTACGCACGCCCGACAGCAGCGCGTAATGCATCCAGCCGCCCTCGCCCTCGGAGTCCTCGACACGGCGCCAGTGCTCGAACTCGGCGGTCACCCGCAGCGGCATGCTGCGATGGCGAAAGACCCAGTCGATGCGGTGCGAGGTACCGGGGCCGCGCCGGGCATTGCCCTCCTCGGCATTGAGCGAGACATAGCGCGGCATCGGCAGATCCGTCACCGGTCCGCGCTCCTGTGCCGCCTCCCCGCTCGCCGCCGTCAGCGCCATCAGCGCCAGCGCGCCAAGCCCGACCGTGCCGTTTCGCATCACTGTCGCCCGTTCACTGCTCGTGCCCGCGAAGGCCGGCCCTGCACGTCTTGCGGCGCTTGTGCCCGGCCCCCGATTGCGTCACCTTGCCAGCAACGCAGCGCCTTGCAAAGCCAGAAGGAGGGGTCGGATGCCCGCACAGCGTCTCAGTGTTGTCGTGACGCGACGCCTGCCCGAGCCGGTGGAGACCCGGCTCAAGGAGCTCTTCGATGTCGAGCTGCGCGATCCCGACACGCCGATGACGCGCGAGGAACTCGCCGACGCGATGCGCCGCGCCGATGTGCTCGTGCCGACGATCACCGACGAGATCGATGCGGGCCTGCTCGGCCAGGCCGGCGAGCGGCTGCGCCTGATCGCCAATTACGGCGCCGGGGTGGACCATATCGACGTGACCACGGCGCGCCAGCGCGGCATCCTCGTCTCCAACACCCCCGGCGTGCTCACCGAGGACACCGCCGACATGACGATGGCGCTGATCCTGTCGGTGACGCGGCGCATCCCGGAGGGGCTCGCCGTGATGCAGCGCGGCGACTGGCCCGGCTGGTCGCCCATGGCGCTTCTGGGCGGGCGCATCGCTGGGCGGCGGCTCGGGATCCTCGGCATGGGGCGTATCGGGCAGGCCGTGGCGCGCCGGGCGCAGGCTTTCGGCATGCAGGTGCATTACCACAACCGCAAGCGCCTGCGCGCCGAGATCGAGGACGGCCTCGAGGCGCGCTACTGGGAGAGCCTCGATCAGATGGTCGCGCGGGTGGACATCCTGTCGATCAACTGCCCGCACACCCCCGCGACCTTCCATCTGATGAATGCGCGCCGGCTCAAGCTGATGAAGCCCTCGGCGGTGATCGTGAACACCTCGCGCGGCGAGGTGATCGACGAGAACGCCCTCACCCGGATGCTGCGCGGCGGCGAGATCGCGGGGGCGGGGCTCGACGTTTTCGAGCACGGCCACGAGATCAATCCGCGGCTGCGCGAACTTTCCAATGTGGTGCTGCTGCCGCATATGGGCTCGGCCACGCTGGAAGGGCGCATCGAGATGGGCGAGAAGGTCATCCTCAACATCAAGACCTTCGAGGACGGGCATCGCCCGCCCGATCAGGTCGTGCCCGGCGGGCTGTGACAGCTCAGGATTCCACCTGCTCGCGGGTCGAGCGGGCGAAGTCGCGCAGGAGCACCCGGTAATAGCCGTCGGCGCTTTGCGTGGCGCTGTCGAACACGGCACGCCAGCGTGACTGCGCAGCCTCGCCCGCGAGCGACTGGATCTGGTAGCTCGCCATCACGCGCCCACCGCTGTCGGTGATGCGCACGGTGCCGGTCATGCGCGACTGATCGCGCCCGAAGGCGGTGCGGCGCCCGCCGGCGACGTTGAGGCTCGCGATGTCGATTTCCATGCGCGCTCCGTCGCCGCGCCGGTTGCGGAATTCCTGGTTCATGACCGCTTCGAGCTCCGGCGCCAGCCGCGAGGCATAGTCGCGCGCCGCGCCGCTCTCGAAAGCGGTGCCGGTGGTGGTCACCTCGAATTCCGAGAATGTCAGCGACCGGGCCGCCTCGCGGCTCAGCGGGTTCGAGCGCGGCTCCGGCGTGCAGGCGGCGGCGGTGAGTGCGACGATGAGGACGATGAACAGGCGGGTCATGCGGGCCTTTCAGTGCTGAATTTGAAGGGAGATTGCGATGACTCTAGTGCTGGGCGCCGGCGGAGCAACACCGGCGTCAGCTCATGAGGATGCCCAGCACCACCAGCATCAGCCCCAGCACCGACACGCCGAGCGCGGCCATGTTGTAGATCACGAGCCGCTGCAGCCGGGCGCGCAGCGCATCCTCGCCGAGCCCGGCACGGCGCGCGCGCAGCACCGCCAGAACGCACCACAGGATCATCCCCACACCGCACAGCGCCACCGCCGCGCCCAGCCAGATCAGCCATTCCATCGCCCGCTCCCGATCCGCCACCATGCCGCTTGATCGCCCGTCCCCCGGCGGGTAGGCACGCGCGGCAGGCATAACAGACGAGGCCGAGATGAGCGAGACCGGGACCGATGCAAGCTACCACGTCGCCGCCGAGGAGCTGCGCCAGTTCATCGAGCGCTTCGAGCAGCTCGAGGCCGAGAAGAAGGACATCGCCGACCAGCAGAAGGAGGTGATGGCCGAGGCCAAGGGTCGCGGTTACGACACCAAGGTGATGCGCAAGGTCATCGCGATGCGCAAGCGCGAGCCCGACGATATCGCCGAGGAGGAGGCCGTCCTCGAGATGTACAAGTCCGCGCTCGGCATGAGCTGAGCGGGTGCGGGGCCCGCAGGCCCCGCCGCCCCGTCATTCGCCCGGCTTGGGCGCGGCCTCGGGGGATTTGAGGTCCTCGGGCTTCTTGACGAGCTTCTGCACCGCGAAGACCAGTCCGCCGACCGCGAGCCCGATGAGGTCGGACAGCCAGCCGCCCTGGATCATCGCCACCGCCGCCGCCAGCAGCACCAGCCGCAGCACCGGCCCGAGCAGCCCGAACAGCCAGGCCTGCACCGCCGAGGCCAGCAGGAAGATGCCCAGCAGCGCCGTCGCGGTGACATGCAGGATCTCGTACCACTCGCCCTGCATGAGCATCGGGGAGGAGTAGAAGAACATGAACGGCACGACGAAGGCGGCGAGCCCGATCTTGAAGCTCTCCACGCTGGTCTTGAGCGGGTCGGAGCCGGAAATCGCCGCACCGGCATAGGCCGCCAGCGCCACCGGCGGCGTGATCGCCGACATCACCGCGAAGTAGAACACGAAGAAATGCGCCGTCAGCGGCTCGATCCCCATGCGCACGAGCCCCGGCGCGATCACCGAGGCGGCGACGGCGTAGGCCGCCGTCGTCGGCATCCCCATGCCGAGAACGATCGACACGCACATCGCGAAGAACAGCGCGAGAAGCTGGCTGTTGGCGGCGAGCGCCAGCAGCATCGAGGCAAAGCGCGTGCCCACCCCGGTGAGCGCGATCACCCCGACGATGACCCCGGCCGCCGCACAGACCGCGACGAGCTGCAGCGACATGCGCGCCGCGATTTCGAGCGCGTAGGGCACCATGCGCACATGCTCGGTCGTCCTGGCGACGGCCGTGGCGAGGTGGGTGTCGTTGCGGGTCGTCATCACGATGGCGCCGATCGCCACGGCGCTCGCGGCGAGCGAGGCCAACAGCTGCAGCCAGCCGACCTCGGCCATGCCGTGGATCGCGATCTGCGCGAGCACATAGAGCGGCATCACCGCGATCACCCACAGGAACAGGCCGATCAGGTGGTTGAAGACGCCGTCGGCGCGATCCTCGATGAGAATGCGGAAATAGCTCACGACGAAGGCCGCGATCATCGCGTAGGTGCCCGCGCGGATCACCGAATAGCCCACATAGAGCGCCGCGATCAGCATCACGATCGGGATGAACAGATAGGCGCGCTTGGCCATCACGGCGAATTTCGGCAGCTCCGATCGCGGCAGCCCCCGCATGCCGAGCCGCAGCGCCTCCTTGTCGACCATGAAATAGACGGAGGCGAAATACAGAAGCGCCGGGATCACCGCCGCGATCACGATCTCGGTGTAGCGGATGCCCGTGATCTCGGCCATGATGAAGGCGCCCGCGCCCATGATCGGCGGCAGGATCTGCCCGCCCGAGGAGGCCGCAGCCTCGATTGCCGCCGAGGTCTGCTTGCGGTAGCCGACCTTCTTCATCAGCGGGATCGTCAGCGAGCCGGTCGAGACGACGTTGCCCGCCGAGGTGCCGTTGATCATTCCCATCAGCCCCGAGCCGAAGATCGCGACCTTGGCCGGGCCGCCGCGCGCGCCACCGGCGGCGGCGAAGGCGAAATTGATGAAGTATTCGCCCACCCGGGTCGCCTGCAGGAAGGCGGCGAAGGTGATGAACAGGATGATATAGGTCGAGGAGACCGCCGTGGTCGGGCCGAGGATGCCGTTATCGGTGTAGATGTAGGTGAAGAAGCGCTGCACCGTGTAGCCGCGATGGTTGAGCAGGCCGGGCAGCCACGGCCCCACGAAGCTGTAGACGACGAACACGCCGACGATGATCACGAGCGCATTGCCCGTCAGCCGCCGCGTGACCTCCATGATGAGGATCACGCCGGCGATGGCGGCATACATGTCGGCGGGCTGCGCCATCGCGGTGCCCGCGCGCATCCGCAGGATCGGGGCGTAATAGATCAGATAGGCCGCGACGGTGATCGCCGCGATCGCGAGCAGAAGGTCGGGTATCGCCAGGCGCGCCCGGTCCGTCTCCGGGTAGAGCCAGGTGGCCAGAAGCGCGAGGAGGGTGCCGGCCACAAGGGGGATGCCGTGGCTGGTGACGGCGAATTCGGGCGGCATCTCGCCCGTGCCGTGCTGGCCGCCCGTTGCCACCCAGATCACGACCATCGCCCCGGCCGCGTAGAGAATGCCGGCCCCGGCGAGCACGATCAGCGCGATCTCCGGAGCGCTGCGCGCGCGCGGCCCGGCGTCCTCATCGCGAAACACGCGCGCGGAATAGACGAGGAAGGCGAGCGCGAGCCCGCCTGCCACATGGCTCAGCCGGTAGATCCAGGTCTCCAGCGGGGCGACATTCATCGTCCACAGGTGAAAGGCCGTGTAGCCGATGCACAGCGCGGCGATCACCAGGCTCATGGTGCCGGCGAACTGGCGCTGGTTGGAGATGACGACTTCGGCATCCACCCCGCTGGCAATCTCGCCCGGGTCGTCCTCGCGCCTGTCGGTCTGTGCGGTCATTCTCTCAGCCCCCTGCAGTCCCCCGGGCCTTCAAGCAGAAGCGGGGGCCGCGTCGCCGCGGCCCCCGTTCGCGTTCAGGATGCTCCTGTCGTCCGGCCCATCAGCCGCGCATGTCCTCGGGGATGTCGAAGCCGTTCTCCTCGAACCAGCGCACCGCGCCCGGGTGCCAGGGAACCACCTGATTGAACTCCCAGTTCTCGGGCAGGGTCTCGACCGCGGCGGAGTGGATCTCCATCATGCGGTCATTGTTCTCCATCACGAGCTTGGTGATCTCGTAGGCGAGGCTTTCGGGCATGTCGCGGTGCACCACGGCGGCGTTCCACATCGCCACGGTGTGCTGATCGTAATCATGATCCGTATAGGTGCCCGCCTCGATCGTGTGCGCGCCCACCGCGGGGTGATTTTCGAGGATGGTCTCGCGCTCCTCGTCGGTAAAGCCGAACATGAGAACGTCGGCTTCCGCGGAGAGCTGCGAGAAGGCCGCGATCGGCACGCCGGCGGCGAAGGCGAAGGCGTCCACGAGCCCGTCCTGGAGCTGGCCGGCGCAATCCGACGCGCCCGCATTCGAGACGCTCACGTCGAGGCCGAGCGTTTCGAAGAAACGCGGCCAGTAGGTGCCGGGCGTGCCGCCGGCCGGGCCGACGCAGACGCTCTGACCGTCGAGGTCGGTGACGCTCTCGTAGCCCGAAGCCGAAAGCGTGATCACCTGGAACGGGGTCTGGTACATCGGGAACAGCGCCTGCACGTCGGTGTGCTCGACGCCGGGCGCGAGTTCGCTGTTGCCCTCGATCGCCTCGAGCGCGGGGCCCATCGTGACCAGGCCGAGGTCGTGCTCACCCATCTGCACGGCGGTGACGTTCTGCACCGGGCCGCCCGTGACCTCGCCGGAGGCCGACAGTCCGAGCTCTTCGCCGATGAAGTTCGCAAGCCCGTTGCCATACACGAAATAGGTGCCGCCCTGGCTCGCCGTGCCCACGGTCAGGTCGCTCGGCCAGTCGTCGCGGTCGGCGAGCGCGGCGCCGGTCATCAGGGCCGTGGCGGCCACGCTCGCGGTCAGGATGCGCACTGATACTATCGCCATTGCAATCTTCCTCCCAGTCTCTGTGGTATGGTTTTCGTAACACGCATCAGTCGCCGCTGTCATGCCTCAAGTCAAGCACAAGGTGCCGGCGCGGAGGGGTGCATAGCCGCCTGCTCCCGGCCGGGGCGGGGCGCTGCCGGATCGGTCCGCAGCGCCCGGATGCGCTTTCACCGGGGTGCGGGCGCCAAAGTTGCGGCGCGATGTCGCGGCCGGCGGTTGCCCTCGGCGCCGCGCTCTGAAACGCTGCCCGGCGGGGACCAGGGCGGAACATGGGCGATTACTTCGAGCTTGCGGGCGGGATCGGGCTGTTCCTGTTCGGCATGCATGTGATGACGACGGCGCTGCGCGAGGTGGCGGGGCAGGGCGCGCGCGCCGTGATCGCCCGCTTCACGCGCACGCCGCTATCGGGTGCGGTGAGCGGTGCGCTGAGCACCGCGGTGCTGCAATCTTCCACCGCGACGATGGTGACGGCGATCGGCTTCGTGGGCGCGGGGCTGATGAGCTTTCCGCAGGCGCTCGGCGTGATCCTCGGTACCAGCGCGGGCACCACGATCACTGGCTGGATGGTGGTGCTTCTGGGCTTCACGCTGCAGGTCACGGCGCTGGCGATGCCGGTCTTGCTGATCGCGGCGCTGGCGCGGCTGTTCGGGCGGGGCCGTGCGGCGCGCGCGGCGACGGCCGTGGCGGGGCTGTGCCTGCTCTTCATCGGCATCGCGCTGATGCAGGAAGGGCTCGATGCCTGGCAGGGCCGGATCACGCCCGAGAGCTTTCCCCCCGATTCCTGGCCGGGGCGGCTGCAGCTCGTCGCGATCGGCATCGCGGTGACGCTGGTGACCCAGTCATCGAGTGCGGGCGTGGTGATGGCGCTGGTGCTGCTCGGCGGGGGCGCGATCGGGCTGGGGCAGGCAGCCGCGCTGGTCGTGGGCATGCATGTCGGCACCGCGGTGACGACCTCGCTGCTCGCGTCAGTGGGCGGGGCGCGTGCGGTGAGACTCACGGCGCTCGCAAACGTGATCTACCATGCGGCAAGCGGGCTCTTGGGGCTTGCCGTGATCGATCTCATGCTCGCCGTTCAGGGCGGCGGCCGGATCGGGCCCGAGATCGCGCTGGTGGGGTTTCATACGGGCTTCAACCTGCTGGGCACGGCGGCGATGTTGCCGCTGACGAGGCGCTTTGCGGCGCTGGTCGAGCGGCTGGTGCCCGAGCGGGCGGACGCGCCTGGCTCGGCCAAGCTCGACCGGCGGCTGCTCGTGGAGCCCGGGGCTGCGCTCGATACGGCGGCGGCTGTCAATGACGAGACGGCGGCGCTGCTGTTCGAGGGGCTCGCGCGGGCGCTCGGGCGCGGCGATCTCCCTGCGCTGGCATCGGCGCGGGCGGGTGCGGAGGCGGAGCTGGCGGCCTTGCAGGATTTCCTCTCCGATATCGTCGTCGAGGAGGATCGCGCGGCGATGCGCTCGCGGTATGCGGCGCTGCTGCACCAGCTCGATCACCTGCGCCGGCTGCAGTTTCGCGCCGGTCAGTTCGACCGGCTGCGGCGCGCGCGCAACGAACCGGGGCTGCGCCGCCCGCTCGCGCTCATGCGCGGCTGCCTCGTGCGCGATCTCGCCGCGGCCGAGCCGCCCGCGCGCCTCGCCGCCCGGCTCACCCGGCTCGAGGCGCGGCT
>SLQD01000065.1 GCA_007131685.1 Paracoccaceae bacterium | reverse complement strand
GCACCTTCCCGGACCCGGACCGGCGCGTTTTCATCAATGACGCGGTCTGCGAGGGCTGCGGCGACTGCGGCGTGCAATCGAACTGCGTCTCCATCGTGCCGCGCGAGACCGAGCTCGGCCGCAAGCGCGCCATCGACCAGTCGAGCTGCAACAAGGATTTCTCCTGCCTCAAGGGCTTCTGCCCGTCCTTCGTCACGCTTGAAGGGGCGACGCCGAAGACATCGGCCACCACCGAGCTGACCCTGCCCGAGCTGCCCGACCCGGCGCTGCCACCGATCGACGGCACGCACAACATCGTCATCACCGGCGTCGGCGGCACCGGCGTCGTCACGGTGGGCGCGATCCTCGCCCAGGCCGCGCATATCGACGGGAAGGGTGCGGGGATGATGGAGATGGCCGGGCTCGCCCAGAAGGGCGGGGCGGTGCACATCCATTGCCGGCTCGCCGAAAACCCCGGCGACATCAGCGCGATCCGCGTGGCCACCGGCGAGGCGGACTGCGTCATCGGCGGCGACATCGTGACCACGGCGGGCTCGAAGACGCTCGGGCTGATGACCACGGGGCGCACTGGCGCGGTGGTCAACACCCACGAGACGATCACCGGCGACTTCACCCGCGACACGAATTTCCGCCTGCCCACCGAGCGGCTGCGCCTCGCGCTCGAGGCGCGGCTGGGCGACGGGCTGGCGGCGTTCGACGCCTCCGAGCTCGCCCGCGTGGCGATGGGCGATTCGATCTATTCCAACATGATGATCTTCGGCGCGGCGTGGCAGAAGGGGCTCGTGCCGCTGTCGCATGAGGCGATCATGCGCGCCGTCGAGCTCAACGGCGCCGCCGTCGAGCGCAACAGGCGCGCCTTCGCGATCGGCCGCTGGGCGGTGCTGCACCCCGAGGCGGCGGTCAGGCTGCTCGAGCCGACCGTGCTCGACAAGCCGTTGTCGCTCGACGAGAAGGTCGCTTACCGAGAGCGCCACCTGACGGCGTATCAATCGGCCCGGCTCGCGCGGCGCTACCGCAAGCTCGTCGATCGCGCCGGCGATGGGCGGCTGCGCGAGGCGGTCGCGAAGGGCTATCACAAGCTGCTGGCCTACAAGGACGAATACGAGGTCGCGCGGCTGCATCTGGAAACCGCCGAGAAGGCACGTGCCGAGTTCGACGGCGATTTTCGCATGACCTTCCACCTCGCGCCGCCGCTGATCTCGCGCACCGGGCCGGACGGGCGGCCGGTCAAGCGCGCCTTCGGGCCGTGGATGCTGCGCGCCTTCGGGCTGCTGGCGCGGCTGAAATGGCTGCGCGCCACGCCGCTCGACCCGTTCGCCTGGAGCGCCGACCGGCGCACCGAGCGCGCGCTCATCAAGCAGTACGAGGCCGACATGCGCGAGGTGCTCGCGGGCGTGACACCCGAAACCTGCGACGCCGCCATCGCGCTTGCGGAGCTGCCGCTCGAGATCAGGGGCTTCGGCCCGGTCAAGGAGGCAAACGCCGCCGCCGCCGCGACCAAGCGCGAAGAGCTGCTCGCCGCCTTCCGCGCCGGTGGTGCCCCGCGGGCGATGGCCGCGGAATGAGCGCAGCGGCGCCCTTGTGGCGCGGCAATGCGGGGGTTATCAGCGACCACCACGGCGCGGCGGAGGGGTGATGACGAGCAGGATCGCGATACTCGGGGCGAGCGGCTACACGGGCGCCGAACTCGTGCGCCTCATCGCCACCCATCCGGGCATGGAGATCGCAGCGCTCACCGGCGAGCGCAAGGCGGGCCAGGAGATGGCCGCGGTGTTCCCGCATCTGCGCCATCTCGATCTGCCGACGCTCGCCCGCATCGAGGATCTCGACCTGTCGGATATCGACCTGGCCTTCTGCGCGCTGCCGCACGCGACCTCGCAGGAGGTAATCAGTGCGCTGCCGCGCGGCCTGCCGGTGGTGGATCTGTCGGCCGATTTCCGGCTGCGCGATCCGGCCGATTACGAGAAATGGTACGGCCAGCCCCACGCCGCGCCCGAGCTGCAGGCCGAGGCGGTCTACGGCCTGACCGAGTTCTACCGCGACGGGATCCGCGGCGCGCGGCTCGTCGCGGGGACGGGCTGCAACGCGGCGACGGGGCAGTATGCCGTCCGCCCGCTTCTGGAGGCCGGCGTGATCGATCCGGACCGGATCATCATCGACCTGAAGGCCGGGGTCTCGGGGGCGGGGCGCGCGCTCAAGGAGAACCTGCTGCATGCCGAACTGTCGGAGGGCACGCATCCCTATGCCGCCGGCGGCGCGCACCGTCACCTCGGTGAGTTCGACCAGGAATTCTCGGCCGTCGCCGGCCGGCCCGTGCGAGTGCAGTTCACCCCGCATCTGAGCCCGATGAATCGCGGCATCCTCGCGACGGTCTATGTCGAGGGCGATCCGCACGCGGCGCATGAAGCGCTCGCCTCACGGTACCGCGAGGAGCCTTTCCTGCAAGTGCTTCCTTTTGGCACACTGCCCTCGACGCGGGATGCAAGGGGATCGAATTTCGTGCATATTGGCGTCATCGGGGATCGCATGCCGGGCCGGGCCATTGTGGTGGCCGCGCTCGACAACCTGACCAAGGGGTCGTCGGGGCAGGCCGTGCAGAACGCGAACCTGATGCTGGGATTTGACGAGACCGCGGGGCTGATGCTCGCGCCGGTCTTTCCGTAGGGAACGGGGCGATGAAACGGCTGCACAAGAAACGGCGCATTCAGGTCCTGCTGGTGGCGGCGGTGGCGATCGCGGCGTCCACGGCGATGATCGGCTACGCGATGCGCGACGGGATCAATTTCTTCCTTTCGCCCACCCAGGTCGTCGCGGAAACCCCGGCCGAGACCGAGCGTTTCCGCCTCGGCGGGCTCGTCGAGGAAGGCAGCATCACGCGCGGGCAGGGCGAGGCCGTGACCTTCCGCGTCACCGATGGCGGCGCGACGATCCCGGTGAGCTATCGCGGCGTGCTGCCGGACCTGTTCTCGGAAAACGAGGGCATGGTCGGCACCGGCTACTATGTGGACGGTGTCTTTCAGGCCACGGAGATCCTCGCCAAGCACGACGAGACCTACATGCCCACCGAGGTCGCGCGCGCGCTCGAGGAGCAGGGCCACTGGAAGGGCATGCCCGAGATCCGCGCCGACGACGATTACGAGAGCTGACACCCCGGAAAGGGACCGCCACGCATGTTCGTCGAACTCGGGCATTTCGCCCTGATCCTCGCCTTCGCGATCTCGCTGGTGCAGTCGGTCGTCCCGCTCGTGGGGGCGCACAAGGGCTGGCGCGGCTGGATGCACGCCGCCCACCCGATGGCAACGACGCAGCTTCTGCTCGTGGCGTTCAGCTACGCGGCGCTGACCTGGGCCTTCGTGACCTCGGATTTCTCGCTCGAGCTGGTGATCAACAACTCCCACACCGCCAAGCCGCTGATCTACAAGATCTCCGGCGTGTGGGGCAATCACGAGGGCTCGCTGCTCCTGTGGGTGCTGATCCTCGTGCTGTTCGGGGCGTGTGCGGTCTGGTTCGGGGGCAACCTGCCCGACACGCTGCGCGCGCGGGTGCTGGCGGTGCAGTCCTCCATCGGGGCGGCCTTCATGGCCTTCACCCTGCTCACCTCGAACCCCTTCACCCGCGTCGTGCAGCCGCCCTTCGACGGCGCCGATCTCAACCCGCTCCTGCAGGATCCCGGTCTCGCCTTCCATCCGCCGTTTCTCTATCTCGGCTATGTCGGGCTCTCGATGGCGTTCTCCTTCGCGGTGGCGGCGCTTCTCGAGGGGCGCGTCGATGCCGCCTGGGGGCGTTGGGTGCGGCCCTGGACGCTGGCGGCCTGGGTGTCGCTGACGCTGGGGATCGGCATGGGCTCGTGGTGGGCCTACTACGAGCTCGGCTGGGGCGGTTTCTGGTTCTGGGACCCGGTCGAGAACGCCTCGCTGATGCCGTGGCTCTTCGCGGCGGCGCTGCTGCACTCGGCGATCGTGGTGGAAAAGCGCGAGGCACTGAAAAGCTGGACCATTCTGCTGGCCATCCTCGCCTTCGGCTTCTCGCTGATCGGGACCTTCATCGTGCGCTCCGGGCTGCTGACCTCGGTGCACGCCTTCGCCACGGACCCGGATCG
>SLQD01000073.1 GCA_007131685.1 Paracoccaceae bacterium | reverse complement strand
GCAGAATGCCATTCCGGCCCGTTCCAGACCGATCACGGCTTTCACGCCATGGGCCAGCCGCAGCTCGGCCCTGGCCGCACCGCCCGCTTCGAACGCCACAGCCGCGACACCGGCCGCGCCCGCGTCACCGGCGACGACGGCGACCTCTATGCCTTTCGCACGCCGTCGCTGCGCAATGTGGTCCATACCGGTCCCTGGGGCCATGCCGGGGCCTTCGACGATCTCGAGGCCTTCCTGCGCCACCACCTCGACCCGGTGGCGGGGCTTTCGGACTACACCCCGCAGGCGGTGTTGCCCGACCTTGCCGCCGCCGGGGAGGATTTCGCCGTGATGGAAGACCCGGACGAGGTCGCCGCCATCGCCGCCGCCGTGACCCGCGATCCCATCGAACTCGACGACGGCGAGATCGTGGCGCTCATGGCCTTTCTCGATGCGCTCACCGACGAAGCGGCGCTCGAAGGCCGCCTCGGCATTCCCGAAAGCGTGCCGAGCGGTCTCGAGGTGCCGCGCTAGACCGGTTCCGGCTCGCGCGACGGAAGGGCATGGGCAGATCCGAAGCGCGCAATCCGCACTACTCGATGCGCAGCCCGTCGCCCTCGGCGTGCAACGCGTGGCGCGCACCCGCCCGCACCGGCACCCACTCCGACGCGTTCCCGTCCGGCCAGATCACGCGCATCTCGGCCTCGTCCGCCGAACCGAGCCCGAAATGCAACGGCCCGGCCTGCCCGCCGGCATGGCCGCCGCCCACCGTCACCTCCTGGCGCTGCACCCGCCCGTCCGCGCGCAGCTCGACCCAGGCGCCGACGGCGCGGGTGTTGGCGCCATCGGCGCGCGGCACGATCTGCACCCAGTGCCCCGCCTCGGTCGCGTTCTCCCACAGCTCCATCGGCGCGCGGCGGTTGATCACCACGAGGTCGAGCCGCCCGGAGCGGTTGAGATCGGCCAGCGCCGCACCCCGCGCCCGGTCGGTGGTGGCGATGCCGGCGGTGTCGGCGTGCTCGGTGAAGGTCCCGTCAGGCTCCTGGATCAGCAGGTTGTTGGGGTCGCGCATGGCGTTGGAGGGCATCTGGTCGACATTGCCCTTGGCGATGAAGAGATCGGCGCGGCCCGAATTGGTCACGTCGGCGAATTCGGCGTGCCAGCCCGTCGCGGGGCGGCCGTCATCGCCGATGAAGGGGCGGTGCGCCGTCGCGCCGACCTCATAGGGCGCATCGCGCAGCACGCCGCCGCCCTCGTTGAACTGCAGCACCTGGTCGCCCATCGAGGTGAGCATCACGTCCGGATAGCCGTTGCCGGTGATGTCGCGGCTCGCGATGCCCATCCCCCAGATCGACAGCCGCTCCCAGCCATCCTCGGGGCCGAGCGCGCGCAGCTCGTCGAGCCGCCACATCTCCTCGGCGCCATCCCGCACGTAATAGTGCCGGTCATTGGAGATGCGCAGATCGCGCCGCCCGCTGCGCGTCCAGTCCGAGATCAGCATCGAGAGCGCGCACCAGCCCGGCTCGAGCCGGATCGGCGCGGCGAAGCGGCGCGCGTCGCGCTTGGCGTCCGGGCGGTGCAGCTCGTTGGCGTCGCAGGCCATGAAGGGGCCGTCCGGGTCGGCCCGATCGATATAGCTGCCCACCGCGAGTGTCGGCCACGCCGCCCCCGGCTCCCAGGTCGCCGCGAAGGCGGTGGACCACGCATCGCCGCCCTCGAAGCCCCATTCCGCGCTGGCCTGCGTAAAACCGCAATCGCCGTCGCCGCGCAGGAGCAGGTTCTCCCCCACGCGCAGCACGGCGAGGTCGATATGACCGTCGCCGTCGATATCGAGCGGATAGGCCCCGGTCACGCCGGTGAGCTCGGGCAGCGGGGCCGCTTCGAAGGCGGGCGGAGCACCGGGGGCCTCGGTGGTGTTGACGAAGAGACGCGCCGGGTCCGCCCCGCCCGCGGCGAAGAGCGCCGGAAAGCCGGAGCCGTCGCAGTCGAACACGGCGACGCCGCCGCCCACGAAATGCTCCCAGCCGCCGGTGTATTCATGCGCCACGGGCAGGGCGTCGGCGCGGTCGATGAAGGCGGGTGGTTCCGCCTGCGCCGGGGCGGCGAGCAGCACGAGCGCGAGCCGCTTCACGCCCCGCCCCCGTGGCGCGGCCCCGCCCCCAGCTGCGCCTCCGTCACCGCCGCAAGGGCGAGCGCGGCGGCCCCGTGCGCCCAGAGCATGTCGCCCCAGGCATGGGTCTGCACCGCCGGTGCCGGACGGCCGGCATCGACGGCGAGCGCCTCCATCTCGGCCAGCGTTTCGCGCGCGTAGAGATAGTCATAGCGCATCCGCTCGCCCGACAGGATGATCAGCCCCGGATCGAAGAGATTGACGACATTCGCGAGCCCGAGCGCGAGATAGCGCCCCGCGCGGCGGAAAATGGTGCGCGCGGCCTCGTTGCCGGCCTTGGCATGGTCATGCAGGCTCTCGAGCAGCACGGTCTGCGACTGACCGGCATGGTGCGGCCAGTTGAGTGCCGTGGTCGCCTCGCGCACGAGCGCGTAATCGGCGATGTAGGACTCGAGGCAGCCGCGCTGGCCGCAGCGGCACAGCGCCCCGTCGAGCTGCACCTTGGTGTGGCCGAGCTCGAGCCCCAACCCGCCGCCGCCGCGCCAGATCCGGTGATTGATGACGAGCCCCATCCCCACGCCATGCTCGATGGTGACCACGGCGAAATCCGACAGTGCGCGCCCTGCCCCGAACCACAGCTCGGCGAGGGTCACGAGATTGGCGTCGTTGTCGACATGGACCGGAAGCCCCAGCCGCGCGCCGGCCTCGGCGGCGAGATCGACCGGCCGGCGATCGAGCAGCGGCGACCACAGCACCCGCCCCGCGGCCCCGTCGACGAACCCGGGAAGGCCGAGCCCCACCGCCGCGAGCGCTTCGCGCTCCAGTCCCGCGCGCGCGCAGACTTCATCGAGCAGCGTCTCGAGCGCGGCGAGCAGGGCATCGGGCGCGCGCGCACCCGGCTGCGCCGGCAGCGTTGCATCGGCGCGCCGATCGCCGGCGAAATCGGCGATCACGGCGGTGTGCTCGCGGTCCGACAGCTTGATCCCGGCCACGAGACGGGCCTCGGCACGCACGCCGAGCGCGACGGGCGGGCGCCCCCGCGCGGCCTCGGCGCGGGCAGCAGCGACCTCCTCGACCAGGCCGGCCTCGATGAGCTCGGCGGTCAGCGCGGTGATCGAGGCCGGGCTGATGCCGAGATCGCGCGCAAGCTGCGCGCGCGCAATCCGGCCGGCGGCGCGAATCGCCTCGAAGGCCTGCAGGCGCGCCGGGCGCTGCGTGTCGGTGAGCGGCGGCACCAACGGTCCACAGCCACGCCGGCCGCCATCGGGCGGGCCGATCCGCATCGCCTCATTCATTCCGCCTCCGAAGGAAACCGGCTCCGGATCCGGTCCAATTCGCTCATGATCCGCCTCCCTGGTCACAGCCATGACCCCGAACTGCCGCTTTTTCGCCGCTTCTGAGCCTAGGGCGCAAAACTTAATTTGACAAATGAATTTAATCTGCCGCATAATCCCCGTCGGTATATTCACGACAGACCGGCCATGCGCCGGGCGCAAATCAGGGAGGCAAGAATGCACAAATCCGTTATGGCCGCCGTGGCCGCCACGGCCGTGTTGGCCGTGCCGGCCGTCGCGGATGTCACCGTGGGCGTCAGCTGGTCGAATTTCCAGGAGGAGCGCTGGCGCACCGACGAGGCCGCCATCGTCGGCGCACTAGAGGAACACGGCGCCGATTACATCTCGGCCGACGCGCAATCCTCCTCCTCCAAGCAGCTTTCCGACATCGAGAGTCTGATCGCGCAGGGCGCCGAGGCACTCATCGTGCTCGCGCAGGACGCCGACGCGATCGGCCCCGCCGTGCAGGCCGCCGCCGATGAGGGCATCCCGGTGATCGCCTATGACCGGCTCATCGAGGACGACCGCGCCTTCTACCTGACCTTCGACAATATCGAGGTCGGCCGGATGCAGGCGCGCGCCATCCTCGAACAGCAGCCCGAGGGCAACTACGTGATGATCAAGGGCTCGCCCACCGATCCGAACGCCGATTTCCTGCGCGAGGGCCAGCAGGAGGTGCTGCAGGACGCG
>SLQD01000188.1 GCA_007131685.1 Paracoccaceae bacterium | reverse complement strand
GGGCCGGCGCGGTGCGCCGTGATGGCGCGCGCGGCCGGGCCGCGCACGGCGCTTCTGGCGCGGCGCAATGACCGCGTCGCGGGGGCGGCCTTCGTGGCGCTGTCAGGGCGCACGGCGATGCTGCACGCGCTGCAAGTGCCTGCGCCGTTGCGCCGGGAGGGGGTGGCGCGCGACATCCTGCGCGCGGCGGCGGCCTGGGCCGAGGCGCAGGGCGGCGAGACCCTCGCCGTCGCGGTCGAGCGCGCCAATGCCCCGGCGCGCGCCCTTTTCGAGGGCTGCGGGATGACCGCCGCGGCGGCCTATCACTACCGCGCCTAGAGCCGGGCGGCGAGGCGGGCGCCCGCGTCGATGGCGCGCTGCGCGTCGAGTTCGGCGGCGCGGTCGGCCCCGCCGATGACATGCGGCGTGTGCCCCGCCGCAATGAGCGCATCGGCCAACTCGCGCGCGGGCTCCTGCCCGGTGCAAAGCACGACCGTATCGGCCGCGATCAGCTCCGCCGTGCCGTCGCGGATGATGTGCACGCCCTCGGGCGCGATGCGCTCATAGGTGACCCCGCCGAGCATCCGCACCCCTTTCATGCGCAGGCCGAGCCGGTGAATCCAGCCCGTGGTCTTGCCGAGCCCGCGCCCGGGCTTGTCGGCGCGCCGCTGCATCAGGGTGATCGCGCGCGCGGGCGGCGCGGGAGCGGGGCCGTCGGCGGCGAGCCCGGCGCGCGCCGTCTCCGGGTCCGTCACCCCCCATTCGCGGCGCCATGCGACGGCGTCCAGCGTCGGGCTCGGGCCGTTCTCGGCAAGGAAGGCGGCGACATCGAAACCGATCCCGCCCGCACCGATGATCGCCACGCGCGCGCCCGCCGCCGCCCCCCCGCGCAACACGTCCGTATAGCGCAGCACATTGGCGCCGTCCTGTCCGGGCAGGTCCGGGTCGCGTGGGCGCACGCCGGTGGCGATGACGATCTCGTCGAAGGGCGCGAGCATCGCCGGATCGGGGGTGGTGCCGGTGCGCAGGGTCACGCCCGTGCGGGCGAGCTCGCCCTCGAACCAGTCCATCAGCCCGGCGAACTCCTCCTTGCCGGGGATGCGGCGGGCCATGTCGAGCTGGCCGCCGGGGGCGTCGGCGCGCTCGAACAGTGTGACATCATGGCCACGCCGGGCGGCGGTGATGGCGGCCATCATGCCGCCGGGCCCCGCGCCGACGACGGCGATGCGCCGCGGCCGGGCGGCCGGGGTATAGGTCAGGTCGGTCTCGTGACCCGCGCGCGGATTGACGAGGCAGCTTGCCACCTTGCCCGCGAAGGTGTGATCGAGGCAGGCCTGGTTGCAGGCGATGCAGGGCGCGATCTCGCGGCCGCGACCGGCGCGCGCCTTGGCGACGAATTCGGAGTCCGCAAGGAAGGGGCGCGCCATCGAGACCATGTCCGCGCAGCCCCCGGCGAGCACGGCCTCGGCGACTTCGGGGGTGTTGATGCGGTTGCTCGCGATCAGCGGCACCCCGACCTCGCCCATCAGCTTGCGCGTCACCCAGGCGAAACCGGCGCGCGGCACCGAGGTCGCGATGGTGGGCACGCGCGCCTCGTGCCAGCCGATGCCGGAATTGAGCACATCCGCGCCGGCCGTCTCCACGCGGCGCGCGAGTTCCACGATCTCGGGCCAGCTCTGGCCCTCGGGGACCAGATCGATCAGCGAGATGCGGTAGATCAGCAGCATTTCGGGGCCGATCGCGGCGCGCACCCGGCGCACCACCTCGACGGGCAGGCGCATGCGCCGCGCGGCGTCGCCGCCCCATTCGTCGTCGCGCCGGTTGGTGCGCGCGGCGAGGAACTGGTTGAGCAGATACCCTTCCGAGCCCATCACCTCGACGCCGTCATACCCCGCCTCGCGCGCGCGCTGCGCCGCCGTGGCGATGTCGGCGATCTGCTTTTCGATGCCCGCCGCGTCGAGGGCCTGGGGCATGAAGGGGGCGATGGGGGCCCTGAGCGCCGACGGCGCGACGCAATCCTTTCCATAGGCGTAGCGCCCGGCATGCAGGATCTGCATCGCGATGCGCCCGCCTGCGGCGTGGACGGCATCGGTGACGCGGCGATGGTCGTCGATATCGGCCCGCGTGAACAGCCCCGCTGCGCCGGGAAACACGCCGCCCTCGCGATTGGGGGCCATGCCGCCCGTGATCATCAGCGCCGCGCCGCCGGTGGCGCGCTCGGCGTAGAAGGCGGCGAGGCGGTCGCGATCGCAAGCCTCCTCCAGCCCGGTATGCATCGAGCCCATCACGATACGATGCGGCAGGGTCAGCGGCCCGAGCGTGATCGGCGCGAAGAGATGCGGATAGGGCGACATCGCGGCTCAGCCGGGCGCGCGCGGCGCGTTCTGGTGGCGGAAGGCCGATTTGAGCAGCTCGAGCTCGGCGCGCAGCTGCGCGATCTCGGCGCGGGCATCGCCCGTCACCGGCCCGCCGGCGACGACGGTGAAGCTCGCCAGGGCCTCGGTGGCGCCGCGCGCGCGGATCACGAAGACCTGAACCCCGTCCGCGATGCGCTCGGCCGGGATCGGCACGTCGAGGCGCCAGCGCTCCGCCTCGAGCGGCACCAGCGCCGGGCGCGAGAGCACGGTGTCGCCGTGCAGCACCTCGAGATCGGGTGGCTGCGGGTCCGGCGCGGAGACGATCCCGCTCCAGACCCCTCCGGCGATCCCGGTCGCTGTGACTGTGACGGTCATCGCGGCTCCTTCAGGCTTCGGCGCGCGGGCGCCGGGCGAGGGTGAGGTCGTGCAGGGTGAGCCGGTTCATCGCCGGGTCCTCCGGGATCAGGTCGAGCCAGGCCCCCTCGATGCGCCCGATATCGATCTGCGCGCCGGCGATGTCGAAGGCGATCCGCGCGGCGCCGTTGCCGGCCGTCTCGGCGGGGACGTGGCGCAGAAGCGCCTCGGTATTCGGGCCGTGGCGGATATTGAGCCGCGCGAAGATCGGGCTCGCGCGCTCGGTTTCGAGGCGCAGGGCAAGCTCGAAGATATCGCGCCCGCTCGTGCCCTGCCAGCCCGCCTCGGGCAGGTCCAGCACCAGCGAGACGAAGTGGCCCTCGAAGGCGTAGGTTTCGAGATCGAGGGCGAAGGGCGGGTCCTGCCGGCCGCCGCGGCCGCGCCGCTGGGTCAGCGCGATCAGGCCGAGCGGGCAGTCATGGAAGATCTTGAGCCCCGGCTCGATCTCCTCGCCGCGCGGGGCGGGGATGTGATGGCCCATCGGCTGTGTCCAGAAGGGCGGGCGCCAGCTCCAGTGCGCGCCCGTGATCGGTGGCGGCGGCGCGGCACGGCGCATAAGCGCGCTGTCGGCGGCGTGCTCGGCGGCGTCGAGCTGCGGGCGCGTGGCACGCACTTCGCGCAGCAGGCGGCGCAGCGTGGCCGGGTGCACCGAGTCGGCCGCCCGCGTCACCGCGTCGAGCCGCCGGCGCAGCCGGCGCAGCATGAGCGTGTCGAAAAGACCGGATCCCGCGCGTGTCATGGCATCGCTCCCGGCGGCTCCGTGGGTCAGCTTCCCGCATCCGAACTGGCGGCCAGCACGCTGCGCACGAAGGCCTCGAGCGTGACCTGGCGGGCATCGTCGTCAAGCGGCCGCCCCGCGGGCGAGAGCACCGACAGCGTGACGATATGCGCGCCGATCTCGAAGATCGCGCGGCGGTACTCGGGCTCGATCTCGGGGCCGTCGAAGCTGCTCGTGTCGGACAGCCGAACGAACAGCACGCCCTCGCGCGCGCCGGTGTCCAGCACCTCGACGCTGTCCGCGTCACCGGCGCGGCTGAGCGTGGCGCGGCCGGGCTCGGAGGCGAGGAAGTCGGCGAGTTCGTCGAGCGCGTCGCCGATGGGCGGCATCCGCGTGCCGGTCTCGATGACCGCGGCGCTCAAGACCGCGGCGCGGTCCGGGCGCGGCGCGTCGCGCGCGCCCGAGAGCGCCGCGCAGCTTCCCAGCAGCACCACCGGCGTCGCGCCCTCCTGCGTTCCCTCCGGGTCGATGCAGTAACCGCGCGGCCCCGCGATGGTCACGGCGCCGCCGGCGACATCGATGCTCTCGGTGGTGCTGTCGCCGCGCAGCCCGTCGAGGCAGCCCGCCAGCAGCGCCGCCGCCGCGGCGAGCCCG
>SLQD01000254.1 GCA_007131685.1 Paracoccaceae bacterium | reverse complement strand
GGCGCCGGCGGCGGCGATCCTCGGTTGCGCGGGGCCCGCGCTCGACGCCGATGAGCGCGCCTTCCTGCGCGATGCCGACCCATGGGGTTTCATCCTGTTCGCGCGCAATGTCGAAACCCCGGATCAACTGCGCATGCTCACCGGCGCGCTGCGCGAGGCGGTGGGGCGCGACGCGCCGATCCTGATCGATCAGGAGGGCGGGCGCGTGCAGCGCCTCGGCCCGCCGCACTGGCGCGACTGGCCCCCGCCGCTCGACATGGCGGCCACGCCCGATCCGGAGCGCGCGCTCTGGCTGCGCTACCGGCTGATCGCCGCTGACCTCGCCGCGCTCGGCATCGATGTCAACTGCGCCCCGCTCGCCGACATCGCCACATCCGCGACGCACCCCTTCCTGCGCAATCGCTGCTACGGCACCGACGTCGCCGCCGTAACAGCGCGCGCGCGGGCTGTCGCCGACGGGCTCGCGGCGGGGGGCGTGCTGCCGGTGCTCAAGCATGTCCCCGGCCATGGCCGCGCCGTCGCCGACAGCCACGCCGAGCTGCCGGCCGTCGATGCCGACGGGGCGAGCCTGCGCGCAAGCGATTTCGCCCCGTTTCGTGCGCTCGCGGATCTGCCGATGGCGATGACGGCGCATGTCGTCTATCGCGGGCTGGGCTCGGCGGCGCCGGCCACGACCGACCCCGCGATGATCGCCCTGATCCGCGATGAGCTCGGCTTTGACGGCCTGCTGATGAGCGACGACATCGCGATGGGCGCGCTCGAAGGGTCGATGGGCGCGCGCAGCGCCGCGGCGCTTGCGGCTGGCTGCGACGTGGTGCTGCACTGCAATGGCGACCGCGAAGAGATGGCCGAGGTCGTGGCGGTGGTGGGGCGGCTTTCGCCCATCGCCGCGCGCCGAGCCGACGCCGCCCTTGCCGTGCGCCGCCCGCCGGCGTCGGTTGACATCGCGGCGCTGGAGGCCGAGCTTTCGGGTCTGACCGGAGGCTGAGCATGTCCGAAGAGCCCCTGCACGATGACGCGACGCCCGCTGTGGCTGAGCGGATGGCCGCCGAGGCGCTGATCGTCGACGTGGACGGCTACGAGGGGCCGCTCGATCTGCTGCTGACGCTGTCGCGCAGCCAGAAGGTCGATCTGCGCCGCGTCTCGGTGTTGCAGCTCGCCGAGCAATACCTCGCCTTCGTCGAGCATGCCCGCAGCCTGCGCATCGAGCTCGCCGCCGATTACCTCGTGATGGCGGCCTGGCTGGCCTATCTGAAGTCTCGGCTTCTGCTGCCGCCGGACCCGGCCGAGGAGGGCCCGTCGGGCGCCGAGATGGCCGCCCATCTCGCCTTTCAGCTCGAGCGGCTTCAGGCGATGCGCGACGCCGCCGGGCGGCTGATGGGGCGCGACCGGCTGGGGCGCGACGTCTTCGCGCGCGGCATGCCCGAGGATGTCGGCCGCAGCCGCGAGTTGCGCCTTGATGCCACGCTGCTCGACCTGATGCGCGCCTATGCCCGGCTGCGCACCCGCGACGAGTTTCGCCCCTACGCCTTCGACCGCACCGAGATCTACAGCCCCGAAGCCGCGCTGGAGCGCATGCGCAATCTCATCGGCGCCCAGGGGGACTGGGCGCGGCTCGAAAGCTACCTGCCCGAGGGCTGGCGCGCCGATGCGCGCCGCCGGCGCTCGGCCACCGCCGCAACCTTTGCTGCCGCGCTCGAACTGGTCAAGGCCGGCAGCGTCGAGCTGCGCCAGCAGGGCAGCTTCGCCCCCATCGAGATCCGTCGCCGCCCGTGAGCAGCCTGCACGATACACCGCCGGCGACCCTGTTCGGCATCCCGCCCATGGCCGAGCAGGAGCGCATGGTCGAGGCGATGCTGTTCGCCAGCGCCGAGCCGCTGACGGCGGCGGCGATGGCTGCGCGCATGCCCGAGGGCTGCGATGCCGACGAGGCGGTGCAGCATCTGCGCCGGCGTTACCAGGGGCGCGGCGTGAATGTCGTGCGGGTGGGCGAGGCCTGGGCGATCCGCACCGCGCCGGATCTCGGCTTCCTGATGCACGAGGAAATCGTCGAGACCCGCAAACTGTCTCGCGCGGCGATTGAGACGCTGGCCATCATCGCCTACCATCAGCCCGCGACACGCGCCGAGATCGAGGAAATCCGCGGCGTCGCCCTGTCGCGCGGGACGGTCGATCAGCTCCTCGAGCTCGACTGGATCCGCTTCGGGCGCCGCCGCAACACGCCGGGCCGCCCGGTGACATTCGTGGTCACGCAGGCGTTTCTCGACCATTTCGGCCTCGAGAGCGCGCACGACCTGCCCGGCCTCTCCGAGCTGCGCGCTGCCGGGCTGCTGGACCGCCGCCCGCCGCCCGGGCACGGGCAGGGCGGCGAGGCCGACGAGGACGAGGACGGCCCGACCGGCCAGAGCGAACTTTTCGAGGATTGAACCATGAACCGAATGATCAGCATGCTGATGCGAATCTTCATCTCGCAGGTGATGCGCCAGGGAATACGCAAGGGCATGCGCGGCATGGGCGGCGGCGGGCGGCGCCAGCAGCCGCGCCAGACCCGCGAGCAGGGCCCCCGTCAGCAGCGCGTCGATCACCATGACGGCCCGGGCGATGGCGGTCCCGATGGCGGCCGGTCCGGCTGACCGGCAGGGTCACTCGGCCCGGCTGCGGAAATGCTTTGACAGCTTGAGCCCCTGGCCCTGGTAGTTCGAGCCGAGCCCGGCGCCATAAAGCGCCTCGGGCGGCGCGCTCATGCGCTCATAGACGAGCCGCCCCACGACCTGCCCGTGCTCGAGCGCGAAGGGCGCCTCGCGGCAGCGCACCTCGAGCACCCCGCGCGCGCCCGCCCCGCCCGCTGGCGCATGGCCGAAGCCGGGGTCGAAGAACCCCGCGTAATGCACGCGGAACTCCCCGACCATCGCGATATAGGGCGCCATCTCGGCGGCGTAGCCGGGCGGGATATGCACCGCCTCGCGGCTGACCAGGATATAGAACGCCTCCGGGTCGAGGATGATGTGGCCCGCCGTGGTGTGCAGCCGGTCCCAGAATTCGGCGGGGTCGTAATGGGCGACGCGGTCGAGATCGATGACGCCGCTATGCGGACGTGCCCGGTAGCCGACGATTTCCCCGGCCGCGGGCCGCAGATCGACCGAGAAGCCGAGCCCGTCATCGATCACCGGCGCGCCGCCCGAAACCAGCCCCTCCGCCGCGTGCAGCGCACGAAGCTGCGCGTCATCGAGCACCGCCTGTCCGCGGCGCAGCCGCATCTGGTTGAGCCGCATGCCCGGCCGCACCAGAACCGAAAACGAACGCGGGCAGATCTCGGCATAGAGGGGGCCGTTGTAGCCCTCGGGCACGCGGTCGAACTCGGTGCCGTTATCGGTGATGACGCGGGTGAGCAGGTCGAGCCGCCCGGTGGAGCTCTTGGCATTGGCGACTGCCGCGACATCGCCGGGCAGGGCGAGCCGCTCCATCAGCGGGATCACATAGACGCAGCCGCGCTCCAGCACCGCGCCCTCGTCGAGCGCCATGCGATGCATCTCGAAATCCGCGAGACGGTCGGCAACGCGGCGGCCGCGCCCGGCGAGGAACGAGGCGCGCACGCGCCATGCCACGCGCCCGAGCCGCAGATCGAGGCTCGCGGGCTGGATCTGCTCGGGGCGGATCGCCGGGTCGGCGGCGATCGCGCCCTCGGCGACCATCGCGCGCAACGCGGTATCGGGCAGCACCCCGGTCGCCCCCATCATGGCCTCCCCCGCGCGCGCATCACCCCTCCGCGACGGCAAACCGCCCGCGCCGGGTTGCCGGCGCGGGCGGTTCGATCTGGTCGGGCCGGCGAGATTCGAACTCACGACCTTCCGTCCCCCAGACGGACGCGCTACCAGACTGCGCTACGGCCCGTTGGCGGTATGCATATCCGATCTGCACCTGCGGGCAAGAGCGAATTTCGCCCCCGCGCTCAGCCCTCCTGCGCATCCCGGCGCGCGCGCAGCTCGGACAGCCGGGTCTGAACGCGGCGCAGCTCCTCGCGATCCGCACCTGCCGCGCCGCGCGGCAGGGCGCGCAGCCGCTCGGCGGCGGTCGGTGCCGGGTCGGGGGGCTGCGCGGGGGATGCCGCGGGGGGTTCGGGCGCCG
>SLQD01000082.1 GCA_007131685.1 Paracoccaceae bacterium | reverse complement strand
CCATGTCCTCGCCGAACCACTCGGTGATGAGCTCGTTGAGCGAGCCGTCCTCCTTCATCTCGGTGATCACCGCATCGAAGGTCTCGCGCAGCTCGTCATCGGACTGGCGCACGCCCATGCCCACGCCGTCGGAGAAATACTGGTCGTCACCCACGAAGACGAGCTCGCCGCCCGATTCCGCGACGTAATCGGCGAGGAACGCCTTGTCGGCGAGCACCGCGTCGACCTCCTGGTTGCGCACCGCCGAGATCGTCTCGTCGGGGGTCGGGAATTCGAGCAGCGTCACCCCGTCCATCTCGGCGAGCACGCCGGCCTGCACGGTGTTGGACTGCGCCGCGATCACGCCGCTCTCCATCAGCGTGTCGTAAGCCGTGCCGTCGAGCGCCATGAAGGCCGACGGATCGGGCGGGAGATACTCCTGCGTGAAGGAGATCGTCTCGGCGCGCGCCTCGGTGATCGCCATGCCGGCCATGATGGTGTCGTAGTCGCCCGCGACGAGGTTGGGGATGATCGTGTCCCAGTCATTGATGACCCATTCGCAATCGAGCCCGGCGCGCTCGCAGAGTTCGTCGCCGAGATCGCGCTCGAAGCCGTCGAGTTCGTTGTCGTCATTGATGAAGTTGTATGGCGGGTAGGCGCCTTCGGAGCCCATCCGCACCGTGTCGGCGAGCGCGCCGGACGCGGCAAAGGCGAGGGCGCCGATGGCGAGGGTGAGGGGTGTTTTCATGTCGTATCTCCCTTGTTGGAATGGTGACGCTATCACGCATGCGACGCGTTGAGAAAGCCGCGCAGCCGCTCGGTGCGCGGCGCGGCGAGGATGTCGCCCGGCGGACCCTCCTCGATGATGCGGCCTTCGTGCAGGAACACCACGTGATCGGACAGATCCGCCACGAGCCGCATGTCATGGGTGACGAGGATCATCGTGCGGCCCTCTGCGGCGAGCGCCTTGATCACCCGCACCACCTCCTGTTCGAGCTCGGGGTCGAGCGCCGAGGTGGGCTCGTCGAACAACAGCGCGCGCGGCTGCATGCACAGCGCGCGCGCGATCGCGGCGCGCTGCTGCTGACCGCCCGAGAGCTGCGCGGGATAGACATCGGCCTTGTCGGCGATGCCGACCTTCTCGAGCAGGGCGCGCGCGCGCGGCTCGACCTCGGCGCGCGGCTCGCGCAGCACGGTGACGGGAGCTTCCATGACGTTTTGCAGGATCGTCATGTGCGCCCAGAGATTGAACTGCTGGAACACCATGCCGAGATTGGTGCGAATCCGCAGCACCTGCGCGCTGTCGGCGGGATGGCGCGCGAGGCCCTCGCCCGTCCAGCGCACCGGCTCGCCCTCGAAGCGGATCTCGCCCTGCTGGCTGATCTCCAGCAGATTGCAGCAGCGCAGCAGCGTCGATTTTCCCGAGCCCGACGAGCCGATCAGCGAGACGACATGCCCGCGATGTGCCGTCAAATCCACCCCGCGCAGCACCTCGAGCGCGCCGAAGCGCTTGTGCAGATCGCGGATCGCGATGACGGGGGTGTCCTGTTTGCCCATGCGGGCCCCTGATCGCCGCTGCTTCGGAGCACACTAGGGCCGAAAATCGGCGCGAACGCAACGCCAATGCACACGCGCCGTCGCGTCAGGCGCGCTCAGTCGGCGCGGCGCTGCACCCGCTGGCGCGCGAGCGCGCTGTCCTGGTCGCGCACGCCCAGAAGGCTCGCCACCAGCCGCAGCACCTGGTCCTCCTCATGCGCGCGCCGCCCGTCCGACAGCGCCACCGACCACAGCGCCTCGAACAGCCAGGCGCGCTCCTCGTAATCGACGGCCTGCTTGAGCGCGCGGGTGAAACGCACCGAGTCCGGTGCCTCGGATTCGAGCACCTCCGCCTCGGCGCGCAGCGCCGCCGCCTCCTCGGCGCTCAGCTCGTAATGCTGCGACAGCAGCCGGTCGATCTCGGCGGCTTCGGGGGCGTGATAGTGCTGATCGGCGCGCGCGACGCGCACCATCAGGGCCGCGAGCGCCAGCCGCGCATCGGGCTGGGGCAGCGTTTCGGGTTCGGGGCTGAAGAGCCGCTTGATGAAGGATTCGAACATTCCGGATATGTAGGTGTCGTTGAGTCCGCTTCAAACGCGCCGCTAGCCGTCCCAGCCCGGCACGATCACCAGATCGACCTCGCTCGCCGGATCGCGCAGCGCCTTGGCACGCTGGTATTCGGGGCTCTCGTAGCAGGCCGTGGCATCGTCCAGATCGGCGAACTCGATCACCACGGTGCGCGATTTCGGATTGCCCTCGCGCACATCCTGCGGCCCGCCGCGCACGAGGAAATGACCGCCGTATTTCTCGAAGGCGTCCGCATTTGCCGCGCGGTACTGCTCATAAGCGTCCGGATCGGTCACATCGATCTGCGCCACCCAGTAGGCCTTGGTCATCGCACCCTCCCGCTTGCAAAGCGTCACTGTGCACGCCGCCCGCGCCGGCGCAAGCCGTCATTGCGGCGCGGGCACGGCGCGGGCATAACCGCGCCATGTCCGCGCCACCGCCCTGCCCCGTCTGCCGCGCTCCCGGCGCCACGGCCCTGCTGCGCGACGGGGCGCGGCTCTACTGGCGCTGTCCGGTTTGTGCGGCGAGCTTCCTCGATCCGGCGGCGCGGCCCGATGCAGCGACCGAGCGCGCGCATTACCTCAATCACGATAACGACGTGGACGATCCCGGCTATCGCGGCTTTCTCGCCCGGCTCGCGGATCCGCTCAAGCCGCGGCTCGCGCCCGGCGCGGCGGGGCTCGATTACGGCTCTGGGCCGGGGCCGGCGCTGGCGGCGATGCTGCGCGAGGCCGGGCACCCCATGGCCGTCCACGACCCCTTCTTCGCGCCGGACCCCGCGCCGCTCGCGGCGCGCTACGATTTCGTCACCTGCACCGAGACGGCGGAGCATTTCTTCGACCCCGCCGCCGAGTTCGACCGGCTCGGCGCCCTCCTGCACCCAGGCGGCTGGCTGGGGGTGATGACCTGTTTTCAGACCGACGATGCGCGTTTCGCGCGCTGGCATTACCGCATGGATCCCACGCATGTCGTGTTCTACCGGCGCGAGACGCTCGCGTGGGTCGCCGCCGCACGCGGCTGGCATTTCGAGAGCCCGCGCAAGGATGTCGCACTGATGCGGGTGCCCGCGTGACGAGCTGGTGGCACGCCGAACGCACGCGCGGGGTGCTCGAGGTGCTGCGCGCGCATGGCGCGGCGACAATCCTCGAGCTCGGTTGCGGGGATGGCGATGTACTGCTCGAAGTGCTCGGGCTGGACGGGATCGAAGGCGTGACGGGGCTCGAGCCGGACCCGGCGGCGCTCGGGCGGTTGCGCGCGCGGCTGCCCGATGGCGAGGACCGGGTCACGCTGCTCGAAGGCTCGGCGCTCGATCCGCCGCCCCTGCCGGCGGCGCAGGCGGTGGTGATGGTGGAGGTGATCGAGCATCTCGATCCGGCTCAGCTCTCGCGGCTGGAGCGCACGCTTTTCGCCCGGCTCGACCCGGATCTCGCGGTCATCACGACCCCGAACGCCGAGTTCAACGCACTGCTGGGCGTACCCGCGCACCGGATGCGCCATCCGGGCCACCGCTTCGAATGGAACCGCGCGCAGTTCGCGCGATGGGCGCGGGGCGTGGCAAAGCGGGCGGGGCGCGTGGTGGCGCTCTCGACGCTGGGCGGGGCGCATCCCGAACTCGGCGGGGCGAGCCAGATGGCCGTCTTCACGTGCCCGGACGAATCATGACCTGCAGATCGGCGACATTCGTCCCCGTCGCCCCGGTCATCAGCAGATCCCCCGATGCCACAAGCGCCGCGTAGCTGTCATTGCGCGCGAGCATCGCTTCGGGATCGACCCCGGCAGCGCGCATCCGCGCCAGCGTGGTGTCATCGACAAGCCCGCCCGCGGCGTCGGTGGGCCCGTCGCGGCCATCCGTGCCGCCCGACAGGAAGACCCACGGCCCCGCGATCCCGCGCGCCTCCGCGGCGAGTGCCACGCGCAGCGCGAGCTCCTGGTTGCGCCCGCCGCGGCCGGGGCCGGTGACGTTCACGGTCGTCTCGCCGCCGAAAAGCGTGACGCCGGGGCCCGACTCGTCGAGGACGCGCTTCGCGGCCGCCGCAACATCGCCGATGAGCGGCGCCGTGCTGCGCCGGGCGCCGGGCGCGGCATGCGCCATCGCGGCGAGCGATTGCGCGTTGGAGCCGATCAGCCGGTTATCCGCCTCGGGCGGCGGCGGCGGATCATCATCTGCGGCGAGATGCGCGCGCACCGATTGCGGCACCCGGTCCCAGAGCCCGCGCGCCTGCAGCCGGGCGCGCGCCTCGCTGCGGGTGCCGATGGGGGCGACGGTCGGCCCGCTCGCGATCACGCGCAGATCGTCACCCACCACATCCGACAGGATCAGCGCCGTCACCCGCGCCGGCGCAGCCGCCCGCGCCAGCCCGCCGCCCTTGATCCGCGAGAGCTGCTGGCGCACGAGGTTCATCTCGGTGATGTCGGCCCCGGCCGCGAGCAGCAGCCGCGTGACCTCGGCCTTGTCGTCGAGACTCAGCCCCGGCGCGGGCGCCGGCAGGAGCGCCGACCCCCCCCCCGAGACCAGCACGAGGAGCTCGTCCTGCGCGCCGAGCGCCGCGGCACGCGCAAGCACCGCCTCGGACGCCTGCGCGCCGTCGGCGTCAGGGACCGGATGCCCCGCTGCAAGAACCTGTGCCCCGTCGAGCGGCACGGCGTTCTCGCGATTGGTCACGATGAGCGCGGGCGCGGGTCCCAGCACAGCCAGCGCGGCCCGCGCCATTGCCCGCGCCGCCTTGCCCACCGCGACGATCTCGCGCCGCCCCGTCACCGGCGCGAGAGGGCGCGCCGCAAGCGCCGCGCGCAGCGCCGCTTCGGGATCGGCCGCCGTCACGCCGGCCTCGAACACCGCCCGCGCCCGCTCGCGCAGCGCGCCTTCACGATCAAGATCAGTCATGCATCACAGTTTCGCCGAGCGGAGCGCCCGCGTCCAGCCAACCTTGTCGCAAGGGGGCAACGCCTTTATATTCGTCGGACGAAATCTGTTCCGACCGGCCCGGCGCCATGCCGGGCTCGCCGCAGGCGCGGCTGGAGACAAGCCATGCTCGATCAGCACGATACCGGCACGCAGGCGCCCTGCACCGATGGCAGCCTGCCCGTCGACGAAATGACCCGCAACGCCCAGGCGGCGTCCGCCTTTCTCAAGGCGCTAGCGCATGAGGGGCGGCTGATGATCCTGTGCCATTTGAGCGGGGGCGAGAAATCCGTCACCGAGCTCGAGGAGCTGCTGCAGATGCGCCAGGCGGCCGTGAGCCAGCAGCTCGCGCGGCTGCGCCTCGAAGGGCTCGTAAGCTGCCGGCGCGACGGCAAGGTGATGTATTATTCGCTGAGCGACGAGAAATCGGCCCGGATGGTCGAGCTTCTGTGCGAGATGTTCGCGGGGCCGAGGGAAACGCGGGCCGGCTGAACCGGCCCGCGCAAAGGCGTGTCAGCCCGCATTGAGCGCGCGCGCGGCTTCACCGTCGCGTGCGCCGTAATGCGTGATGACGGAGGCGGCCAGTCGTGCGCCCTCGCGGGCGGCATCGGCGATGGGCTTGCCCTGCACGATGCCGCCGAGAAAGCCGCTGGCAAAGGCATCGCCCGCGCCGGTGGTGTCCACCACGCGGCTGACGGCTTCGGCCTCGACGCGGTAGGTGCCCGTCGCATCGGCGACGCGCGAGCCCTTCTCGCTCTCGGTCACGGCCACGGTGCCGACCTGCGACAGCGCCCAGGCGAGCGCGGCATCGGGGTCATCGTCGCCCGACAGCGCGCCGACCTCGTGATGATTTCCCACCAGGATGTCGCAATAGTCGCGGATGAACGCGAGCATCGCGTCGCGGTTGCGCTCCACGCAGCCGGCATCCGACGGCGTCAGCGCCACCTTGGCGCCGATCGCCCTGGCCTTTCTGGCGGCCTCGGCGATCGCCGCGCCGCCTTCGGGTGCGTCCCACAGATACCCCTCCACGAGCAGGAGCGCGAAACGCTCCGGCAGCGCGGCGGCGATATCGGCGGGCGCGATGCCCTGCGCGGCACCAAGATGGGTGCTCATGGTGCGCTCGCCATCCGGCGTGACCAGCACCACGCAGCGCCCCGTGCCCGAGCCGCCATTCATCGGCGGCACCGGGCAGTCGATGCCCTTCTCGGCCATCTCGCGGCGGAACCGCGCGCCGAGATCATCCTCGGCGACCTTGCCCAGATAGCACCCGGACAGGCCGATATCGGCCAGATGCGCGATGGTGTTGGCCACCGAGCCGCCCGATTGCTGCACGCCGGGGCCGACCTCGCCATAGAGGGTCTCGGCCGCGGCACCGTCGACAAGGGCCATCCCGCCCTTGTCGAGCCCGTGACGCGCGATGGCGTCCTCCGGGACGGTGGCGACGACATCGACAAGCGCGTTGCCGATGCCGACGATGAGTTGATCGGTGTTCATGCGAACTCCCTTGCTCCCCTCGGCCTCAGTAGCGGTACTGCTCGGGCTTGTAGGGGCCGTCCACGGTCACGCCGATATACTCGGCCTGATCGGGACGCAGCTCGGTGAGCTTGACGCCGATCTTGGCGAGATGCAGCTGCGCCACCTTCTCGTCGAGATGCTTGGGCAGGACATAGACCTCGTTCTTGTACTGGTCGCCGCGCTGCCAAAGTTCGATCTGGGCGAGCACCTGGTTGGTGAAGGAGGCCGACATCACGAAGGAGGGGTGCCCCGTCGCGTTGCCGAGGTTCAGCAGACGGCCTTCGGACAGAAGGATCATGCGATTGCCCGAGGGCATCTCGATCATGTCCACCTGGTCCTTGATGTTCGTCCACTTGTAGTTCTTCAGCCCGACGACCTCGATCTCGTTGTCGAAGTGGCCGATATTGCCGACGATGGCCATGTCCTTCATCTCGCGCATGTGGTCGGCGCGGATGACGTCCTTGTTGCCCGTCGTGGTGATGAAGATGTCGGCCGACTTGACCACATCCTCGAGCTGGACGACCTCGAAACCGTCCATCGCCGCCTGCAGCGCGCAGATCGGGTCGATCTCGGTGACCTTGACGCGCGCACCGGCGCCGCGCAGCGATGCCGCCGAGCCCTTGCCCACGTCGCCATAGCCGCACACCACGGCGGTCTTGCCCGCCATCATGGTGTCGGTGGCGCGGCGGATGCCGTCGACGAGGCTTTCCTTGCAGCCATACTTGTTGTCGAACTTCGACTTGGTGACCGAGTCGTTGACGTTGAAGGCCGGGAAGGGCAGCTGGCCGGCTTCCATCATCTTGTAGAGCCGGTGCACGCCGGTGGTCGTCTCCTCGGACACGCCCTTGAGCTTGTCGCGCTGCTTGGCGAACCAGCCCGGGGTCTCCTTCATGCGCCAGCGGATCTGAGCGAAGAGGGCTTCCTCCTCCTCGGATTCGGGGCTGGCGATCAGGTCGGTCTCGCCGGCCTCGACGCGCGCGCCGATCAGGATGTAGAGCGTGGCGTCGCCGCCATCGTCGAGGATCAGGTTCGCGCCGTCATCGAACTGGAAGATGCGGTCGCAATAGGCCCAGTAATCGACGAGGCTCTCGCCCTTGATCGCGAAGACCGGCACGCCGGTCTCGGCGATCGCCGCGGCGGCGTGGTCCTGGGTCGAGAAGATGTTGCACGACGCCCAGCGAACTTCGGCGCCCAGCGCCACCAACGTCTCGATGAGCACGCCGGTCTGGATCGTCATGTGCAGCGACCCGGCGATGCGCGCGCCCTTGAGCGGCTTCGATTCGCCGAATTCCTCGCGCAGCGCCATCAGGCCCGGCATCTCGGTCTCGGCGATGTCGAGCTCCTTGCGCCCGTAGGCGGCAAGCGAGATGTCCTTGATCGCGCTGTCTTCGGGGTTGAATTTCTGTGCCTTGTTCATGGCGTTCCTCATGTGTGACGGGCCGCCCATGGGCGGCCATGCATTTGCAGCAGGCGCCGGCCGCGGGATGCGGCCGGCGTGTGGTGATCTTACTCCGCGGCGCGGCTCACGCCGAAGGTGCTCGCGAGTTCCGCGGCGAGGTCGGTGCGCTCCCAGGAGAAGCCCCCATCCTCGGTCGCCTCGCGGCCGAAATGGCCATAGGCCGCGGTCCGGGCATAGATCGGCTTGAGCAGGTCGAGATGCTCGCGGATGCCGCGCGGGGTCAGGCGGACCATCTCCCGCAGGGTCTTGGCGAGCTTGTCGGTATCGACCCGGCCGGTGCCCAGAGTCTCGACATAGAGCGCGACGGGCTCGGGAACACCGATCGCATAGGCGAGCTGGATCTGGCACTTGTCGGCCAGGTTCGCCGCGACGACGTTCTTGGCGAGGTAGCGCGCCACATAGGCCGCCGAGCGGTCCACCTTGGTCGGATCCTTGCCCGAGAACGCACCGCCGCCATGGGGCGCCGCGCCGCCATAGGTGTCCACGATGATCTTGCGCCCGGTCAGGCCGGCATCGCCGTCGGGGCCGCCGATCACGAAGCGCCCGGTCGGGTTCACCAGCAGACGATCATCGGGCAGGTCCCAGCCATCGGGGAAGGCCGCCTTGATGTAGGGCTTGACCATCTCGCGGACTTCGTCCTGCGTGAGGTTCTCGGCGTGCTGGGTCGAGACGACGACCGTGTCGAGCCCGACCGGCTGGCCGTCCTCGTATTTCAGCGTCACCTGGCTCTTGGAGTCGGGGCCGAAGCCGGGCTGCTTGCCCGATTTGCGGTCCTCGGCCATCAGGCGCAGGATGCGGTGCGAGAACTGGATCGGCGCGGGCATCAGCTCGTCGGTCTCGCGGCAGGCATAGCCGAACATGATGCCCTGGTCGCCGGCGCCCTCTTCGCCCTTGTCGCCCTCATCGACGCCTTGCGCGATGTCGGCCGACTGCGAATGCAGGCGGTTGATGACTTCCATCGTCTTCCAGGAGAAGCCCTCCTGATCGTAGCCGATATCCTTGACCGCCTCGCGGGCGATCTCCTCGACGCGCTTGGTCACGCTGTCGGGGCCGCGCACCTCGCCGGCGATGCTGACATGGTTGGTCGTCGACAGCGCCTCGCAGGCGACGCGCGCATCGGGCGCCTCACGCAGGTAGGCGTCGAGGACCGCGTCCGAGATCCGGTCGCAGACCTTGTCGGGATGCCCTTCGGACACCGATTCGCTGGTGAACAGCCAGGTTCTCTTGCTCATTTTCTTCTCTCCTTCCATCTTGGGTGTCGCCTTGTTGATCAGGCGATCTTGCGCTCCGGCTCG
Organism: Paracoccaceae bacterium; assembly: GCA_007131685.1. Lineage (GTDB taxonomy): Bacteria > Pseudomonadota > Alphaproteobacteria > Rhodobacterales > Rhodobacteraceae > Alkalilacustris. The sequence continues at coordinate 5,898 of SLQD01000082.1, read as the reverse complement.
GGACGCGCCCGCTCCGGAGTATAGCTGAGGCTGGGTTGCAGCCACGTCTCGACATCGGCCACGCTCATCCCCTTGCGGGCGGCGTAGTCCTCGACCTGGTCGCGGCCGATACGGCCGATGCCGAAATAAGCGGATTTCGGATGCGCGAACATGAAGCCCGAGACCGCCGCCGCGGGCCACATCGCGCAGGATTCCGTGAGCCGAAGGCCGGTATGCTCCGGCGCATCGAGCATGTCGAACAGGGTGCGCTTTTCCGTGTGATCCGGGCAGGCCGGATAGCCCGGCGCCGGGCGGATGCCGCGGTATTTCTCCGCGATCAGCTCCGCGTTGGTGAGCCGCTCATCCGAGGCATAGCCCCACAGCGACTTGCGCACCCGCTCATGCAGCGCCTCGGCATAGGCTTCGGCGAGCCGGTCGCCCAGCGCCTGCACGAGGATCGAGTCGTAGTCGTTGCCCTCGGCCTTGAGCTTGTCCGAGATGGTGTGCACCTCGGGCCCCGCGGTCACGGCAAAGCCGCCGATCCAGTCCGGCGTGCCCTTCGGCGCGATCAGGTCCGCAAGGCACATCGCCGCCCGGTCACCCGATTTCGTGCCCTGCTGGCGCAGCATCGGCAGGCGATACGCCTCCTTGCGCCGACCCTCGTCCGCCCAGACGATCACATCGTCGCCGTCGCTGTTGGCGGGGAACAGCCCCACCACGCCGCGCGTGGTGAACCAGTTCTCGTCGATGATCCGGCCGAGCATCGCCTGCGCGGCGTCGTAGAGCTCGCGCGCAGTCTCGCCCTTGTCGGGATCATCGAGGATCTGCGGGAATTTCCCCTTCATCTCCCAGGTATTGAAGAAGGGCGTCCAGTCGATGTAATCGACCAGCTCCTTCGGGCCGATATCGTCGATCACGGTCAGGCCCGGCGTCTGCGGCGCGGGCGGGGTGTAGCTCTCCCAGTCGCCGTCGAGGGCGTTCGCACGCGCCTCCTCGATCGGGGTCGTGGGGCGCTCGGCCGTGCGGGCGGAACCCTCGCGCAGCTTGGCGTAGTCGTCCCTGATCCCGGCGAGGTAGTCCGGGCGCGCGGTCTTCGACAGAAGCTTAGAGACCACGCCGACCGCCTTGGAGGCGTCGTCCACATGGATGACGCCGTGCTCGTATTCGGGCTCGATCTTGAGCGCGGTGTGCTTCTTCGAGGTGGTCGCCCCCCCGATCAGCAGCGGCAGGTCGAGCTTGTTGCGCTTCATCTCGGCGGCCACGTCCACCATCCGGTCAAGCGATGGCGTGATCAGGCCCGAAAGCCCGATGATGTCGGCCTTCTCTTCCTTCGCCTTGGCGATGATGTCCTCGGTGGGCACCATCACGCCCATATCGACCACGTCGTAGTTGTTGCACTGCAGCACGACGCCGACGATATTCTTGCCGATATCGTGCACGTCGCCCTTCACGGTGGCCATCAGCACCTTGCCCTTGGCGGAGGTGTCGCCGGCGAGGCGCTTCTCCTCCTCCATGTAGGGCAGCAGATGCGCGACCGCGGCCTTCATGACGCGGGCGGACTTGACCACCTGCGGCAGGAACATCTTGCCCTGCCCGAACAGATCACCGACGACATTCATGCCGTCCATCAGCGGCCCCTCGATCACGTCGAGCGGCTTTTCGGCGCGCTGGCGGCATTCCTCGGTGTCATCGACGACATAATCGGTAATGCCGTGCACCAGCGCATGCTCGAGCCGCTTCTCCACGGCCTGGTCGCGCCATTTCGGGTCATCGACCTGCGTCGCCTCGCCGGAATCGCGATACTTGTCCGCTATCGACAGAAGCCGGTCGGTGGCGTCGTCGCGCCGGTTGAACAGCACATCCTCTACATGCTCGCGAAGCTCGTCGGGGATGTCGTCATAGACGGTGATCTGCCCGGCATTCACGATCGCCATGTCCATGCCGAGCGGAATGGCATGATACAGGAAGCACGAATGCATCGCCTCGCGCACCGGGTTGTTGCCCCTGAAGCTGAAGGAGACATTCGAAAGCCCGCCCGAGATGTGGGTGTGCGGCATGTCCGCCTTGATCAGCTTGATCGCCTCGAAGAAGGCGTTGGCGTAATCGTTGTGCTCCTCGATCCCGGTGGCGACCGCGAAGATGTTGGGATCGAAGATGATGTCCCACGGATCGAAGCCCGCCTTCTCGGTGAGCAGGTCGTAGGAGCGCCGGCAGATCTCGTACTTGTGCTGCGCGGTCTCGGCCTGGCCCTCCTCGTCGAAGGCCATCACCACCACGGCCGCACCGTAGCGGCGGATGATGCGCGCCTGCTCGAGGAACGGCTCCTCGCCCTCCTTGAGCGAGATCGAGTTGACGATCGCGCGCCCCTGCACGCATTTCAGCCCCGCCTCGATCACCTCGAACTTCGAGCTGTCGATCATGATCGGCACGCGGCTGATATCGGGCTCGGAGGCGACGAGATTGAGGAAATCCGTCATCGCCTTCTCGGCGTCGAGCAGCCCCTCATCCATGTTCACGTCGATGATCTGCGCGCCGTTCTCGACCTGCTGGCGCGCGACCTCGAGGGCCGTGTCGTAGTCGTCGTTCATGATGAGCTTCTTGAACCGGGCCGAGCCCGTCACGTTGGTTCGCTCACCGATATTGATGAAATTGCTGATATCCATCACGCGACCCCTCTGGCCTCGAACATTTCCAGCCCCGACAGGCGCATCCGCTCGGCGCGCGACGGGATCCTGCGCGGCGGCTTGCCCTCGACGGCCGCGGCGATGGCGCGGATATGGTCGGGCGTGGTGCCGCAGCAACCGCCAACGATATTGACCATCCCGGAATCCGCCCACTCGCCCAGATGCGACGCCGTTTCCTCCGGCGTTTCGTCGTAGCCGCCCATCTCGTTGGGCAGGCCGGCATTGGGGTAGGCGCTGATGCGGGTATCGGCGACCTCGTGGAGGGTGCGCACATGCGGGCGCATCTCATCGGCGCCGAGCGCGCAGTTGAGGCCCACCGAGAAGGGCCGCGCATGCATCACCGAGGTCCAGAACGCCTCCGGCGTCTGCCCCGTCAGGGTGCGCCCGGAGCGGTCGGTGATGGTGCCCGAGATCATCAGCGGCGGCACGTCATGGCCCTCGTCGCGCAGCGTCTCGATCGCGAAGATCGCGGCCTTGGCGTTGAGGGTATCAAAAATCGTCTCCAGCAGGATCAGATCCGCGCCGCCCTTAATGAGCCCGCGCGCGGCCTCGCCGTAGGCCCTGGCGAGGTCGTCGAAGGTGACCTTGCGAAAGCCGGGGTTGTTGACATCGGGCGAGATGCTCGCGGTCTGGTTGGTCGGCCCGATGGCGCCGGTGACGAAGCGCGGCCGGTCGGGGGTTTCGACCTGCTCGATCGCCTCGCGCGCCAGCCGCACCGACTCGACATTCATCTCCTCGACGAGGTCGGTCATGTCGTAATCGGCCTGGCTGATCGCGTTCGAGCCGAAGGTGTTCGTCGTCAGGATGTCGGCGCCGGCCTCGAGGAACTGGCGGTGAATCTCGCGGATCATGTCGGGCGCGGTAAGGCTGAGGACCTCGTTGTTGCCCCCGACCTCGCCGGCGTGATCCTTGAAGCGCGCACCGCGATAGGTGTCCTCGCTCGGCTTCTCGTTCTGGATCATCGTGCCCATCGCGCCGTCGAGCACGAGGATGCGCTCGCGCGCGATCGCCTCGAGTTTGTCGATATCGGCCATTTGTTACTCCCTCACGCCGCCGCCTGCGCCGGTATCTCGACCGGCAGGCCGAGCGCGCGGCACAGCGCCAGCGTCACGTCGGCCTTGTTCAGCGTGTAGATATGGAACTCGTTGATGCCCGCGTCCATCAGGCGGCGGCACTGCTCGGTGGCGACGCTCGCGGCGACCATGGCGCGCATCTCGGGCGACTCGTCGAGCCCGGCGAAGGTCTCTTCCATCCAGCCCGGAATGCTCGCCCCGCAGCCCGCGGAGAAACGCTTGAGCGTGGCGAAATTGTGCACCGGCATGATCCCCGGCACGATCGGCTGGGTGATGCCGTGGGCGCGCGCGCGGTCGATGAAGCTCAGGATCGTGTCGGTGTCGAACACGAACTGGGTGATCGCGCGGCTCGCGCCGTTGTCGAACTTGCGCTTGAGATAGTCGAGCTCGGCTTTCTCGCCGCGCGACTCCGGGTGCAGCTCGGGATAGGCCGCCACGGAGATGTCGAAATCGCCCACCCTGCGCAGCGCGGTGACGAGCTCGGATGCATCGGCATAGCCGTCCTCCGGCAACGTCTCGCCCTCGGGCAGGTCGCCGCGCAGCGCGACGATCTTGCGGATGCCGTCATCCCACAGCGCCTGCGCCTGGGCATCGATCTCGGCGCGCGTGGCGCCCACGCAGGTCAGGTGCTGGGCGACGGGGACACCGGCGCGCGCGCGCACCATGTCCACGACGCGATGCGTGTTCACGCGCGTGCCACCGCCCGCACCGTAGGTGACAGAGAAATATCCCGGCTCCGCCCCCATCAGGCGATCGACCACGCCACCGAGACTCTCGATGCCCTTGTCGGTCTTGGGGGGAAACAGCTCGAACGAGACATTCGCCCGTCGATCCGGTGCTTTGCCGGTTGCATGCATTGCTCTGTCCTCGCTTGGTTCGTCCATCGGCCCTTCAGGTGGGGCGCCCGCGCGGCAGGCGCCCCGGATGCTCCGCTCAGGCCGGCTTGCGGAAAACCTGGATACCCCAGCTCAGATGGCCGGCATCCGCCGCGTCCACCCAGTGCTGCAGGCCCACGGCCATCTTGTCGAGATACTGCTTCGACGTGCCCGCATCGACGAGCTTGTCGTAATTGGCGAGCATCTCCTCGCGCACGCGGGAGTAGTGCGAGCGCAGCTCGTGGGTGAGCTCCTCCTGCTCCACCGTCTCGAAGCCGAGCGCCTCGGCCGCCTGACGGTAGAAGCGCATGGAGCCCAGCGAATTGAGCTGCAGGCGGTCATAGACCGGCTGGAGCACGCCCTCGGGCACATCGTCGGCCTGCATCGGGTCGGTGAAGATCAGGTAGCCGCCCGGCTTGAGCACGCGCCACGCCTCCGCGAGCGCCTTCTCGCGCTGATCGGAGTGCAGGAAGCTGTCCTGGCTCCAGGCGATGTCGAAGCTCTCATCCTCGCCGGGCACATCCTCGAAGACGCCGTGCAGCACCTCGATGCGGTCGCCGAGCCCGGCCTCGCGGATCTTCTTGCGGTTGTAGTCGTTCTGCACCGCGGAGATGTTGAGCCCGGTGGCCCGCACGTCGAACTTCTTGACGAGCTGGCGCATCGCGCCGCCATAGCCCGAACCCAGATCGACGATCTTCGCACCCGGCTCGAGATTGGGCAGCTTGGAGGCCATCCGCTCGATCGTGGCGTCCGACGCGGTGCGGATGTCGTTGCTCACCGTGTAGAGCCCGACATGCAGATCCTCGCCGCCCCAGATCGTGGAGTAGAAGGTATCGGCGTCGTCGCTGTCGTAGTAGTCCTCGGCGACCTCGCGGATGTCCGACTCGCCCTCGGCGACGGTGCCGCCCCAGCGCACGAGATGCAGCGAGGATTTCTCGGCCACATGGATCAGGAAATCGGGCTCGTTCTCGGCGTAGGTTTCCTGGAAGTCGCCATAGGTGCGCACCCGCTCGAACCCGGCCTCGTGCAGCAGTCGGCGGACATAGTTCTTGCGGATCGGGCACATGTTGAGGGTGTATTCGGAATTGTCCGGGAAGGTATACTTCATCCGGCACAGCCCCTCATCGAGGTGCTCGGGCTCCGCGGTGACCTGGTCGCCGCAGTAGTAGAACTTGTGCTTGGTGGAGAAACCCTTGTCCAGCATCGTGTCGTAATTGCGCTGGTCGAGGATCAGGATGCCGTCATGCTTGAGCGCGGCGTAGAATTCTGCCAGCGCGCGGCGACGGT
>SLQD01000225.1 GCA_007131685.1 Paracoccaceae bacterium | reverse complement strand
GTGGCGTGATCGACGTGACGGTGCCCGATCTCGAGCACCGGCGCGGTGTCGCAGCGGCCCATGCAGGGCGCGCGCAGCACCCGGACCTCGGCCGGGTCGTGCCCGGCCTCGAGCGCGGATTTGAGCGCCTGCGCCCCGGCGAGCTCGCAGGACAGCGAGTCGCACACCCGGATGGTGAGCGCGGGGGGCGGGGTCTCGTCGTCGCGCACGAGATCGAAATGCGCGTAGAAGCTCGCCACCTCCCAGATCTCGGCCTGGCTCAGCTTCATCTCGTGGGCGAGCGCGCGCAGATGACGCGCCGAGAGGCAGCCATGCGCATCCTGGATCAGGTGCAGATGCTCGATGAGCAGATCGGCGCGGCGCGGCCGGTCCACCAGCAGCGCGCGGATATCGGCGAGTGCCGCCTCGTCGACCTGCCGGCCCTTCGGGGTGCGCCGCCCGCCGCCGCCGGATTTCCAGATGCCGCGCTCATCGTCCAGTGCCATGAAATCTCCTCCTGCGGGCAGGGTGCGCCCGCCCCGCCCTGCGGTCAAGGCGACCATCGGTGAATTGACCGCGCCGCGCCAGCGCTTTTGCGGCACCACGATGCGCGATCGCGTCACACGCCGAAGGCACTGTAGGGGATGAAGCGCACCGGGGTGCCAGGCGCGATCTCGGCGGCACCGTCGCCAAGCTCGACGAGCCCCTCGGCCCAGACCAGCCCGCTGATCCGCCCCGAGCCCTCGGAGGCGAACACCTCGGCGCGCCCCTCGGCGTCGAGCCGCGCGCGCAGGTACTCGCGCCGCCCCGGCTTTTTCGATTTCGTGAACGCCGCCGGAACCGTCATGCCCTTGGGCGCACACCAGCCCGCGCCGGCCAGCACCGACAGCGCCGGGCGTGCGAAGATCAGCGCACAGACCATTGCCGCGACGGGATTTCCCGGCATCCCGAAAACGGGCACGCCGCGCCACATACCCAGCATCAGCGGCCGCCCCGGCTTGAGCGCGATGCGCCAGCTCGAGACCTGCCCCCGCGCGCGCATCAGCGCGGAGACGTGATCCTCGTCCCCCGCCGAGGCGCCGCCTGTCGTCACGATCACGTCGCCCTCGCGCGCGCCGCGGTCGAGCCGGGCGGCGATTTCGCCGGGGTCGTCCGGCGCGACGCCGAGATCGAGCGGCGCATGTCCCCAGCCCGCGATGAGCGCACGCAGCATCGGGCGGTTGGCGTCGAAGATCTCGTGCGCGGCCGCGGCGCGCTCGCGCAGCTCGTCGCCCGTGGATACCACCGCGACCCGCAGCCGGCGCCGCACGCAGACCTTGCCCACCCCGAGCGCGGTCAGCAGCGCGACATCCGGCGCGCGCAGCCAGTGCCCGCCAGGCAGGATCGCGGCGCCGGCCTCGACATCCTCACCCGCGCGGCGGGTATTGGCGCCGCCCCGGACAGGCCCGTCGAAGGCGATCATGGCGCCGTCGCTGGCCGTGTCCTCCTCGAGCACGACGGTATCGACTCCGTCGGGCAGCGGCGCACCGGTCAGGATGCGCAGCGCGTGGCCCGGCGGGACCGTGCCGGGATAGGGCTGCCCGGCCGCCGCGCGCCCCTCGAGCAGCGGCAGCCGCTGCACGCCGGCGCCGGTCGCGGCACGGGCGAAGCCGTAGCCGTCCACGGCGGCATTGGCCACGGGCGGATTGGCCCGCTGCGCAATCGGGGCACCGGCGAGCACGCGCCCCGCCGCCTCGGACACCGGCACCGTCTCCTGCCCGGTGACGGGATGCAGCCCCGCGCGCAGCCGCTCCAGCGCGGCGTCCACCGGCACCCAGTCCACCCCCTGCGGCATGGCGAAGCAGTCATCGCGCAGCCGCGGCGGGGTGAGTTCGTCCGAAGCCGGGCGCGGCCCCGCACCGCCCGGGCGCGGCGGCAGCGCCGAATCGCGCGCCGCATCGGCGGCCGCGCGCAGCGCCGCCTCGTGGCCCAGGCCGAGGATCCAGCCCTCCTCGCGCAGAATCTCCGGCTTCGCGTCGGGTTCGAGCAGCGGGGCGAGGGCGTCCTGCGCGGCGAGCCGTTCGAGCGCGAGCGCGAGGAGCCGCACCTGCACGGCGTCGCGGATCGGCCAGTCATGCTTGCCGGCAGCGGCGGGGATGAGCCCGGCGATCTGCGGCGCGAGCAGCGAGGGGAACACCTCGGCCAGCACGATTGGCGCGGACGCGGCGGGCTCGAAGGGCCAGGCCGCAACGCCCCCCGCCTGTCGCAGCCGCCAGAGCACCGGCAGCCCGGTCAGGACCTGCGATCCCACCGATCCCGCCCCGCCGAGCTTCCAGGCCGATTGCGCCCCCCGCGCCCGCGCATCGGCATCGCGCAGCTCGGCCAGCGGGCCGTAGCCGTGCCGCTCGCGGCCCCTGCGCGGCAGCCCGGGGATCTCCGAGGGTGACGGGTTGAACCAGAAGGGGCCGCGGCCCGGAAGGGTGCGATTGATGCGCGCGGCGAGCTCGAGGCGGTTGTTGCGGTTGTCGGGGCCGTCCTCGAGCGCGCCGGCGAGCCATTCCCAGACCGCGAGCGCCTCGGCGCGCCCGGTGAGCCGCGCGGCAAGGCCGGCGGGATAGCCGAAGGCGAAATCCGCGCCGATGAGCAGCCGCTCCCCCTGCCCGCGCGCCACGGCGATGCGTCGGCGCAACCAGTCCTCGGCGGCGGTGCGCGTGCGCAGATAGGTGCTTTCGGCCGTGCCGCCGGCGGCCTCCGCGATCCAGATCGCGTCGGCGCTCTCGCGCGCCGGGCTGGGTTTCGAGGCCGCGGACCAGTCCACGATCACGACCCGGTCAAAGGTCACAATTGCAGCTCCGCGAGAATGAAGTCGGCGATCGCGGGGATGTCATCCAGATCGAGCACGGGGACCTCCAGCCCCCCCGGCGCCGCATCCGCCGCCACCGCGCGCACCGTCGGATTGCCGAGCGCGAGCGGCGGCCGCCCCTTGGCGGCGCGGTGCACCTCGAGTTTGGGATGCGGGCCGGCCTTGTAACCTTCCACCAGCACCAGATCGACGGGGGAAAGCCGCGCGAGCAGTTCCTCAAGCGTCGGCTCGTCGTCGCCGCGCAGCTCGCGCATGAGCGCCCAGCGCAGCGGCGAGGCAAGCATCACCTCCCGCGCGCCCGCGCTACGGTGGCGGTAGCTGTCGCGGCCGGGCTGGTCCACATCGGTGACGTGATGGGCATGCTTGACCGTCGAGACGCTGTAACCGCGCGCGCCAATCTCGGGCACGAGCCGCTCGACAAGAGTCGTCTTGCCGGAGTCCTTCACGCCGGTGATGCCGTAGATCTTCATGCCGTCCCCGCCAGTAGCGCCTCGGCGGCCGCCATATCCTCGGGTCGGTTGACGTTGAAGAAGGGATCGACGGCGCCAGCCTCGAAAACGGCGGTGCCCGCGCCATGGGTGTCGGTCCAGGCGACGATCTTGCGCACGCCCCCCGCAAGCGCGGCACGCAGATCCTCGCGCAATGCGACGGGCCAGAGGCCGAAGGTGGGATGGCGCCGGATCGCGCCGGTGGCGTCCGGCGCGGCGGCCAGCGCGAGGCCCGTCTGCGGCGCCGCCGCCCGCAGCCGCGCGACGAGATCGCCGGGCAGGAAGGGCGTGTCGGCGGCGGCGGTCACGATCGCCTCCGCGCCCTGCCCGGCCGCCCAGTCGAGCCCGGCGAGCACCCCGGCGAGCGGGCCGGGATGACCGGCCACGCCATCGGCCAGCACCGGCAGGCCGAGATCGGCAAAGCGCGCCGGATCGCCATTGGCATTCAGCGCAAGCCCCGCGCATTGCGGCGCGAGCCGGGCGACGACATGATCGATCAGCCGCCGCCCGCCGAGCGGCAACAGCCCCTTGTCGCCGCCGCCCATGCGCGTGGCCAGCCCGCCCGCAAGGATCACGCCGGCCGGCTCAGTCATCGGCTTCGGCCTTGCGGCGGTGGCCGCGCTCCTCGCGCGGGGCGCTGGCCGGATCGGCATCGCGCACCAGCCGCTCCTCGCCCGACAGGCAGACGAAACGCTGCCCGCGCAACCGTCCGATCAGGGTGAGCCCCGCCTGCCGCGCGATCTCGACGCCCCAGGCCGTGAAGCCCGAGCGCGAGGCGAGGATCGGAATACCCATCTGCGCCGTCTTGATGACCATCTCCGAGGTCAGCCGCCCGGTCGTGTAGAGGATCTTGTCGGCCGGATCGGCGCCGCGGCGAAACATCCAGCCGGCGATCTTGTCCACGGCGTTGTGGCGCCCGACATCCTCCATGTAGACGAGCATCCTGTCGCGCTCGCACAGCACGGTGCCGTGAATCGCCCCGGCGGCGAGATAGAGCGACGGCGTCGTGTTGATGTCGCGCGCGAGCGTGTAGAGCCAGCTCGTGCGCAGCTCGGCCGGTGGCAGGGTCAGCCCCTCGAGCCCCTCCATCATGTCACCGAACACCGTGCCCACCGCGCAGCCCGAGGTCCGCGTCTTGCGCGCGAGCTTGTCCTCGAAGGAGGTCGCGCGGGCGGTGCGGACCACCACGGTGTCGATCTCGTCGTCGAAATCGACTCCGGTGACCTCGTCATCGTCGCGCAGCATGCCCTGATTGCGCAGGAACCCCAGGGCAAGATATTCGGGGTGATCGCCGATCGTCATCGCGGTGACGATCTCGCGCGCATTCAGGAAGATCGTGAGCGGGCGCTCCTCGACGACGGCGATCTCGGTCGCCGCGCCGGTGTGATCGGTGCCGGACACGCGGCGGGTGAGCCGCGCGTCGCCGGGGTCGGGCAGGACGGGATCGGGGTGCGTCTTCATGCTCGCAAGATGCGCCGGGGCACGCCCGGCGGCAAGGGGTCAGCGCCCCGCGGCAATCCCTTCGCGGCGCGGATCGGCGGCGCCCTCGAGCCCGTCCCCGCTGATGCGCATCACATGCAGCCCGGAATTGAGATCGCGCACTTCCACCTCGTGGCCCATCGCCGCGAGCTCGGCGGCCATCTCCGCCGCCCCCGGCCCCTCCTCCACGAAGCTCGGCCCGTTGCGGTTGAGCAGATGCGGGCGCGCCACGGCCTCGTCGAGTGGCATGTCCCAGTCGAGGATGGCGATGAGCGCGCGGGCCGTGTAGGGGATGATGTTCGCCCCGCCCGGCGAGCCGATCGCCAGATGCGGCGCCCCGGCGCGCAGCACGATGGTCGGCGCCATCGAGGAGCGCGGCCGCTTGCCCGGCTCGACCCGGTTGGCCACGAGCCCGTCCGCGCCGGCGGGGGCGAAGGCGAAATCCGTCAGCTCGTTGTTGAGCAGAAAGCCGTTCGTCATCAGCCGCGAGCCGAATCCCATCTCGATCGTGGTGGTGGCCGAGACGACATCGCCGTGCCCGTCGCGGATCACGAAATGCGTCGTGCCGCCGCGCGGGCGCGGATCGTCGGCGTGGCGGGCGGCGGCGTCGCGCCAGGGGGGCGTGCCGGGCGCGGCCGCACCCATCGCCGCCTCCGGGTCGATCAGCCGGGCACGAGCGCGCAGGTAATCGGCATCGATCAGGCCTTCGGGCATGGAGACGAAATCGGAATCGGCCATGTAGAGGTCGCGGTCGGCGAAGGCGAGCGCGCCGGCCTCGAGGAAGAGATGCTCGGCCAGCATCCCCGGCCCCATCGCGGGCAGGTCGAACCGCTCCAGAATGCCCAGCATCTGCCCCACCGTGAGCCCGCCCGAACTCGGCGGGCCCATGCCGCAGACCTCGTCACCGCGATAGCCGACACAGACCGGCGCGCGCTCGATCACCTCGTAGGCGGCGAAATCTGCCATCGTGAGCAGGCTGGGGCGCGCATCGGCGCGCACGGCGGCGACGATGTCGCGCGCGATGGCACCGGTGTAGAAGGGCGCGGCGCCCTGCTCGCGCATCAGCCGCAGCGTGGCGGCATAGGCCGGGTTGGCGCGGCGGGCGCCCTCTTCGAGCGGCGCGCCTTCGGGCAGGAAATAATCCCGCGCCGCCGCCTGGCGGTCCAGCGCCCGCGCATCCGCGATCGACGCCGCCATGCGCGGCGAGACCTCGAAGCCCTCCTCGGCGAGCGCGATCGCGTCGTCGAACAGTTCGGCCCAGGGTAGCCGCCCGTGGCGCGCATGGATATCCTCGAGCAGCTTCGGCGTGCCCGGCACCCCCACCGAGCGCCCACCGATCACCGCCTCCCAGAACCCGATGGGTTCGCCGTCCTCGAGCCAGTAATCTGGCGCGGCGGCCATCGGCGCGGTCTCGCGCGCGTCATGGGCGGTGAGTTCCTGCCCGGCGGCGTCCCAGTAGAGCAGGAATCCCCCGCCGCCGAGCCCGGAGCTTTGCGGCTCCACGAGCCCCAGCACGAGCTGCACCGCCACCGCGGCATCCGCCGCCGAACCACCCGCCGCGAGCACCGTCTCGCCGGCCTCGGCCGCCAGCGGATGCGCCGCGACGACCATGTGCGAGCCGGCCGTCACCGTCTCGGCGGCGCCCACGGCATGGGTGCGCTCGGGCGGGATTTCGGCGCCAGCCGGCACGGCGAAAACGAGGGCGGCGAGGGCGAGGGGCGCTCGGATCATGCTGGTCTCCGCGGTTTCTGCCGTCAGCCTAGCCATCCGTGGCGCGGCTGCACAGGAAAAAGGCTCGGCGACGCGATCGCGTCCGGGCGCGCTTGATCGCTGCGCGCCGGCGCGCTAGGTGCGGCCCGCAAAGCCGGGCCGCGCGCCCGCCGATACCTTGTGACGGAGACCATAATGATGCGCGCGCCGCGCCCCGGTTTGTGTCTTGCCGCCCTGCTCGCCCTCGCGGCCTGCAACGCCCCCTCGGCGAGCGGCTATACCCGCCCCGCCCCCGAGGAAAGCGCGAGCACCGAGTATCGCTTCCCGCTGCCCGAGCCGGGCGAGCGGCTGCGCTTTCGCAATCTCGACCGGACTTATGAGAGCAAGGCGACCGTCCTCGACTGGCTCGCGCACGCCGCGACCATCACCTTCAGCCAGTACCCCGAGGCCGACCGGCTGCCCGAGGATCACGTCATGGACCCCGAGTTGGCCGCTCGCGATTTCGCGGTCTCCCGCGACGCCGATTTCGCGATCACCTGGATGGGGCATGCCAGCTTCCTGATCCGCGCCGGCGGGCAGAAGATCCTCACCGATCCGGTCTTCGATCACACGCTCGGCCCGGGCACGAGCCGCCTCGTGCCGGTGCTCCCCGATCCCGACCTGATCGAGCGGGTGGACGCGATCGTGCTCTCCCACGCCGATCAGGATCATTTCAACCAGCGCACGTTGCGCGAGCTGGCCGCGCGGTATCCCGATGTGCGCGTGCATGTCCCGCGCGCGACCGGTGGCCTCGCGCAATGGCAGGGCTTTCGCAACGTCTATGAGCACGAGTATTACGGCTCGATCACCTCGGAGGATGTGCGCATCGCGGCGGTGCCCGCCGTGCACGGGCTGCGGCGGCCGCCCTTCGCGCCCAATTCGATGAGCTGGGCCGGCTACATGATCGAGACGCCGCAGGGACGCATCTATTTCGCGGGCGACACCGGCATGGGCGACATTTACCGGCAGATGCGCGGGCATTTCGGCCCCGTGGACGTGGCGCTGATGCCCGCCGGAACCTGGGCACCGCGCGACTTCCAGAAGGGCTCGCATGTCAATCCCGAGGAGGCGATGGAGATCGCCGGGATCCTCGATGCCGGGGTGTCGATCGGCATGCATTGGGGCACCTACCCGCTCTCGCCCGAGCCGCCCACGGAGCAGAAGCGCCGCTTCCTGGAGGCGGGCACGGAGCAGAACCCCTCGATGGTCATGCGCATCGGCGAGACCATCGTGCTGGACGGTGACAGGCGGCTGGCCGCGCGCGGCGATTGACGCGGGCGCCGTGCGGGACCACCTTCCGGTGCATGACCAACGCCATACCGCCCTTTTCCGTGCTCGACCTCGCCCCTGTGCCCGAGGGCGCCACCACCGCCGAGGCGCTCGCCAATACCCGCGATCTCGCCCGCCATGCCGAGGGGTGGGGCTATCACCGCTACTGGCTCGCCGAGCATCACAACATGCCCGGCATCGCGAGCGCGGCGACGGCGGTGCTCATCGGGGCGGTGGCGGAGGTGACGGCGCGGATGCGCGTCGGCTCGGGCGGCATCATGCTGCCCAATCACGCGCCGCTGATGATCGCCGAACAGTTCGGCACGCTGGCCGAGTTGCACGGCCCGCGCATCGATCTCGGCCTCGGCCGCGCACCGGGCACGGACATGGCGACGGCGCGCGCCCTGCGCCGCGGCATGCAGGGCGACAGCTTCCCGCAGGATGTCGTGGAGCTGATGGGGTATCTCGACGGCGGCGGCGCGGTGCAGGCGATCCCCGGCGCGGGGACGCGGGTGCCCGTCTGGATCCTCGGCTCGAGCCTTTACGGTGCGCAGCTCGCCGCGCATCTGGGGCTGCCCTATGCCTTCGCGTCACATTTCGCGCCCGACGCGCTGGAGCAGGCCGCGGCGATCTACCGGCGCGATTTCCAGCCCTCGGCGCATTGCGCAAAACCGCATTTCATGCTCGCGATCAATGTCTTCGCCGCCGAAACGCAGGCGGAGGCCGCGCGGCTGCGCAGCTCGATGCAGCTCGCCTTCGCCAATCTGCGCTCCGGGCGCCCCGGCAAGCTGCCCGTGCCCGTGGACGACATCGACGCGGTACTCGATCCCGCCACCCGGCGCATGGTCGATCACGCGCTGCGCATCACGGCGGCCGGCGCGCCCGAGACGGTACGCACCCGGCTTGACGCGCTCATCACGGCGCACCGGCCCGACGAGGTCGTCCTCACCGGGCAGATCCATGACCACGCCGCGCGACTGCGCTCCTTCGAGATCGCCGCCGAGGCGATGCGCGGCCTCGCGCGCGCCGCCGCCTGAGCGCGCGCCCGGCCCGGATCACGCCCCCAACCGGGCGCCGGCGCGGCGATGCTGCGGGGATGTCATGCGATCGCCCCTTCCGACAGGCCGAGGGCGCGCAGCGCCGCGTCGAAACTTGCGCGGGGGTCGCGCACATCGAAGGGGATGGCCGCCATACCTGCCGCCTCGGCACCGCGCAGGTTGCGCGGCTGATCATCCACGAAGACGCAGTCGCGCGGCGCGATCTCTAGCGCGGCGCAGCACAGCTCGTAGGCCTGCGGATCGGGCTTGAGGATGCCGGTATGCGTGGCGTCCACGACGACGTCGAAATCCTCGAGCACCGCCAGCCGCTCGCCGAATTCGGCACCATAGAACAGGTCGAGCTCATTGGAAACCACCGCGAGCCTGTAGCCGGCCGCCCGCGCCCGCGCGATGGCCTCGACCGCCTCGGGCCGGATCACCGCATCGGGCGCGGCACCGCGCGCGGCGCGCACGAAGTCGGACATCTCGGTCCAGTCCGCGCCGACGAGCTGCGCCACCTCCTGGGTGCGATACCACCAGTAGTCGCTCTCGCTCAGCCGGTCGGCGAGCACGTCCTGCCAGAGCGGATCGCGTTGCGGGTCGAAGGGCCCGCGCCAGGTCAGCGTGCCGGCCGGCAGGCCGAGCGCGGCCTCCGTCAACGGGTGCGTCTCGAACATCGTGCGCGCGATGACGCCGCCGAAATCCAGAACCAGTGCCCGCATTGCGCATCCCCCGGCCGCCGAGGCTCACACGTCGTTGCACACGCGGCTCATGCACACCAAGCTTACCCGCGTTCGCAGCAAGATAAAAGGCCGTTGACGGGCGCTTCGGATCCCGGAGGGACGCAGGCGCGGGTGTCCGGCGGCACTCCGGCCCTTGTCCCCCTGCCCGCCATGACGCTACGCTTCGCAAATGCGCCGGAAAAAGGCGCGAACCGGCCAGCGCGCCGCAATCACATCGGGGAGACGCATCATGGTTTCGATCAGGGTCATCACGCCCGCTGCAATCGCCGCAGCGGGGCTTGCGGCGGGCGCCGCGGCGTCTCAGGAGCCGCTCAGCGTGGCGGGTATCCATGCCTCGCCGGTCGAGAATGCCTGGAATTCGCGGCTGCACGAGGCGCTCGAGGAAGCCGCCGCGGAGGGGGTGATCGCCTATCAGTTCTCCGAGGGCGTCTCCGGCACCGACTACCCGCGCGCGATGCGCGAATATGCCGAGCAGGGCGTCGATCTGATCATCGGCGAATCCTATGCCGTCGAACGCGAGGCGCGCGAGGTGGCCGCGGACTACCCCGACACCGCCTTCGTGATGGGCTCGAGCGGCGAGCCCGCAGGCGAAAATTTCGGCGTCTTCGGCACATGGAACCATGGCGGCGCCTATCTCGCCGGGATGCTCGCCGGCGCCATGACCGAGACCGACACGGTGGGATCCGTCGGCGCCGTGCCGATCCCCGAAGTCAACCTGCTTATCAACGCCTTCGCCGCCGGCGTCGCGGAGACGAACCCCGATGCGCGCCATCTCGTCTCGTTCATCGGCACCTTCTTCGATCCGCCGCAGGCGCGCGAGGCCGGGCTCGCGCAGATCGACTCGGGCGCCGACATCCTCTTCGGCGAGCGTATCGGCACCGCTGACGCGGCCGAGCAGCGCGGCGCGCTCGCCATCGGTTCGCTGATCGACTACACCGACCGCTACCCCGAGACCGTCTTCGCCAACGCGATGTGGTATTTCCGCCCCACGCTCGATGCCGCCATCGCCGATGTGCAGGCGGGCGAGCCCGTCGGGCGCAGCTACACCGAGTACAGCCTGATGCCCGCGGGCGGCAGCGACATTCTCTTCGACGCCGATGCCGCGCCCGCCGAGGCCGTCGAGGCGATGGAGGCGCGGCGCCAAGAGATCATCGACGGCGCCTTCGAGGTGCCGGTCAACATGGACGAACCCGGCTGAGCCGGGTTGCGTGCAAGGACGACCCGGTGATGACGGATACGGCGCGCGACGAGGCCCGGCGATGACCGAGACGGTCCTGCGGCTGTCGGGCATTTCCAAGCGCTTCGGCCCCGTCATCGCCAACGAGGCGATCTCGCTCGAGCTGCGCCGCGGCGAGCTGCTCGCGCTTCTGGGCGAGAACGGCGCGGGCAAGACGACGCTGATGAGCATCCTCTTCGGCCATTACACCGCCGATGAGGGCGAGATCGAGGTCGCGGGCCGTCCGCTGCCCCCCGGCCGTCCGCGCGCCGCGATCGATGCGGGCATCGGCATGGTGCATCAGCACTTTTCGCTCGCCGACAACCTCACGGTGCTCGAGAACGTGATGACGGGCACGGAGCCGCCCTGGCGGCTGCGCGCGAACCGGAGCGCGGCCCGGCGCAAGCTCCTCGCCATCGCCGAGCGGTTCGGGCTGCGCGTCGATCCGGGGCGGCGCGTGGGGGATCTGTCGGTGGGCGAACAGCAGCGCGTCGAGATCCTCAAGGCGCTCTACAACGACGCGCGCGTCCTGATCCTCGACGAGCCCACCGCGGTGCTCACCGAGCAGGAGGCCGAGAGGCTCTACGCGACGCTGCGGATGATGGCGCGCGAGGGGCTGTCGCTGATCTTCATATCGCACAAGCTGCGCGAGGTGATGGCGGCGGCGGACCGGATCGTGGTGCTGCGCGGCGGGCGCAGTGTCGCCGAACGCCTGCCAGCGGACACCTCGCGCAGCGAGCTTGCCGAGCTCATGGTCGGCCGGCGCATCGCCCGCCCCGTCCGGGAGGCCGCGAGCCCCGGCGCGCCGGTGATCGCCGCGCATGGCGTTTCGGTGCGCCATCGCGAGGGAACGGATCTCGAGGGGATCGATTTCACCGTGCGCGCGGGCGAGACGCTCGGCATCGTCGGCGTCGCGGGCAACGGACAGACGGCGCTGGCACGGCTGGCAAGCGGGCTGCTCGCCCCCGAGGCAGGGACGCTGACGATCCTCGGGCGAAGGGTCCGGCAGCCTGACGTTGCGGCGCTGGTGCGCGCCGGAGTTGGCCGCATCCCCGAGGACCGCAACCGGGAAGGGGTCATCGGCGAGCTCGCACTCTGGGAGAACGCCGTCCTCGAGCGCATTGAAACGGAACGCTTTTCGCGCCGCGGCATTGTCGATCGCGGTGCCGCGCGGCGCTTCACGCAGGAAATCATCGACAGGTTCGATGTGCGCGGCGGCGGCCCCGATCACCGCACGAGCCTGCTTTCGGGAGGCAACATGCAGAAACTCATCCTCGGCCGCAGCCTGATCGACGGGCCGAGCCTTCTGATCGCCGCTCAGCCCACGCGCGGCCTCGACGAGGGCGCCATCGCGGCGATCCACACCCGGCTGCTGGCGGCGCGTGCCGAGGGGGCGGCGGTGCTGCTGATCTCGGAGGATCTCGACGAGGTCATCGCCCTCGCCGACAGGGTCCAGGCAATCGCGGGCGGCCGGTTGTCACCGTCCATCGACGGTGCCGCGGCCGATGCGCGCCGGCTCGGGCTGATGATGGCGGGCGACTGGAGCGCGGCCGGCGCCGCGGTCGCCGATGCGGATTGAGGCGCGCAGTCACCACCCGCGCGGGCTGATCCTGTTCGCGCCCGTGGTCGCGATCCTTGCGGCGCTCGCGGTCTCGGGGGCGCTGATCGCGCTGACCGGCGTTTCCGTCATGGAGGCCTACGCGCAGATCCTCGCCGGGGCGCTCGGGACCCGGCTGGCGGTCACGGAGACGCTGACCCGCGCAACGCCGCTGATCCTGACCGGGCTCGCCGCGGCGGTGGCGTTCCGGGCGCGGCTCTGGAATATCGGCGGCGAGGGACAGTTCTTCATCGGCGCCATCGCCGTCGCGGCGGTCGGTGCGGAGCTGACCGCAGGCCTGCCCGCCGCGCTCGCGATCCCGGTGCTGCTCGTCGTGGGGGCAGCCGGGGGCATGGTGCTGATGGTGACGGCGCTGGGGCTGCGGCTGAGGTTCAATGTGGACGAGGTCGTCACCACCCTGCTGCTCAACTTCGTTGCGATCCTTTTCGTCTCCATGATGATCGAGGGGCCGCTCAGGGATCCGATGGCCTTCGGCTGGCCGCAATCTGTGCCGGTGGCGGACAATGCCGCCCTGCCCCGCCTCATCGAGCGCACGCGCCTGCATGCCGGGCTGTTGATCGCCGTGCTGCTGGCGGTCGCGGTGTATCTGCTTCAGGCGCGCACGGTCTTCGGGATGCGGTCCCGGGCGGCGGGTCACAATGCCCGCGCCGCCGGCTTTGCGGGTGTGCCGCTGGCGCGCACGCTGGTGATGGTGGCGTGTCTGTCGGGGGGGCTCGCCGGGCTTGCGGGGGCCGTGCAGGTCCTTGGCGTGCGCGGTTATGTCACCACGGATCTGTCGCCGGGCTTCGGCTATGCGGGCATCGTCATCGCGATGCTGGCCAATCTCAACCCGCTCGGGGTGATTGCGGCGGCGGTCTTCGCGGCGGTGATGTTCATCGGCGCCGACGGCATGAGCCGCGCGGTCGGCATCCCGAGCTACATCGCCGATGTCACCGTCGCGCTGTCGCTGCTGACGATGCTGGTGGCGCTGTTCTTCACCCAGTACAGGATCCGCCGCTGATGGATGCGCTCTGGATACTCGCCTCGACAGGGCTTTGGGACGCGGTGTTGCGGATCGCCACGCCGCTGATCTTCGGCACGCTGGGCGCGCTCCTGTGCGAGCGCGCCGGGGTGCTCAATCTCGGCATCGAGGGGATCATGACCTTCGGCGCCATGATCGGCTGGTTGACGGTGTTCTCGGGCGGCGGGCTGTGGACGGGGCTGCTCGTCGCGGCGCTTTGCGGGGCGCTTTTCGGGCTGCTGCATGCCGGGCTGACGGTGCCGCTCGGACTGTCGCAGCATGTCACGGGGCTCGGGATCACGTTGTTCGCCTCGGCGCTGAGCTACTACATCTTCCGGCTCGTGGTCCCGCTCGAGGCCTCGCCGCCGACCATCGCCGCCTTCCGCCCAATCGAGATCCCGCTCGTGGCCGAGATCCCGTTTCTGGGCGAAGTGCTGGCGAGCCAGACGGCGCCGACCTATCTCGCGCTCGCGCTCGTCGCGGTGATGGGCTGGGTGCTGTTTCGCACGCCGCTGGGGCTCGCGATCCGAATGACCGGCGAGAACCCGCACGCCGCCGAAGCGCAGGGCGTCAACCCGCTGATCCTGCGCACCGCCTGCGTGATGGCGGGCAGCGCTCTGATGGGGGTCGGGGGGGCGTTCCTGACCATGTCGGCCTTCAACAGTTTCTTTCCCACCATGGTGCAGGGGCGCGGCTGGATCTGCATCGCCCTCGTGGTCTTCGCCTCATGGCGACCGGGCTGGGCGCTTTTCGGCGCGGTGCTGTTCGCGGCCTTTGACGCCTACCAGCTGCGGCTGCAATCGGCGCTCGAGAATGCCGTGCCGTATCAGCTATTCCTGATGGCCCCCTATCTCGCCGCGATCGGCGCGCTTGCCTTGATGGCACGCAAGGCGCGGGTGCCACAGGCGCTGATGCGCCCCTACCGTCGCGGCGAACGCTGAGGCCCGAGGCACCCCCTTGAAGAGCCGTCCGCAACAGAATATGCACCTTACGAGTGGAGAGGTGCCGGAGCGGTCGAACGGGGCGGTCTCGAAAACCGTTGAGGGGGCAACCCCTCCGTGGGTTCGAATCCCACCCTCTCCGCCATATATTCTCTCCTACTATTTGTTTTTTAATAATTTTTGGGTCCCGATGACTCCTGATCTCACCCTTGTTCCCACCTTGCGCTTTTGCTTGAAGCGCCTCTGACTATTCATGTTGATCACTCGAAGCGAGTCGATCGCGGACATCGCAGCCTGCGTCTGCCTGCGAGGCAGTGTCGCGCGGTGTTCAAGAATGGCCGATGGCGACAACGGTGAACGCAGTTCGCGCGTGCCGCATCCCACAGTTGATGAGATCGCACGTCGGTTTCAACTGAACTTGTACACAAGACCGGATCTCGAATGGTGCGACGACGATGGGTATCGGCGCCCGCATAGCAAGCGCGGCCGGCGAGCAACGCATCGGCGCTTCGAATCCCTCTGGGGTTCAGCTGCTCTGATCGCGTGGGTGCAGCTTGCGCCGCTTTTACGCTCGTTAGCGCTCAAGCCCAAGATCACGCGACCTCTCGCGCCAGGGCTTCAGCTTGCCGAACGACTCGCTTGATCGCATCGGCTTGCAGGTCGGGCGGAAAGCTGTGCTTGCGAAGGATCCGACGGATGTGGACCCGCATCTTCTTGCGGACGTTCTCCTTGCGCCACCAATCCACAGATGCATTTCGGCGCACGCTGTTGACCAGCTCCGTGGCGATGACACGCAGCTCCTCGTTCCCCATCAGGTCGCGCGCGCTCTCATTGGTGGC
>SLQD01000047.1 GCA_007131685.1 Paracoccaceae bacterium | reverse complement strand
GGGCAGCTCGCCCCGCCGGTCATGGGTGCGGCTGCGTTCCTGATGGCCGAGTTCCTCAACATCCCCTACACGCAGGTGATCCTCGCGGCGCTGGTGCCCGCGGTGCTCTATTACCTTGCAATCTTCGTGCTCGCCGATCTCACCGCGGCGCGCGACAGCATCACCGGCGTTGCCGCGGCGCAGCGCCCGCGCGCGGTTCCGGTGCTGGCGGCGGGCTGGCCGTTCCTGCTGCCCTTCGTTGCGCTCGTCTGGGGGCTGTTCGCGCTCAATCTGCGGCCCGAGACAGCCGGAATGCTCGCGGGGGCGGCGTTGCTGCTCACGGCCCCGGTCTCAAGCGTGGCGCGGGGGCGCATGGGGCCGCTGAGCCTGACGGCTGCGCTCGCGGCGGCCGGGCCGGCCCTGTCACAGATCGTCATCATCACCGCCGCGGCGGGTATCGTCATCGGCGTGATGAACGAGACCGGGCTCGGTTTCGGGCTGACGAATTCGCTCATCGGCCTTGCGGGAGAGAACGCGCTCGCGCTCCTGGCGTTGGCGGCGCTCGTGTCGGTGATCCTCGGGATGGGGATGCCCACCATTGCAGTCTATGTGCTGCTGGCCACGCTCGTGGCGCCGGCGCTGGTGCGGCTCGGGATCCAGCCCACCGCGGCGCATCTGTTCGTGCTCTATTTCGGCATGATGAGCATGATCACCCCCCCCATCGCCATCGCCGCCTTCGCGGCCGCCAGCATCAGCGGCACGGACCCGATGCGCACCGCCATTCAGGCGATGAAGTTCGGCTGGCCCGCCTATGTGCTGCCCTTCGCCTTCGCGCTCAACCCGGCGCTGATCCTCGCCGGCGGCCCGGCGCAGGTGCTCTTGGCCATTCTCGGCGCGACGGCGGGTGTGGTCGCTGTCTCGGTCGCAATGGTGGGCCACCTGCATCGTGCGCTCGCAGTGCCCGCGCGCCTGACGCTCGCCGCGGTTGGCGCGGCGGCGCTGCTCTGGCCGGCGCTGATGTGAGGCCGCGTGATGCCATCTGGCGAACCGTGCCGGCGGGCTCGGGCTCGCCGTCACACAGGGCCCGGGGCGCCGGGCGCGACCCTCACGAGCGCAGGGCGTCGAAGTCGAAGCCCCGCCGGGAAGCCGCCGGCTCGGTGAGCCGCGCGAGCACCACGATCAGCAGCGGCAGCAGGAGCGCGGAGAGGTAGGCCCCGAGGAGATGCCCGCGCGTCATGGCCGGATCGGGAAACAGGGCAAGCCCGGCGAAAAGCCCCGCGCCGGTGGCCCAGACGGCGATGCGGCCCGACAGATGGGCGCTGTATAGGCCGATGACCGCCGCGCCCGCTGCCGCCACACAGAGCAGGTTGGCGAGCAGGAAAAGGTAGAGCACGCTCCAGCCCTGCGACGCCACGAAAAGCGCCGGCACCGCCACGACCACCCCCGACCAGCGCGCCAGCATCAGCAGGCGGCGGCACGACAGCGCCGGAAAGGCACGCGGCAGCTCGGCGGTGACGATGCTGGAGATGGCGTTGAGCGCGGTATCCGCGCTGCTCATCACCAGCGCCACGCCGAGCAGCACCACGACGAGCGCAAGCCAGGCCGGCGCCGCCTCCAGCACCACCGAAAACAGCGCCACCGAGGGCTCATCCACCAGCCCTGCCCCCATCGCAACGAAGCCGAAGCCACCGAGGATCAGGATGATCGGCATCACCGCCAGCCCCGCCCCGACGAAACCGCGCACCAGCGCGCGGCTGTCGCGGGCCGCATAGACGCGCTGCCAGTAGCCCTGGCTGAACAGGCTCGTCGCGGTCAGGCCGAGGATCAGGCTCGCCGCCGTCTCCCAGCCCGAAAGGTTGGCCAGCGACACGAGCTCGGGCCGCTCCGCCGCGACACTGTGCAGCGCCGGGACGAAATCCTCCAGCCGCCAGGCCGCCACGATCACCATCACCGCCAGCGCCGGCAGGATCAGCCAGATCTGGACCCGGTCCGTCAGGATCGAGGCGCGCAGCCCCCCGATCCCGGTGTAGAGCAGCGTCGCGGACAGCGTCAGCGCGGCCGTCAGCCACAGCGGCACATCCGCGATCAGCGCGACGAGCAGCGCCATGCCGGTCACCTCCGCGGCGACGGTTGTCACGAGAAAGAACACCATCACGATCAGGCAGAAGCCGTGCATCCCGCGCCCGAAGCGGCGGCGCAGGAACTCGGTCATCGCGATCTGGCGCGGCATCAGCGCCCGCATCCGCAGCCCCAGCACCGCGAGCGCGAAGCGCGGAGTCGCCGCCGCGATCGCATAGCCGGTCACCGCGGCGAGGCCGCCCCATGTCGCCATTTCCGCCGGGGCGAACAGGATCCAGGCGCCGAGGCTCGTGGCGAGGACGGTCGCGGCCGTCGCCCCGCTCGACATGCTGTTGTGGGCCGCGACATGAGCCCGTGCATCCGCGCCGATCCGCCGCGCCGCGAGCAGGCCGATCGCGATGAAGGCAAGCGCGGCGAGCGACAGTGCGCCAAGCGCGAGCCCCGGGCCGAGCGCGCTCATGAAAGCCCCCGGCCGAGCTTGCGCTCACATGTATCAAGAACGGAGTCTGCCTGCGCGTATCGCGTCATGGTTCCTCTCCCTACGCCGGTATGAACCGGATCAGGTTCGACGGGTTTCCGCGTTGTCCTCTGGCGGACATGGCGGGCTCTCAGCCCCCTATCGGGGCGCCCCGTGGAACGGTATGTCTGTCATCGCGACCGATGGATGGCCGCATGCCCCCGATCCGGTAGCAGTATCGCTCCGCGGCCGCAACCGACCGACCCGGCGCTCGCGAAGAGTGCGGCGCGCAGGGGCAGCGGCCGACCGGACGGGACGCATGCCCCGGTGAGCCGGATCCCGAGTTCACCGGTGGCGGCAGGGAGCATGAGCGATCGGGCATGACGCGGCAGACCGCCGGACTGAACACTGCTATCCGGCGATCATGTGCTGCGCGCGCCATCCCGCTCGCTGATGGCAACCGATCGCCGCCGCGTCTCCAGCGGGTCCGCTCGGCGTGCCGAATGCCTTCCGGCGTCAGCCTCATCGATGATCGTGGCCGGAAGCCAAGGCGTCGGGGAGAGTAATCGCGGACGGGAGCGCCGATCATCGACGCGCCGGGCCGCGGGACTTGCAACGGCAGCCCTCGATCGCGCCCCAAGCGCCTCCGTCAGCCAGACGGGGCCGTTCATGCCGCCCCCGCCCCGGATTTTCGATCAGGGACACTGGCTCACTGACGGCTCGAAGGGCCTTGCCCCCGCAGACGCGGGCAAGTGGCCCCTGCCCCGGATCCAAGGCCTTCGGGCGCCGGCCAGGCCCTGCTCTCGAGGCCCCCGGGGACGAATTGCAGCAGCGTAGGTGAGATGGCGCACCCGATAGGATTCGAACCTATGACCTCTGCCTTCGGAGGGCAGCGCTCTATCCAGCTGAGCTACGGGTGCCTTGGCGCCCGTATAGGGCAGGTCGGCGATGCAGGCAATGGGTGGCGTTGCGGCAGACGGATTTTCGGGGCGGATCGGGCGGGCGTCAGAATGCCGCCGCACAGAAGTCGCCAAGCTGAGCGCGCAGCGCCGATTCGGTCCGCGTGTCGCGGTCGAAGTCGTCATCGATGCTGTTGCGGCGCAGATAGGCGCCGTAGACCCCGCCCTCGGGCGGCTCCACGCAGATCACCAGGCGGCGATCGGCGTCGAAGAGAAACCCCCGCGCCGCGGCGATCGGATCGTCGAGCGTGACCTCGGCAAAGCGCGTCAGCGCCGCCATTTCCGCGGGATCCTGCGCCTCGAGCGCCGCAAGAAGCCGCTGCTCGGTGGTGGTGGCGCCGGTGCCGTCATCCTCGGTGGTGATGAAGAACGCCAGAAGCCCCAGCATCGCCGCCGCCGCCACCGCGAGCCCGATGAGCATCCCGCGCCGCTGCGAGCCGGTCAGGTCGCCGCGCCCGGCGAGCAGGAGCCCGGCCAGGATCACGATCATGATGAGCAGCAGGATCGGGTAAGCCATGCGCGCGTCTCTCCTCGGTCGCCGGTCCCGAGGTATAGCACGCATGATGGCGGGGGCCAGCGCCCGGCGTAGGATGCGTCGCAAGCTGATCACGCTCGGGCCGGTCGGGATCCGGGTGATCCGGGTCTTTGGCGAGATGTAGGGCGGTTTTGCGTGCGGTGTCGCGCCGCGTTGCGGGTTACTGCCGGCCCATGCGCGGTGGCGG
>SLQD01000160.1 GCA_007131685.1 Paracoccaceae bacterium | reverse complement strand
GCGATGCGCAGATCGACCCCGTCCACCGCGCGCACCACGGTGGGCGCGCCGAACAGCGGCCGCCGGGTGACAAAATGCTTGCGCAGCCCGACCGTCTCGAGGATCGGGGCGCTCATGCCGCATCCTCCGCGGCGACATGCTCCTCGAGCGGCGCGCGGTGACAGGCGACGCGGTGGCCGGGCGCGAGCGCGCGCAGCGCGGGCGCCTCGGCGCAGCGGGTGATCGCGAAGGGGCAGCGCTCGGCGAAGCGGCACCCCGCCGGCATCGCCTCGGGCGGCGGCACCATGCCCGGGATCGTGGCAAGCCGTGCGCCCTGCGCGCCGCCGAGCCCCGGCAGCGAGCCCATCAGCCCGATCGTGTAGGGGTGCTGCGGATCGTCGAAGATCGCGCCGACGGGGCCGGACTCCACGATCCGCCCGGCATACATCACCGCAACCCTGTCCGCGACCTCCGCCACAACGCCGAGATCGTGCGTGATGAGGATCAGCGCCGTGCCCGTCTCGCGCTGCAGCGTGCGGATCAGCTCGAGCACCTGCGCCTGGATCGTCACGTCGAGCGCGGTGGTGGGCTCGTCCGCGATCAGAAGCTGCGGATCGTTGGCCAGCGCCATCGCGATCATCGCGCGCTGGCGCATCCCGCCCGAGAGCTGGTGCGGATAGGCGTCGAGCCGCGTGGCGGCGGCTGGAATGCCGACCTTCTCGAGCATCTCGAGCGCGCGCGCCCGCGCCGCCCGCCGGTCGGCACCGCGATGGCGCGCGACCCCCTCGGCGATCTGGTCGCCGATGGTGAAGGCCGGGTTGAGCGCCGTCATCGGCTCCTGGAAGATCATCGCCATGCGGTCGCCGCGCAAATCCGCGAGCGCGGCCTGCGACAGCCCGAGAAGCTCTCGCCCGTCGAGCCGCACCGACCCGCCCGTGACCTCCGCTGGCGGGGTGGGCAGAAGCCCCATCAGCGACAGCCCGGTGAGCGACTTGCCGCAGCCCGATTCGCCCACGATGCACAGCGTCTCGCCGCGCCCGACCGCAAATCCGACATCGTCGACGAGGTTGCCCTCCCCGCCGGCGAGCCGGATCGACAGGCCCGCGACCTCGAGCAGTGCGTCATGGTCCGGCAAGCGGCACCTCCATGCCCGCGAGGGGCAGAATGTTGTGCGACAGGGTTCGGATATGGGCCGTCATCGCCTCAGCCGCGGCGGCGGGATCGCGCGTGGCGATGGCGTCGATGATCGCGGCGTGCTGGGCGATATAGGTGGCGCGGGCCGCGTCGTTGCGCGCGCGCACCCTCAGGCTGCGCCAGGCCTCGTCACGGCGGACCTGATCGATGATCTCGTGCACGCCCAGAAACAGCGCGTTGCCCGCCGATTGCGCGATCCGGCGATGCAGCGCCTCGTCCCAGAGCTCGCGCGAATCGTCATCGGCGGCATCGCGGATTCGGTCATTGAGCCGGCGCATCTGCGCGATATCCTGCTGCGTGGCGCGCAGCGCGGCATGGCGCGCCAGTGTGGGCTCCACATGCAGCCGCACCTCGAAGACCTCGACGGGATTGGTCCGCCCGGCGAGATCGCGCGCGAGATCGCCCGCCAGGCTGGGGCGGTTGCCCACGAAGGTGCCCTTGCCCTGCTGGCGCCAGATCAGCCCCTCTGCCTCGAGCACCTCCAGCGCGCGGCGCAGCGCACGGCGGCTGATGCCGAGCCCGGTTGCGAGATCGCGCTCGGGCGGCAGGCGCCCGTCGGCGTCATGCAGCGCCGAGAGGCGTTCGCGCAGCACCGCGAGCGCACGGCTGGAATTCTCGCGATCCTCAGGCAGCGCGGTCTGCTCGGCAGGGTTCATCGCAACCATTCGCGAATTGGTTCACAAAGATCGCGTGCGATCAACGATAATTCGCCTGCCTTCGCCTCATTTCCGACATGAAGCTTCGGATTGTGCTGATCCTGAGCAGAAATAGATTGCGATGCCAAGTCCCGGAGCAGTGATATTGCACGCTCGTGCCCTCGGGCGGTGAACCATTGTCAGTATTGGAGCGCCCTAGAGGCCGAATCGGTCACGCCCACGGACGGGGGCGCCCGGCCGAGCTCCGGGCGGGCCGCCGCGGCGGCCCGCCGGATCGTCAACTCAAGCGCATCAGCATCGCGGCGGCGAGTTTGGCGCGTTCGGGCAGGCTTTCGATGTAGATGAACTCGCCCAGCGTGTGCAGCCCCTTGCCGCGCACCCCGATGGAGTCGAGCGTCGGGATGCCCATCGCGCCGGTGAAGTTGCCGTCGGAGCCGCCACCGGCGCTCGAGCCGCTCAGCTCGCGTCCCATCTCGCCCATGATCTCGCGCGCCATTTCGAGCATCGCCATGGTGCCGGGCTGGTCGGGCTCCCAGACCGGGCGGGTGACGCCGCGCGAGACCTCGAAGGCAACATCGCCGCTGTCATCGTTGAGCGCGAGCATCGCCTCGACGCCTTTGTCGAGATCCTGCTGACGCTTGGCCATGCTCAGCGCCTCGGCACGGCACTCAGAGGAGACACAGTTCGCCCACTGCCCGCCATGGAACACGCCGACGCTGAACGTGCAGTCGTCATTGGTCATCGCCTCGATATCGAGCACCCGGCGCGCCATCTCGGCGATCGCCGAGCGGCCGTCGGCGAGCGCCCAGCCGGCATGGCTCGGCCGGCCAAGCGTGCGCAGATCGTAGCGCGCGATGGCGTAGCGGCCGATCACCGCGCCGCCATCCGGGCGCGCCGGCTCGGGGATGAGCACATACTTGTGCCGCGCCGCCTCGGCCTCGATCAGCTCGCGCGTCGAGGGGGTGCCGACCTCCTCGTCGGGGGTGAAGAGCACCGTGACCGGAAGCGGGGTCTGCGCGCCGGCACGGATGAGCTGGCGGACCGCTTCGAGGCAGGCATAGTTGCCGCCCTTCATGTCCATGATCCCGGGCCCGTAGCATATTTCGCCCTCGCGCTTGAAGGGCAGCTTCTCGAGCGTTCCCACGGGGTGGACGGTGTCCATGTGCCCCATGATCAGCACGCCGGGCGCGCCCGCGTCGGGATGCGGAAACTGCGCGCGCACGCTGTCGCCGTAGCCCATGCGCCCGGGGATGCGCTCCACCCGAGCGCCCAGCGCGGCGAGCTCGTGCTGGGCGAGATCCATCATCCGGTTGACGGCGGCGGCGTCGAAGGTCGGGCTTTCGCACTCGATCCAGGGGCGCAGGCCGTCGAGCATCTCGTCGGCGTCGAAGGGTAGGTCCAGGGGGTTCATGCTGTCTCCTGTCAGCTCAGCGGCAGCCGCCGCTCGACGATGCGCGCCATGACCGATGCGCCCACCGGCAGCACCGCGTCATCGAGCACGAAGGACGGGTTGTGCAGCGGCACCGAGCCGGCATGGCCGACCCGGCAATAGGCGCCGGGCACCACCTGCAGCATGTCGGCGAAATCCTCGCTGCCGGTGGCCTGGTCCTCCGTCTCGAGGGCGTTCTCGGTGCCCACGATCTCGCCCGCGGCGGCGATGTATTCAGCGCTCAGCTCCGGGTCGTTCATCAGCACGTCAAAGACATTGCGCAGATCGCAGTCGATGGTGATGTCATGCGCCTTCGCGAAGCCCTCGCACAGCCCGCGCACCCGCTCGAGCGCCATCTCGCGCACCTCGGGGTGGAAGTAGCGGATCGTGCCCGCGATATGGGCGCTGTCGGGCACGACATTGTAGGCCGCGCCGGCATGGATCTGCGTCACCGACAGCACGAGCGGTTTCGTGGGCGGCGCGTTGCGGCTCACGACGGTCTGAAGCTGACCCACCAGCGCCGCGCCGATGACCAGCGGATCGCGCGACTGGTGCGGCATCGCGGCGTGGCTGCCCTTGCCGCGCACGGTGATGTCGAAGAACTCCGCCCCCGCCATCGCCGGGCCGGGGCGGATGCGCACCTGGCCGGGTTCGAGATTCGGGTCGTTGTGGATGCCGTAGGCCTCGTCGACGGGGAATTTCTCGAACAGCCCGTCCGCGAGCATCTTGCGCGCGCCGCCGAGCCCCTCCTCGGCGGGCTGAAAGATCAGCACCGCGGTGCCGTCGAAATCGCGCGTCTCGGCGAGGTATTTCGCCGCGCCGAGCAGCATCGTGGTGTGCCCGTCATGGCCGCAGGCATGCATCTTGCCCGGCACCGTCGAGGCGTAGGGCACCCCGCTGGCCTCCTCGATTGGCAGCGCGTCCATGTCGGCGCGCAGGCCGAT
>SLQD01000214.1 GCA_007131685.1 Paracoccaceae bacterium | reverse complement strand
TGATGATGCAGATGATGCGCGACGGCGGCATGGACTCGATGATGGCGGACGGCCCGATGGGCGACGGCCCGATGGGCGATGAGATGGGCGCCATGATGGACGGCCCCATGCGCGACGGCATGATGCCGGGCAGGGGCGACATGCCGGGCCGGATGGGCGAGCGCATGGCCCCGGGCATGATGGGCGGCATGATGTCCGGCATGATGGGCGACAGGCCGATGATGCAGGGCCATCGCGGCATGCGCGGGCAGGGCATCGGACCCGGCGCGCTCTACGGCATCCCGCGCGACAGCGTCACCGAAATGACGCCCGCCCGTGTCGAGACGCATCTGTCGGATCTGCTGGAGCGGCACGACAACCCGCGCCTCGAGCTCGGCGAGATCACCGAGGCCGAGGATGGCAGCATCATCGCCGAGATCGTCACGGTCGACGGCTCGCTGGTCCAGCGGCTGGCCTTCAACCGCTACCCGGGCGTCGTCCGCCAGATCGACTGAACGCACCCCGACACGCCGCCGGCGCATGATCGCCGGCGGCAACACCAATCCCGAAGGAGACACCCATGATGCACGACACCGGAATGATGAGTGGCTGGGGGCTGGGCCTGCACTGGCTCTGGATGATCCTGATCCTCGCGCGCTCCTCGTCCTCTCGATCGCCGCCCTGATCAAGTATCTGATGAAATGACCCGCAAAGGAACGCGCCATGACCTACACCCATGATCGGATCATCAAGGCCTCCGCCATCGACGACGTGGACGCGCGCCTGCGCGCGACCCTGGGGGAACGGGGCTTCGGCGTGTTGACGGAGATCGACGTCAAGGCGACCCTCAAGGCCAAGATCGATACCGATATCGACGACTATCGCATCCTCGGAGCCTGCAATCCCGGTATGGCCTACAAGGCGATCCGGATCGAGCCGCGGGCGGGTGCGATGCTGCCCTGCAACGTGATCCTGCGCGCGGTCGCGGGCGGCATCGAGATCAGCGCCATCGATCCCGTGGCGTCGATGCAGGCCATCGAGAACCCCGCGCTCGACGAGGTCACGACCGAGGTCCGGACCATGCTGATCGAGGCGGTGGAGGCCGTTTGATGGACCGATCCGACAAGACCGCTTGCGCCGTTTCCCCGAGAAACGGCGCGCGCCCCGTCGGCGTGTGGGAGGTGCCCGAACTGCCGGTCGCCTTCTTCTCCTTCCTTGGGCACTTCGTCTGGGAGTTCATCCAGGTGCCGACCTATACCGGCATGACCGAGATGGCGCACTGGGAGGCGATCAGGCTGTGCCTGTCGGCGACCTTCGGCGATGTCGGCTTCGCGCTGACGGCATTCTAGATCGCCAGCGCGGCCGCGCGCAGCCGGGACTGGATCCTTCGCCCCACCCGCGTACCGGCGGCGATCTTCGTGGCCGTGGGCATCATCCTGACCATCGGCTTCGAGTATTACTCCACCAATATCAGCCTGCGCTGGACGTATTCGGAGCTGATGCCGCTCGTGCCGCCCTTCGGCACCGGCCTGAGCCCTCTCCTGCAATGGCTCGTCATCCCGCCGCTCGTGGTCTGGCTGACCCGCCGCCATCTCCTCGGCGCGCAGGCCATACGTGAGGCGGCTTGACATGCTTCGGCGGGCGGCACCCGAACGCGGCAAGCGCGACCGGCGTCCGAACGAGCACAAGAGACAGGTGAAGCAATGAGCGAGCACATGCACCACGCACCGAAAGGCCGCGGCCTGAAGCTGGCGGCATGGGTCACGGGGGCATATTTCGTCTTCGAGATGGCCGTGGGGCTCTACACCGGATCGGTCATGGTGATCGTCGATGCCGCGCACACCTTTTCCGCCGTGGGCGGCGTGGTCCTCGCGCTCGTCGCCCGTCGCATCGCGCAAAGTGAAGCGACCCCGGAGCAGACCTTCGGCGGTCAGCGCGCCGAGATCATCGGCGCATTGCTCAACGGCATGGCGCTGCTCGTCATGGCGGTCGTCGCGATAACGATGGGCGTGATGCGGCTCGGCTCGCCCATCGAGTTGCCGACGACCCCGATGTTCGTCGTCGCCGCGGTCGGGATCCTCACCGAGGTCTGGCTGATCGCGCTGATGTTTCGCGATCAGAAGCATGACGTGAACACGCGCGGCGCCTATTGGCACGTCGTGCAGACCTTTCTGGGAAGCCTCGGGATCATCGTCGCGGCGCTGGTGATCCATTTCACGGGTTTCCTGCTGATTGATCCGATCCTCGGGATCGCCTTTGGCCTGATGGTCCTGGCGGCGGGCTGGAGCGTGTTGCGCGACTCCGCGTCCATTCTGATGCAGAACACGCCGCAAGGGATCGACATGACCGAGATGTGCCGGCGGCTGCGCGCCATCGACGGCGTGCGCGATGTGCATCATCCGCACGCCTGGACCCTGACCTCGGGTCGCCACATCTTCTCCGCGCATCTGCGCGTCGAAGACGACCTCAGTTCTGACGACCAGATGCGGCTGCTCGAGACGGCCGAGGGGTTGCTAGCCGATTCGTTCGGCATCTACTTCTCGACGCTGCAACTGGAAACCGAGGATCGGGAGGAGCCGGAGGCACGGGCGATCGATATAGGGGCCCGGTGATCGGTTCGCGCTTGAGCGGGAGGGCAGGAGCGGTATCTTTCACACTGCCGTCGCCTCAAAGCAGACGGAACACTGCCGCCGCTCCGGCTGTCAGCACATGACGCTGCACGGCGATGACCGCACGCGAGAACAGGGCAATGCACTTACCTGATGCGGGTCAGAGTGGGTGTCGCCGAAATCGAATCTCGGCCAGCGCCATGCGCGACGGGATCGCGTTGCGCGCAGCGGGTGCATGGCAGCCGGACATCGAATGCCGATCGAACCGGTGAGACAGCCCTTCCCCCCGCGCCGTACGGGACCGGGAGTCAGTCCTGTTCCTCCCGTTCGGTGCGTTCGGCCTGGATACGGCGAATGTCTTCCGGCCAGGTCGAGCGGATGAAGGCAAGGATCGCGTCGATTTCCGCGTCGGTCAGGATCTCGCGGAAGGCCGGCATCCCTGAGTCGAACTCCACCCCGAGATCGTCGAGATATGCCTGTCCGCCGCGCTGGACGTAGTCGAACAGCATGGCGTCGCCATGGTGCCAGGTGTGCCCGCTCTCGTCATGCGGCGGGGGAGGCAGGCGCCCGTCGGGGCCGGGGCTTCGCCAGTCCGGCGCCCCTTCCAGCTCCGCGCCGTGACACGCAGCACAGTGCGCGTCGTAGAGCGTTCGCCCCGTCTCGATCGGGTCGGTGACGGTATCGCTCGCCGAGACCGTCGGTGCCCACAGCGCCGCAGACACGACCACTGCACGGATCACTTGCATCCACATGCCTCCTTGTCGCGCAGACCGACCTTTCGAGCAAGTGCGGCAACAACTCGCTTTCACCTTGACCTTCCAGTTGCTGAAACGCCCGTGTGTTGATGGCAGAACGATCAGGAGTTGACGATGGACCTGACGGTCAAGGGCATGAAGTGCGGGCATTGCGAGGCGGCGGTGCGGCGCGCGATCGAACATGTGGCGCCGGTGGCCGAAGTGATGATCGATCGCGGTCGCAACCGGGTGTCGGTCAGCGGAGTCGCCGATGCCGGGCGTGGTCGCGGTCGGTCTCGGCGAAGACGGTCTTCACCGCGGCACTGACCACCGGCTTGTTGGTCTTGCTCACGCGCCCGAGCAGGTTGCGCATGAAATGCACGCGTCAGCGTTGCCAGCCCGCGCCGAGAACCTTGCTCGTGGCGGCCTTGAGGCCCTTATCCCCGCTCGCGGGCCACGCGTTCCAGCATGTCCACGACCCGCTCGCCCGGCAGCGAAACATCCACCTCGATCGCCGGGCACTCCCGAGTGCAATTGTCCTTGAGCCTGGCAGTGCGGAACTTGCGGCCATTGGCCAGCGCGTCGCTCGCGAAGTCGAGCGACCAGCGCTGGTTGGCGGCAATCGCACACCAAGCGCCCTCACGCCCTTCGCGCGGGATCTTCCTGCGCTTCGTGCGGCGCAGCCAGCCGCTCCTCGCGGTAGATGCGCGCGACGACCTCGACACTCACCCTGAAGCCTTCGCGGAGCAGCTTGGCATGCAACATGCGGTCGCCATATCTGTGGTGCGCGCCTGACAGGTTAATCAGGCGCTCCTTCAGCCGTGCATGGGGGTCCGGCCGTGCCCGGCAGGCCATGCCCGCCGCGAAATCCCGACCAGCCTGCATGCCCGC
>SLQD01000190.1 GCA_007131685.1 Paracoccaceae bacterium | reverse complement strand
GCAAGAACGTGGTCGTGGCGCTGCGCGAGGGCTCGGCGAGCGCGAAGAAGGCCGAGGCCGAGGGCCTCAAGGTGATGGGCATCAGCGAGGCCGCCGCCTGGTGCGACCTGATGATGTTCACCATGCCCGACGAGCTGCAGGCCGAGACCTACAACAAATACGTGCACGACCATCTGCGCGAGGGCTCGGCGATCGCCTTCGCGCACGGGCTCAACGTCCATTTCGGGCTGATTGAGGCCAAGCCCGGTGTCGATGTCATCATGATGGCGCCCAAGGGCCCCGGCCATACCGTGCGCGGCGAATATACCAAGGGCGGCGGCGTGCCGTGTCTCGTGGCAGTACATCAGGATCCGTCGGGCAAGGCGCTCGAGCTGGGGCTGAGCTACTGCGCCGCGATCGGCGGCGGGCGCTCGGGCATCATCGAGACGACATTCCAGGAAGAGTGCGAGACCGATCTGTTCGGCGAGCAGGTGGTGCTGTGCGGCGGCATGGTCGAGCTCATCCGCATGGGCTTCGAGACGCTTGTCGAGGCCGGCTACGCGCCCGAGATGGCCTATTTCGAGTGCCTGCACGAGGTCAAGCTGATCGTGGACCTGATCTACGAGGGCGGCATTGCCAACATGAACTACTCGATCTCCAACACCGCGGAGTTCGGCGAATACGTCTCCGGCCCGCGCATCCTGCCCTATGACGAGACCAAGGCGCGCATGAAGGCGGTGCTCGAGGATATCCAGACCGGGCGCTTCACCCGCGACTGGATGAGCGAATGCGCCGTCGGCCAGCCCTCGTTCAAGGCGATCCGCCGGCGCAACGACACCCACCAGATCGAGGCGGTGGGCGAGAAGCTGCGCGGCATGATGCCCTGGATCACCGAGGGCCGCATGGTCGACAAGTCCAAGAACTGATCCGGCCGGGCGGGGTCGCGCCCCGCCCGCCATCTCCCCCATGCCCGACAGCCCCGCCGCCACCCCGATGGACTGGGCCCTGATCACGCTGCTCGGCGTGATCTGGGGGGCGTCCTTCATGGCGGTGACGCTCGCGCTCGAGACGGTGGGGCCGATCTGGGTCGCGGCGGGGCGCATCGGGCTCGCGGCGGTCGCGATCCTGGTGGTGGCGCGGGTCACGGGGCTGGGCCTTCCCTCGCCCGCGGCGCCGTCGGGGGCGCGCATCTGGGCGCATGCGGCCGCGATGGGGGTGTTCTCCAACGCGGCACCGTTCCTGCTTCTGGCCTGGGGGCAGCAGCATGTCGCCTCGGGCTTTGCGGGCATCACCATGGCGGTGATCCCGCTCTTCACGCTGGCGCTTGCGCATTTCCTCGTCCCCGGCGAGCGCATGACGGTGCCGCGCGCCGCCGGCTTCGGGATGGGGCTGTGCGGGGTGGTGCTGCTGATCGGGCCCGGGGTGCTGGCCGCCAAGGGGGAGGCGGCGGCGCGGCTGGCCTGCATCGCGGCGGCGGCCTGTTACGCGATCGGCTCGATCGTGACGCGGCGCTGCCCGCCGGTCGCGCTGGTGCAGTTCTCGGCGGCGGCGCTTCTGGTGGCGGCGGTGCTGGCGCTGCCGGTGGCGCTCGCGATCGACGGGGTGCCGCGGCCCGGGGCCGGGGTGCCGGGGCTGGCGCTCGTGTATCTCGGGCTCGGGCCGACGGCATTGGCGACGCTGATCCTCGTGCGGGTGATCCGCAGCGCGGGTCCGGCCTTCCTCGCGCAGGTGAATTACCAAGTCCCGGTCTGGGCGGTGATCTTCGGGGTGGTGCTGCTGGGCGAGTCGCTGCCGCCGCAGTTTCTCGGCGCGCTCGGGTTGATCCTCGCGGGCCTCGCCGCCAGCCGGATGCGCCCGTGGCGTCGGGGCGGCTGATGCCGCCGGGCCGGCGCGCAACGGAACGGTCAGCGCGGCCGCGTTTCGCGCCAGCGCATGAGGATGAAGCGGCCGTTCGACACGGCGTCCGCGGCCATCACGGCGACCCCGGGCAGCGACCAGACCTGCAGGTTGTAGCCGATCCAGAGCAGGCTTCCGGCAAGGAAGCCGGCACGCGCACGCAGCCCCTCGAGCAGGAACACGGCGGCTGTGCCGAGCAGGACGGCGGCCAGCGGCAGCAGATCGCGCAGATGGTCGTATCCGAGGGCTGCAGCGGCGACATAGAAGGCGGCGAACAGCCCCGCCAGCGCGCGTGAGCGCAGACGGATGCCGCACAGGTTGCGCAGCGCCGTCACCAGGTTGATCGCCGCGGCCGCATGCGCACCAAGCAGCAGGAAGTGCAGCGCCCAGGTCAGCGCAGAGGCGCTCAGCAGCGCCAGCATCGCCGTGTCGCGGCGCAGCTGAAACGCGATGACCCCGATCAGCGCTGCAACGGCGCCCACCCCCTGCGCCAGCCAGAAGCCGGCATCGCCCACGACTCAGCTCCGCCCGGCAAGCTTGGCAGGCCAGATCCCGTCCGGGATCGGCATCGCGCAGCAGCGCGCGTGAATCGCCTCGTAGGCGGGGCGGATCCGGCCCACGGCCGCCTCCGCGTCGGCGATGGCGGGCGCAAGGCGTTCGGCAGCCTCGGCGATCCGCCGGAGCATCGCCGCTTCGTCGATGCAGGCGAGCGCCCCGTCCCGCATCACCATGCGCCCGTCCACCAGCAGATGCTTCAGCGCGCGGCCGGTCTCGGAATATGTCAGCTGCGCCAGCGGACGGTTCAGCGGCGTGAAGGCGATCGAGCGGGTGTCGTAAAGTGCGATATCGGCCTTCGCGCCGGCGGCGATGCGCCCGAGATCGTCGCGCCCGAGGGCGTGCGCGCCGCCCTCGGTGGCCGCAGCGAAGGCCTCCGCCGAGGTGATCCATTCGTCGTGATGGTCGTCGCGAAGGTTGTGGATCAGCGCCGTGTTGGCGAGCACGCGCAGCATGTCCACCGACTCGATGGAGCCGCAGCCATCGGTGCCGAGCGACACGTTCACCCCCCGCCTGAGCGCCTCGCGCAGCGGCATGAGCCCGCTGCCGAGCTTGAGGTTGCTGTTGGGATTGTGCTGTATGCTCGCGCCGGCTGCGGCGATGATGTCGAGATCCGCGCCGGTGAGCCAGACGCCGTGGATAATCGAGGTTGCGGGCTTGAGGAAGTCGAGCTTCGCGAGATGCGCGATCATGCTGGTGCCGTAGAACTCCTGTGCGGTGACGACCTGCATGCGCGTTTCGTGCACATGGATGATGACCGGCAGCTCGTGCCGGTCCGCCAGCGCGCGCACCGCGCGCAGGAAATCATCGGTGCAGCGCTGGGGTGCCGACGGCGCAGCGATGAAGGCGGCGCGGGCATCGCGTGGGTTGCGCACCGTGGCGAGCTCGCCTGCATAGGCAAGCACCTCGCCAGGCGGGGTTGCGGCCACGGAGGCGAGTTCGGCGAGGGTTTCGGGCGCAAAGTGCTCCTGCACGAACGGGACGCTTTGAAAGAACGGCTTGTCGAACAGTGTCATGCCCAGATAGGCGCGGATGCCGATATCCTCGTAAGCCTGCAGCGCCGCCTCGACATGCGCCCGATCGAGAACCGGGCTGACATTCATGTCGTCCACGATGGTCGTCGTGCCCGAGCGCAGCGCCTCGATCGCGCCGATCATGGTGCGCAGGTAGACCTGTTCGCCCGTCAGCGGGATCGGCTTCATCGGCCGCACGAGGTTCATCCAGAGTTCGAGCGGCAGGCCCTCGAAGCGACCTTTCTGGAAGTTCTCGTGACTGTGATGATGGCCGTTGACGAAGCCGGGAACGGCGAGCAGCTCCGCGGCGTCGATGACCTCGCGCGCCGGCTCCGCCGGGGTGCCCGCCGGGGTCACGGCCACGATCCGATCGCCGGCAATGTCGATATCGACACGCCGGAGCTGCAATTCGCCCAGCGTATCGCGTACGGCGGCGCGGGCATTCGCGACTCTGAGATCGATCATGGCGCGGTGGCCTCCTCGAACGGGGCGGGGTCGCCGGGGGTCTTTCCCGCCCGGCGACCCGGGGCAGTGGCGTCAGTCCTCTGCGCCGGCGGCCTCGGCGATCGCGGCCATGTCCGCGAGTTCGCCCTCCCACAGCTCCTTGAACGCCTCGTGACCGACGAACCGGATCGAGGAGTTGATCGTCGAGATCAGGCGCAGGAAACCGTCATCCTCGACGAGCGCCTCGAAGCTGTCGCTGAGCGCGGCGATGACCTCCGGGGGCGTTCCCGCCGGCGCCATCACGCCGCGCCAGAACTGGAAGATCACCTCGAAGCCCTCCTCGG
>SLQD01000136.1 GCA_007131685.1 Paracoccaceae bacterium | reverse complement strand
TGCAGATAGACCTCGGAGGAGGGGGCCTGCTGGCCGGTCTCGAAGGCGGCGTACTGGGCGCGTGTCTGCTCCCAGTAGTCCGAGATCGCGCGGATCGCCTCGATGTCGAGCCCGGTCTCGCGCCCGGTATGGCGCAGCGCCTCGTTGATGGAGCCCAGCGTCGGCTGCGAGGTGTTGCCGGAGAAGGCGTCCATCGCCGCATCGGCGGCGTCCACCCCGGCCTCGGCGGCGGCGAGGATCGTCGCCCCGCCCAGCCCCGAGGTGTCATGGGTGTGAAAATGGATCGGCAGGCCGACCTCCTCCTTCAGCGCCCGGATCAGGATGCGCGCCGCCGCCGGCTTCAGGAGCCCCGCCATGTCCTTCAGTCCGAGCACATGCGCGCCCGCCTCGCGCAGCGCCTTGCCCATCTCGACGTAGTAGCCGAGATCGTATTTCGCGCGCCCCGGGTCGAGGATGTCGCCGGTGTAGCAGATCGCCCCCTCGCACAGCTTGCCCGATTCGAGCACCGCGTCCATCGCCACGCGCATGTTCTCGACCCAGTTGAGGCTGTCGAAGACCCTAAAGACATCCACGCCCGTCTCGGCAGCCTGCGCCACGAAGAAGCGCACGACATTGTCGGGGTAGTTCGTGTAGCCGACCCCGTTCGAGGCGCGCAGCAGCATCTGCGTCATCACGTTGGGCATTGCCGCGCGAATGTCGCGCAGCCGCTGCCACGGGCATTCCTGCAGGAAGCGATAGGCGACGTCGAAGGTCGCGCCTCCCCAGCACTCCACGCTGAAAAGCTGGGGCAGCGTCTCGGCATAGGCCGGCGCGATACGCACCATGTCGATCGAGCGCATCCGCGTGGCCAGCAGCGACTGATGCGCATCGCGCATCGTGGTGTCGGTGATCAGGAGCGGCTCCTGCGCGGCCATCCAGTCCGCGACGGCCTGCGGCCCCTCGCGCTCGAGCAGGTCGCGCGTGCCGGGGCGGTATTCGCCGCGCGTCGGCGGCGGCACCGGGGTCTTTGCCTCGGCGCGCGGGCGCGGGCGGCCGGCGGTTTCGGGATGGCCGTTGACGGTGATGTCGGCGAGATAGGTGAGGATCTTGGTCGCCCGGTCGCGGCGCTTGCGGAAGGTGAAGAGCTCGGGCGTCGTGTCGATGAAATCGGTGGTGTAGGTGTTGCCGGTGAAGGTCGGGTGCTGGAGCAGGTTCTCGACGAAGCGGATATTGGTGCTCACCCCGCGGATGCGGAATTCGCGCAGCGCGCGGTCCATGCGCGCGATGCCTTCCTCGGGGGTGGGCGCCCAGGCCGTGACCTTCTCGAGCAGCGAGTCGTAGTAGCGCGTGATGACCGCCCCCGAATAAGCGGTTCCGCCATCGAGCCGGATGCCCATGCCGGTGGCGCCCCGGTAGGCGGCGATGCGGCCGTAATCGGGGATGAAGTTGTTCTGCGGATCCTCGGTGGTGATGCGGCATTGCAGGGCGTGGCCGCGCAGGCCGATCGCGTCCTGGCCGGCTGCGCCGGTGGCGGCGGCGAGCGTCTCGCCCTCGGCGATGCGGATCTGGGCCTTGACGATGTCGATGCCGGTGACCTCCTCGGTCACGGTGTGCTCGACCTGGATGCGCGGATTGACCTCGATGAAGTGGAACCGGCCCGTGTCCATGTCCATCAGGAACTCGACGGTGCCGGCATTGCGGTAGCCGACATGGCGCCCGATCCTCAGGCCGAGCTCGCACAGCTCGCCGCGCTGGGCGGCGTCGAGATAGGGGGCCGGCGCGCGTTCGACGACCTTCTGGTTGCGCCGCTGCACGGTGCAGTCGCGCTCAAAGAGGTGATAGATGTCGCCATGCGCGTCGCCGAGGATCTGCACCTCGACATGGCGCGCCCGCTCGATCATCCGCTCGAGATAGCCTTCGCCATTGCCGAAGGCGGCCTCGGCCTCGCGCCGGCCCTCGCGGATCTTGGTCTCGAGCTCATCGGGGCCGCGAATGGGGCGCATGCCGCGCCCGCCGCCGCCCCAGCTCGCCTTGAGCATCATCGGGTAGCCGATCTCTTCGGCCCAACGGCGCGCCTCCTCCATGTCGCCGGTGAGCACCTCGGAGGCGGGGATGACCGGCACGCCGGCCTCGATCGCCACGCGCCGCGCCGAGGCCTTGTCGCCAAGTGCGCGCATCGTCGCGGCTTCCGGGCCGATGAAGGCGAGCCCCGCCGCGGTGACGGCATCGACGAATTCGGGATTCTCCGACAGCAGCCCGTAACCCGGATGCACCGCATCGGCCCCCGACAGCCGCGCGACGCGGATGATCTCGTCGATCGAAAGATAGGCCTGCACCGGCCCGAGCCCGGCGCCCACGCGATAGGCCTCGTCGGCCTTGAAGCGATGCAGGCCGAGCTTGTCCTCCTCGGCATAGACCGCGACCGTGCGCTTGCCGAGCTCGTTGGCCGCGCGCATGACGCGGATCGCGATTTCGCCCCGGTTGGCGATGAGGATCTTGTCGAACTTGGCCATGCACTCCTCCGCTGTCGGCGCGATCACCTTGTATGCCAGATGCCGCGCTGCCGCAAATGCGCCGATGCGGCCGCGTTAGCCTTCCCTCAACCCCGGTCGGGCATCCGTGGGCCCTGGAGAGAGAGGGGAGAGGCAATGCTGCACCGCGTAATCTATCTGAGCAAATTCGTCCCGCGGCTTCAGCGCCGATCAGATCGCGCAGATCCTCGAGGTGTCACGTCGCAACAATGCCGCCGAGGATATCACCGGGTTGCTGGTCTGCCACGATGACTGCTTCTTCCAGACCCTCGAGGGGCCGCATGACGCCGTGCGGGCGCGCTTTGCGCGGATCTCGCGCGACACCCGGCATGCGGGCGTCCTCGTGCTCAATGACGCGCCGGCGGCGCAGCGCGCCTTTCCGCACTGGCGGATGGGTTTCGCAACGCCCGACATCCTCGGAGACACCGCGCGCGAGGCGCTCCTGTCGCTGCACGAGATGGCGGCGGGGGGGGCTCGCGGGGATAGGCGATCGCAAGGTGCGGGTGCTCCTGCGCAGCTTTCTCGCCGGGTTTCGCAACCTTGCCCTCCACCACCACGTGCCGGGCGCAGATCTCAGGCCGGCGCGCTGATCGCGTCGGCCGGCTGCAAGAGCCGCGCCGCGGCCTCGGAGGGCAGGGTGGCTCCCATCTGCTGCATGTTGGAGACAAGGTCCTCGCGCAGGATATGCGCCAGATGCGCCGCGCCGCGCGCCCCGAAAGCACCGAGCGCGTAATGCCAGCCACGCCCGATCATCACGAAATCCGCGCCGCGCGCGATCGCGCGCAACACGTCGAGCCCGCCCTCGACCCCGCCGTCATAGATCAGCGGAAAGTCGGGGCCCACGGCGGCGCGGATGTCGGGCAGGACCGTAAGCCCGGCCGGTGCGCCGTCGAATTGCCGCCCGCCATGATTCGACACCCAGACCGCATCGGCGCCCGCCGCGCGCAGTCCTGCCGCGTCGTCGCAACTCAGCACGCCCTTGATGACGAGCGGGCCGTCCCATTCTGCGCGCACCGCGGCGAGATAGTCCCAGTCGGGGGCGGCGCGCAGCAGATAGCCGGGATGCTTCGTCGAATCGGCCGCCCCGTCGAGCTTGAGATAGTCCTCCATAAGGCGCAGCCGCGGCGTGCCGGCGCGCAGCGTCCCCAGCGCCCAGCGGGGCCGGCGTGCGATCTGCCACAGCATCGCCGGCGTCAGCTTCGGCGGGATCGAGAGCTGCGCGCGGCGCTGTCGCTCGCGGCGCGAGGCGCCTGGCAGGTCCACCGTCATCACGAGCGTGTGGAACCCGGCCGCGCGCGCCCGGCGCAGGATATCGCGGCGGATTTCGGGATCGCTCGGCGGGTAGAGCTGGAACCAGCCCGACTCGCCGGCATGGGGCCCGACCTGCTCGGGGGTGCGGGTCGCGACGGTGGAGAGGCAGTAGGGGATCCCGGTCTCGCGTGCGAGCGCGGCGAGGCTGGCTTCCGCACCGGGCCAGACGAGCCCCGACATGCCCACCGGCGCGATCCCGACGGGCAGCGCGTAGTCGCGCCCGAGCAGCCGCGTGGTCAGCACGGGGGTGATCGTGCCGCGCAGGATCGCCGGGCGAAAGCGCACGGCGTCAAGCGCGATGCGGTTGACGTGCTTGGCGGATTCGGTGCCGGTGGCGCTGTCGAGATACTCCCAGACGAAATGGGGAATGCGACGCCGGCAGGTGCGGCGCAGATCAGACAGAGCGGGGTGAGTGATATCGAGATCCATACGCGACTTATAGGCGGGTG
>SLQD01000017.1 GCA_007131685.1 Paracoccaceae bacterium | reverse complement strand
GGTGGGTGATGACGGACTCGAACCGCCGACATCCTCGGTGTAAACGAGGCGCTCTACCAACTGAGCTAATCACCCGTGATGGCGCCGATTAGCGGCTCGGCGCCGGGCTGTAAACGGCCGGGGCCGGCGCGATGGTCGGGGCGCTCAGATTCGAACTGAGGATCTCCTGCTCCCAAAGCAGGCGGATTAACCAGGCTATCCCACGCCCCGCGCCACGCGCGCCGCCGCTGCGACGGCGCGGCGCCTATAGCACGCGCGGCCAAAGCCCGGCAAGGCGCGCCTGCGCAGGGCGGCCGGGGCGCGCCTATGGGCGCGGGGCGGCGGCGCGGGCAAGGCGGTCGTTGATGGCCCGGCCTAGGCCGCGATCGGGCACCGGCGCGGCGGCGATGCGCCCGCCCGGCCCCGCCAGCGCATCCGCCGCGCGCAGCATCGCGAAAAGATTGGCCGCCGCCTCGACCATGTCGCCGCCCCCGGAGAGGTTGAGCGCCGCGCCCGCGCAGCCCGGTCCGAAACCGATCCAGACCTCGCCCGGCTCGGGCGTGCCCACATCGAGGCGCAGCCGCGCGCCGGGGGCGTAATGTGAGGCGAGCTGGCCGGGCGCGGTGGGCGCGCCGGCCGGCGCCTCGATGGCAAGCGGCGCGCCGAGGCAGTCCTCGATCGCTTCCGCGGGCAGACCGCCCGGGCGCAGGAGCCGCGCCGCGCCGCCCGTCGTTGCGACAATCGTGGATTCGAGCCCCACCGCGCAGGGCCCGCCATCGATCACGGCGGCGATGCGCCCCCCGAGCCCGTCACGCACATGCGCGGCCGTCGTCGGGCTGACCCGGCCCGAGGGATTCGCCGAGGGCGCGGCGAGCGCGCCGCCGAAGGCCGCGAGCAGATCGCGCGCCACCGGATGCGCCGGCACCCGCAGCGCCACCGTCTCGAGCCCCGCCGTCACCAGCGGGGAGACGGGCGCCCCGGCCCGCAGCGCCACCACCAGCGTCAGCGGCCCGGGCCAGAAGGCCGAAGCCAGCCGCGCCGCCGCATCGTCGAGCACCCCGATCGCCCCGGCGGCGACGGCATCGGGCAGATGCGCGATGAGTGGATTGAAGCGCGGCCGGTCCTTGGCCGCGAATATCCGCGCGACCGCCCGGTCGTCGCCCGCATCGGCGCCGAGGCCGTAGACCGTCTCGGTGGGAAAGGCCACGAGTTCGCCCGCGCCCAGAAGCGCGGCGGCGCGCGCGATGCCCGCGTGATCGGGCGACAGGGTGAGGGTCTCGGGCATCGGACGCGGCGTTGCGGTTGCTGGCGCTCGGGCAGGCGTTAGGCTAGGGGGGAGATGCCACAGCCGCGCCGCCGGCGCCAGTGCGCAGGAGGAGACGATGCCCTATCGCGCCCCGCTGCAGGAGCTGCGCTTCCTGCTCGACCATGTCGCGGGTTTCGACCGCGTCACGGCGACGGAGCGCTTCGCCGAGGCCACGCCGGATGTCACCGAGGCGATCCTCGCGGGCGCGGGGCGGCTGTGCGAGGATGTCCTCGCCCCGCTGCAGCGCGCCGGCGACACCCACCCTGCCCGGCTCGAGGACGGCGCGGTGCGCGCGACGCCGGGCTTCGCCGCGGGCTACCGCGCCATCGCCGAGGGCGGCTGGATCGGTATTTCGGCCGATCCGGCGCATGGCGGCATGGGGCTGCCGCATGCCCTGACCACGGCGGTCAATGACATGATGTCGGGGGCGTGCCTGTCGCTGCAGCTTTCGCCGCTGCTCACCCAGGGCCAGATCGAGGCGCTCGAGCATCACGCCGACGATGCCATCAAGGCGCTCTACCTGCCGAAGCTGATCTCGGGGGAATGGTCGGGGACGATGAATCTCTCCGAGCCGCAGGCGGGCAGTGATGTCGGCGCGGTGGCCGCGAAGGCGGCGCCGAACGGCGA
The DNA here is from genome assembly GCA_007131685.1 of Paracoccaceae bacterium. GTDB lineage: Bacteria > Pseudomonadota > Alphaproteobacteria > Rhodobacterales > Rhodobacteraceae > Alkalilacustris. The sequence goes on along the minus strand of SLQD01000017.1, from coordinate 38,951 downwards.
TGGCACCTATTCCGTCACCGGCCAGAAGGTCTGGATCTCCTGGGGCGATGCGGATTTCGTCGGCAATGTGTGCCATCTCGTGCTCGCACGGCTGCCCGATGCGCCGGCGGGCACCAAGGGGATCAGCCTGTTCCTGGTGCCGAAATACCTGCCCGATGGCGATGGCGCGCCCGGGGCGCCCAACAGCCTGCGCGTCGTCTCGATCGAGGAGAAGTTCGGCCTGCACGGCTCGCCGACCTGCGTGATGAGCTACGAGGGCGCGACAGGCTGGCTGATCGGCGCGCCGCACAAGGGCATGGCGGCGATGTTCACGATGATGAATAACGCCCGGCTCGGCGTCGGCGTGCAGGGTATCGGCGCAGCGGAGGGGGCGTATCAGCACGCGCTCGCCTTTGCGCGCGAGCGGGTGCAGGGGCGCACGCCCGTCGCCGGGGCGGGCACCATCATCGATCATGCCGATGTGCGCCGGATGCTGGCGACGATGCGCGCCGAGATCTTCGCCGCCCGCGCCATCGCGCTGTCGAATGCCGTGGCAATCGACATGGCGAAGGCGACCGGGGCGCCGGCATGGGACGCGCGCGCGGCGCTGCTCACGCCGATCTCGAAGGCGCACGGCACCGATCTCGGCATCGAGGTGGCCTCGGCGGGCATCCAGGTCTTCGGCGGCATGGGCTATGTCGAGGAGACGGGGGCGGCGCAGTATCTGCGCGATGTGCGCGTCACGGCGATCTACGAGGGCACCAACGGCATCCAGGCGATGGACCTCGTGGGCCGCAAGCTGGCCGATGGCGGCGAGGCGGCGTTCCGGCTCATCGACGAGATCGAGGCCGATGCCGAGGCCGCGCGCGCGGAGATGCCCGAGCTCGCCGGCGCGGTCTGGTCGGCCGCCGAGACCCTGCGGGAGACGACCGAATGGCTCACCGCGCAGGAGCCGGTGGACCGTTTCGCCGGGGCGGTGCCCTATCTGCGCGGCTTCGCGCGGGTGCTCGGCGGGCAGGCACATCTGCGCGCCGCGCGCGCCGCGGGCGCGGGGCCGCGCAGCGCCCTCGCGCAGGTCTTCATCCGCCGCCTCCTGCCCGAGCATGCCGCCCTCCTCGCCGCCGCGCGCGCGGGCTCGGACGATCTCTACGGGCTGGCGCCCGAGGATCTCGCGCCATGATGGACGCCGCGCCCGAGGGCATCCGCCATCCCTGGCCCGAACCGCCCGCGCCCGGCGGCGCGACCCGCATCGCCGACGGGGTGCTGTGGATGCGGCTGCCGCTGCCCATGGCGCTGGACCATGTCAATGTCTATGCGCTCGACGAGGGCGATGGCTGGACGCTGATCGACACCGGCATGGACACGCGGCGCAGCCGCGCGCTCTGGGGCGAGCTGCTCGCCGGACCGCTCGCGGGCAAGCCCGTCACCCGGGTCGTGGTCACCCATCACCACCCCGACCATGTCGGCCTCGCCGGCTGGTTCCAGGCCGCGCACGGCGCCGAGCTGTGGACCACCCGCACGGCCTGGCTCTTCGCGCGGATGCTCACCCTCGACGAGCAGGACCGCCCGCGGCCCGAAACGCTCGATTTCTGGCGCGCGGCGGGGATGGATCCGGATGAGCTCGCCCGCCGCGCCGGGGAGCGGCCGGTCAATTTCGCCGATATGGTCGCGCCGCTGCCGCTGGGGTTCCGGCGCGTCGCGCAGGGCGACGTGCTGCGCATGGGCGGGCGCGACTGGCAGGTGCATGTGGGCGCCGGGCACGCGCCCGAACACGCGACGTTCTGGAGCCGCGACGACGATCTCGTCATCGGGGGCGATCAGCTCCTGCCGGGGATCTCGCCCAATCTCGGCGTCTATGCCACCGAGCCCGAGGCCGATCCCGTGGCCGAATGGCTCGAGGCCTGTGCGCGGCTGGCGGGGCTGGCGCGGCCGGAGCATCTCGTGCTGCCGGGGCACAAGCTGCCCTTCACGGGGCTGCCGCTGCGCCTGCGCCAGAAGATCGACAATCATCACGAGGCGCTGGCGCGGCTGCTCGATCATCTCGACCATCCGCGCAGCGCCGCGGACTGCTTCGCGCCGCTCTTCAGGCGCCGCATCGATGCGGGCACATACGGGCTCGCGCTCGTCGAGGCGGTGGCGCATCTCAATCACCTGCACCGCGCCGGAAAGGTGACGCGCGCGCGCGGCGCGGATGGCGCCTGGCTGTGGCGGCGGCTGTCGGGAGAGTCGTGACAGCCGCGCGCGGATCGGCTAAGCGAAGCTGCACACCATCACCACGAGGAGTCCCCATGGCCGAGAAGAAAGACGACGAGAGCAAGCACGTCCCCGGCACGATGGATATCAGCGAGCAGGAGCGCACCTTCGAGGGCTTCATCCGCTTCACGGTCTGGACCGCCGCGATCAGCATCGGGATCCTGATCTTTCTGGCGCTCGTGAATTCCTGATCGCTGTCAGCCGATCAGGAACTGCACCAGATAGAGCGTGCCGGCGCCGCCGCAGATCGACAGCAGGACATTCTTCGTCCCCACCCCGAGCGCGACCGTGACCGCCGCTGCGGCGAGGCGCGGCGCGTCGGGATCGCCGCCCGTCGCCTCGGGCCAGAGCACCAGCGGCGCCACCAGCCCCGGCAGCACCGCTACCGGCGTGTAGCGCAGATGCCGCAGCACCCATTCGGGCAGTTCCCGATCCCCGATCAGCCCCAGAAACGAGAACCGGATCAGGAAGGTCCCGATCCCGAGCACGGCGATGATGCCCCAGGTTTCCGCGCCCGTGTAACTCATTGCGCCCGCGCCCGCCGCCGCGTCTGCCACAGCTCGGCCTGCGCGCCCACCATCAGCGCGGCCAGCGCAGCGATCATCAGCCCGAGATTGTAGGGCAGGAACGCCAGCCCCAGCGCCAGCGCGATCGAGGTCAGCGCCGCCGCGACATGCGCAGCGGTGCGCAGCATCGGCGCGATCATCGCAAGGAAGGTGATCGGCAGCGCAAAATCGAGCGCGAATTCGGGCGGGATGCGCGCCCCGACCTCGGCACCGACCCAGGTCGCCGCATACCAGGGCAGACAGACCGGCGAGGCCGTGCCGGCGAAATACGCCACCCGCGCGCGCAGCGACAGCGCCGGGTCACGCTCGTAGCGCAGCGTGCTCAGCGCGTAGGTCTGGTCGACGATGAAATAGGCCATCACGGCGCGCTTCCAGATCGGCGCATGGCCCAGATGCGGCGTCAGCGCGGCCGAATACATCGCCATGCGCAGATTGACCGCGAGCGCCGTGGCCAGCACCACGAGCACCGGCGCATTCTCCATCATCATCTGCAGCGCCGCGAACTGCGCCGCCCCGGCGATGACCAGCACCGAGAAGCCCATGACCTCCGCGAGCGGCAGCCCTGCCTCGCTCGCCGAGACGCCGAAAAGCATCGCGAAGGGGGTCACGACAAGGATGAACGGCGCGCCGTCGCGCAGGCCCTGCCAATAGGCGCGTCTGGGGGGAGTGCTCATGCTGTCGCCTCGTCTGCTCACGCCGGCTTAGCGGCGCATCCCGCCGGATGCAAACCCGGCGCGGGCGGCGCGCTCAGTCGAAGATGCCGGCGACCTGCCCGAGCAGCCGGAAGGCGCGCGCGCTGCGTGTATCGCCGAAGCGGGCGAGCGCGTCGTCGCCGGCGCCGGGCGCGAAATTCGCCAGGCCGCGCTCGAACTGGCGCAGGAAATGCTGCGCGACATCACGAAACACCGCGTCCGACTGCATCCGCCCGCGCACCCGCGCGACGACCTCGCCATCGCCCACGGCGCCGAGTCCGCTCACCGCGCCGCCGCGCGCGCCTTCGGCGAAGCTTCGCCAGAGTCGCGCCGATACGGAGGCTTGGCCGAGATCCTCCATGTAGATCCCGTCCTCGCTCAGAAGGGTGAGCACGTCCTGGCCGGCGCGCACGAGCGGCGCGGCCTGCGGATCGCGCAGCGCCAGCCGCAGCGCGTGAAACCCCTCGGTATCCTCGGCCGTCTCGGGGAAATCGAGCGCGCGGATATACTGGTCCGGATCGAGGGCGGGGGGTGCGGTCGGGCGGGGCCGCTCGACATTGCGCTCGGGCGCGGCCGGGCCCGCCGCGCTTTCCGCGGCGGCATCGCGCTTGGGCGCGGGTTCCGCGCCGCGCTCGGGCGCGACTTTCGCGGCGCCAGCGCTGGCGGGCGCGGGTTCAGGCCTTGGCGCAGACGCCTTCGGTTCGCGGCGCGGCTTCGCCGCCCTCGACTGGGTCCCGGCGGGAAACGGGGCGGCGGCTGCGGGAGAAGGGCCCGCCGAGCCGGCGCGCGGCCCGGTGTGCGCCGGCTCGGCGCGGGGCGGCATATCGACCATGTCGAGCAGCGATCCCGCGGCCATCCCCTCCGCCGGCTCCGACTGCGCCGACGCGGCCGGCTCGCCGCCATCACTGCCGGCGAGCCGGCGTTCGAGCACAGCGAGCCGCGCGGCGAGCGCGTCGCGCTCGGCCAGCAGCCGCATCGTCGCCCACAATCCGGCCGCTGCGAGCGCCGTCACCGCGAGCAGCAGCAGCAGGTCGCGCAGCACGGGCGGCACGTTGAGCACTACCGTCACGGCGAGCACGACCCAGATCACGAGCAGCACGCCCGCCGTGCGCAGCGGCTGCGCCGCTCCGCCGCGCAACAGGCCGCGCCAGTGCGGCGCGCGCTTCTCACCGTGATCGAAGCTCATACCCACTCCGCATCCCGCGCCGCGTCAGCGATAGACGATGCTGACGACCTCGTAACTCTTCTGCCCGCCCGGCGTGCGCACCTCGACACTGTCACCCTCCTCCTTGCCGATGAGCGCGCGCGCGAGCGGCGATTTCACGTTGAGCAGCCCCTGCTCGATATCGGCCTCGGGCTCGCCGACGAGCTGATAGGTTCTTGCTTCCTCGGTGTCCTCGTCGACGAGCTGCACCGTGGCGCCGAACTTTATCGCGCCGGAGAGTTTCTCGGGGTCGATCACCTCGGCGCGGCCAAGCAACCCCTCGAGCTCCTTGATGCGCCCCTCGATGAAGCTCTGCTTCTCGCGCGCGGCGTGATACTCGGCATTCTCCGACAGGTCGCCGTGCTCGCGCGCTTCCGAGATTGCGCGGATCACCGCCGGGCGCTCCTCGGATTTGAGCTTCTTGAGCTCGGCATCGAGCGCAGCGTGACCCGCCCGGGTGATCGGGATCTTTTCCATGGTCGTGGCCTCGCGGTTCCTGCCAACACCTTACTCTCGCCCGCCGCTTCCGCGGCGCACGGATACGCCATGCTGATATCACGCGTGCGGCGAATGCAAGGGGCGGTGCGCGGATTCGCGTTCATGCGCGGCGATTGACCCTGCATGATCCGTTGCGCTAGCTGAACACCGACAGGGTGCCGGCTGTGCGGCCCGGACAGGGGAGCGACCATGAGCGATATCGAGCGCGAGGCGATGGACTACGACGTCGTGATCGTCGGAGCGGGGCCGGCCGGGCTTTCGGCCGCGATCCGGCTCAAGCAGCAGGCCCCGGATCTCGACGTGGTGGTGCTCGAGAAGGGCTCGGAGGTCGGCGCGCATATCCTCTCGGGCGCGGTGCTCGACCCGTCCGGACTCGATGCGCTGCTGCCCGACTGGCGCGATCGCGGCGCGCCGGTCTCGGTGCCGGTGACGAAGGACCGCTTCTACATGCTCGGCGCGGGCGGGGCGCTGCGGGTGCCCACGAGCCTGATGCCGCCGCTGATGAGCAATCACGGGTGCTACATCGTCTCGATGGGCAATGTCTGCCGCTGGATGGCCGAACAGGCCGAGGCGCTCGGTGTCGAGGTTTTCGCGGGGATGTCCTGCTCCGAGCTCGTTTACGGCGAGGACGGGGCGGTGCGCGGTGTCGTCGCCGGGGAATTCGGCCGCGCCAGCGACGGCACGCCGGGCCCGAATTACGAGCCGGGGATGGAGCTGCGCGGCAGGTATGTCTTCCTGTCGGAAGGGGTGCGCGGCTCGCTCTCGAAGGCGGTGATGGAGCGCTTCGAGCTGTCTGCGGGCAAGGATCCGCAGAAATTCGGCCTCGGCATGAAGGAGATCTGGGAGATCGACCCGGACCGGCACCGCGAGGGCACGGCGCTGCACACGATGGGCTGGCCGCTCGGGCGCAACGCCGGCGGCGGCAGCTTCATCTACCATGGCGAGAAGAACCAGGTGTATCTCGGTTTCGTGGTGCACCTGAACTACGCCAACCCGTATCTCTACCCCTACATGGAGTTCCAGCGCTTCAAGCATCACCCGATGGTCGCGGAGCTGCTGGAAGGCGGCAAGCGCGTGGCCTACGGCGCGCGCGCGATCAGCGAGGGGGGGTGGCAGTCGATCCCGCAGGTCGCGTTCCCGGGCGGGGCGCTGCTGGGCTGTTCGGCGGGGCTGGTGAACGTGCCGCGCATCAAGGGCAATCACAACGCCATGCTCTCGGGCATCGCCGCCGCGGATGCCGCCGTGGAGGCGATCGCGGCGGGGCGGTCGGGCGACGAACTCGCCGAATACGAGACCGCGCTGCGCGACGGGCCGGTGGGGCGCGATCTGCGGCGCGTGCGCAATGTCAAGCCGCTCTGGTCGAAATACGGCAGCTGGGCGGCGCTCGGCCTCGGCGGGATCGACATGTGGGCGGCCAATCTCACCGGGCTCAACCCGCTCGGCACCCTGGCGCATGGCAAGTCCGACGCCGAGGCCACCGGCAAGGCCGCCGATCACGCCCCGATCGACTACCCGAAACCCGACGGCAAGCTCTCCTTCGACCGGCTCACCAATGTCGCGCAGTCCTTCACGAACCACGAGGAAAGCCAGCCCTGCCACCTGACGCTGCGCGATGACAGCGTGCCGATCCGGGTGAACCTTCCCGAATACGGCGAACCCGCGCAGCGCTACTGCCCCGCCGGGGTCTACGAGGTGGTCGAGGAGCCGGGCAAGGAGCCGCGCTTCGTGATCAACTTCCAGAACTGCGTGCACTGCAAGACCTGCGACATCAAGGATCCGAGCCAGAACATCCACTGGGTCACCCCGCAGGGCGGCGACGGGCCGAACTACCCCAACATGTGAGACCCCGCTCACGGCAGGCGTGACCGCCACGGAGCACGCGGCGCATTGCGTCGCCGCGCGCAGCGCACTACCTTTTGCGGGTACCGCGAAAGGGGCAGCCTGCCGTGACCTCACCTCCACGCCTCCTGATCATCTGCGCCGCGTTGCTCACACCGTCTGCCGGCGCCCCGGCGCTCGCGCAGGACGGGCTGACCGGAGCCTATCTTTCGGCCAGGTCCGCCTTCGCGGCGCGCGACTACACCGCCGCGGCGGAGTATTTCGAAGAGGTGATCGCGCTCGACGCGCACGCCCCGCGCGCCATCGAGGACGCCACCGCCGCGCATCTCGCCATGGGCGAATGGCGTGCGGCCACGGCCATGGCCGACCGGCTCGCCGAGGCCGGGCGCAACAGCACGCCGGCGCGCATGGCACGGCTCGTCGCGCGGCTCGAGGCGGAGGACTATGCCGGCGCCATCGATCAGCTGGAGGCGGAGGGCATCCTTCCGGTGATCGACGGGCTGGTGTCGGGCTGGGCGCATCTGGCCGCCGGCCGGCCCGATACGGCCTTCGAGGCCTTCGACGCGCTCGGCGCCCGCGGTCTGTCCCAGATCGCCGCCTATCACGCCGCCCTCGCTCACGCTCAGGGTGGCGATTTCGAGGCCGCCGATGCGCTGATGTCGGGCGGCGAGGGCGATCCGCTGCACTTCACCGCCCGCGCCATCAAGGCCCATGCCGAGGTGCTCGGTGCGCTCGGGCGCCATGACGACGCGCTCGAGCTGCTCGAGCGCAATTTCGGGGCCGATGCGCCGCCCGAGATCAGCGCACTGACCGAGCGCCTTGCCGCGGGCGAGGATGTCGGCTTCGAGATGCTCGAGCATCCCATGGACGGTATCGCCGAGGCCTTCTTCGATGTCGCGCAGGCGCTCGAGCGCGAGCTCGAGCCGCAGGAGGTGCTGCTCTACATGCGGGTGGCCGAGCGGCTGCGCCCGGCCCATGCCGAGGCGAAACTGTCCACCGCGCAACTTCTTTCCGAGATGGAGCGCCACGACCTCGCCGAGGCGGCATTCGCGCGGCTCGATCCCGCACACCCCTCCCATCACCTCGCCGGGATTGGCCGCGCCGAGGCGCTACATCGCGGCGGCGATCTTGAGGCCGCGCTCGCAGTCCTCGACGCGCTCGAGCAGACGCATGGCGACATTTCGCAGGTTCATTCCGCGCGCGGCGACATCCTGCGCCGCGAGGAGGACTGGGACGCCGCCACCGAGGCCTATGACCGCGCCATCGCGCGCATCGCCGCGCCGGATCGCCGGCACTGGGTCGTGTTCTACACCCGCGGCATCACCCAGGAGCGCGCCGATCGCTGGGACGGGGCCGAGGCGGATTTCCGCAAGGCGCTGGAGCTCGAGCCCGATCAGCCCGATGTGCTCAACTATCTGGGCTATTCGCTCGTCGAGAAGGGCCGCGATCTCGAGGAGGCGCGCGCGATGATCGAGACGGCGCACGAGGCCCGCCCCGACAGCGGCTACATCGCCGATTCGCTCGGCTGGGTGCTGTTCAAGATGGGCGAGCCCGAGGAGGCACTGCCCTACATGGAGCGCGCCGCCGAGCTCATGCCCGACGATCCGATCGTCAACGACCATCTCGGCGATGTCTACTGGGCCGTGGGCCGCCAGCGCGAGGCCGAGTTCCAGTGGCGCCGCGCGCTCTCCTTCGACCCGGAGCCCGAGGAGGCCGAGCGCATCCGGCGCAAGCTCGATATCGGGCTCGAACTCGTGCTCGAGCAGGAGGGCGAGGCGCCGGTCTGGCGCGAGGCGGGCAGTGGCGGTTGAGGAGGCCGCGCCGGCCAAGCTCAACCTGACCCTGCATGTCACCGGCCGGCGCGCCGACGGCTATCACCTGCTCGACAGCCTCGTGGCCTTCGCCGATATCGGCGACCGGCTGCGCGCCGAGCCCGCGGCGCGGAGTACGCTCGCGGTGACGGGGCCGATGGCGGCGGATGTGCCCGCGGGGCCGGAAAACCTCGTGCTGCGGGCGGCGGCGCTGATGGAGGCGCCGGCCGCGCTCACGCTCGACAAGCGGCTGCCGGCGGCGGCGGGGCTCGGCGGCGGCTCGGCGGATGCGGCGGCGGCGCTGCGCGCGCTGCATCGCTTGCAGGGGGGCGCTCTGCCCGACAGCGCCGCCGTCACCGCGCTCGGCGCCGATGTACCGGTCTGTCTCGCGGGGCGCGCCTGCCGGATGCGCGGCATCGGCGATATCCTCGATCCCGTAGCTCTGCCTGCCGCGCCGCTGGTGCTCGTCAATCCGGGGGCGGCGTGCCCCACGGGCGCCGTCTTTCGCGCGCTGGCGCGGCGCGACAATCCGCCGATGCCCGAGACATTGCCGCCGCTCGGCGACGCCGAAGCGCTCGCGGATTTCATCGCCACGATGCGCAACGATCTCGAAGCGCCCGCAATCGCCACGCTCCCGGTCATCGCGCAGGTGATCGACGCGCTCGCCGCTGCGCCGGGTTGCCGGGTGGCGCGGATGAGCGGCTCCGGGGCGAGCTGCTTCGGGCTGTTCGCGGACATCGCGGCCGCAGGCGCCGCCGCCGCCGCGATCGCCGCGCGCCGGCCGGGCTGGTGGGTGCGCGCGGGCACGCTCACTTGCGGCGGCGATGCTCCTCGAGGCGCGGCAGGATCTCGATGAAATTGCAGGGCCGGTGCCGGTAATCGAGTTGCCAGCGCAGGATCTCGTCCCAGGCATCCCTGCACGCGCCGGGGCTGCCCGGAAGCGCGAAGATGTAGGTGCCCTGCGCCACGCCCCCGCAGGCGCGCGACTGCACGGCGGAGGTGCCGATCTTGTTCATCGAGACCATGGTGAAGACCGTGGCGAATGCCTCGATCTCCTTCTCGTACACGTCGCGATGCGCCTCCACCGTCACGTCGCGCCCGGTCAGCCCGGTGCCGCCCGTGGACAGGATCACGTCGATGCCGGGGTCGCCCGCCCAGGCGCGCAGCCGCTGCGCGATCTCGCCGCGCTCGTCACGGCACAGGGCGCGCGCGGCGAGTTCGTGCCCCGCCTCGGTTATGCGCGCGGCCAGCGTGTCGCCCGAGCGGTCATCCCCCGCCCTGCGGCTGTCGGAGACGGTGAGCACGGCGATGCGGGCGGGGATGAAGTCGCGGGCCTCGTCGATCCGGCTCATGCGGGACTCCCGAGCTGGTCCTGCAGCGCCAGGAGATCGGCCCAGGCCTCGCGCTTGGCGGCCGGGTTGCGCAGCAGATAGGCGGGGTGAAACATCGGCAGGACGGGCCGCTCCAGCGCGCGCATCCATTGTCCGCGCAGCCGGGTGATCCCCTCGCGCCCGAGGATCCCCGCGCAGGGCGTGTTGCCCATCAGCACGATGATATCGGGCGCGGCGAGTGCCACATGGCGCTCCATGAAGGGCATCAGCATCGCGATCTCGGCGCGTTCGGGCTTGCGGTTCTGCGGCGGGCGCCAGGGCAGGATGTTGGTGATGTAGAGCGCGCGCGCCGGGTCGGGGGCGTCGCGGGCCATGCCGATGGCCACGAACATGCGATCGAGCAGCTGCCCGGCGCGGCCGACGAAGGGCAGCCCGGCGCGATCCTCCTCGCGCCCCGGCGCCTCGCCGATGATCATCACCCGCGCCTGCGGGTTGCCATCGGCGAACACGGTATGGCGCGCGCCCTTCTTGAGCTCGCAGTGCGCGAAGGCCCCGAGCGCAGCCTCGAGCGCGGCGAGATCCGCCGCGCCGGCGACCGCGGCGCGCGCGACGGCGACGGGATCGGGCTCGGCCTCCTGCGCCGGGTCGGCGGCGGTTGCGGGCGCCGGGGCATCGCTGGCCGGCCGCGCATCCGGTTCCGCGGCGGCGAAGCGATCCACGGGCACATCGCCGATCGCCTCGTCGGCGCCCATCTCGAGCTGCCATTCGAGGAGCGCGCGCGCGGTGTCGGGATCGAGCTCGTCCAGCATGCCGGCAGGGTAGGCGCGCGCCGGTGCCGGGTAAAGCGCCCTTGTGAGCCGCGCGCGGGGTTTCTATAAGGCGCGGGGCCGGCAAAGAGGCAGCATGACGTTTCACGCGCAGCACCTTCTGGGGATCGAACATCTCGCCCCCGCCGGGATCACCGCGCTGCTCGACCGCGCCGACCGCTACGTGGCGTTCAATCGCGGCGGCGCCAAGCATGCCGACAGCCTCGCCGGCATGACCCAGATCAACATGTTCTTCGAGCCCTCCACCCGCACCCAGGCGAGTTTCGAGCTCGCCGGCAAGCGGCTCGGTGCCGACGTGATGAGCATGGCGATGCAGGCCTCGAGCCTGACCAAGGGCGAGACGCTGATCGACACGGCGATGACCCTCAACGCGATGCACCCTGATCTGCTCGTGGTGCGGCACCCGAACTCGGGCGCGGTGGATCTGCTGGCGCAGAAGGTCACCTGCGCGGTGCTCAACGCCGGCGACGGGCGCCACGAACACCCCACCCAGGCGCTGCTCGACGCGCTCACGATCCGCCGCGCCAAGGGGCGGCTGCACCGGCTCACCGTGGCGATCTGCGGCGACATCGCCCACAGCCGGGTGGCGCGCTCGAATATCTGGCTGCTGGGCAAGATGGAGAACCGCATCCGCCTCGTCGGCCCGCCCACGCTGATGCCCGCCGCCGCGGCGGAGCTCGGCGTCGAGGTCACCGACGACATGCGCGCCGGGCTCGCCGATGCCGACGTGGTGATGATGCTGCGGCTGCAGCGCGAGCGCATGGATGGCGGCTTCGTTCCCTCCGAGCGCGAATACTATCACCGCTTCGGCCTCGACGCCGACAAGCTCGCCCATGCCGCGCCCGATGCGATCGTGATGCATCCCGGCCCGATGAATCGCGGCATCGAGATCGACGGCACGCTGGCCGATGACATCAACCGCTCCGTGATCCAGGACCAGGTCGAAATGGGCGTGGCAGTGCGCATGGCGGCGATGGAGCTTCTGGCCGAGAACCTGCGCGCGGCGCGGGCGGAGGCGGCGCATGGCTGAGCCGGAGCTCGAGCAGGGCGAGAAGCTGCGCCGCGAGATCGCCTCCGATCGCGGCCGCTACTGGCGCGATCACGGCATCATGGCGCTCGTCGGCATGGCCGGGGTCGGAGCGGTGCTGATGCTGATGGGCAGCGCGCATATCGCCATCGGTGCGCTCGGCGCGGTGCTCGCGATCGGGGTGAGGGCGGCGTATCTCGCCTCCGAGCAGCTCGCGGCGCGCTGGTGGCTGACGGATCGGCGGCTGATCGGTCCGGGCGGGCGCGTGGTCTGGCTTGGCGAGCTCGAGACGGTGCGCCGGCTCCTCGGGGATGTGCAGCTCGTCACCCGCGCGGGGGACAAGCACCTCATCAAGCATGTCGCCGACGCCCCCGCCCTCGTGGCCGAGATCGAGGCCGCGCGCGACAAGCGGCGCAAGCGGAGGGGGGCATGACGATCTACTTCGAGAATGCCCGGCTGATCGATCCCGAGGCCGGCGACGAGCGGCGCGCCAACCTGATCTCCGATGGCGGGCGCATCGCTGCGGTTGATGCGGCCTCGGCGCCGCGCGGGGCACGGGTGATCGACTGTACGGGGCTGTGCCTTGCGCCTGGGATCGTGGATATGGGCGTGCAGGTCGGCGAGCCGGGCGCGCGCCACAAGGAGAGCTTTCGCTCCGCGGGCCTGGCTGCGGCGGCGGGCGGCGTCACCACCATGATCACCCGCCCCGACACCGATCCGGCGATCGACACGCCCGAGGTACTGGAATTCGTCACCCGCCGCGCGCAGGGGGAAACGCCGGTGCGCATGCACCCGATGGCCGCACTCACGCGCGCGCGGGCGGGCGCGGAGATGTGCGAGATCGGCTTTCTGATGGATGCGGGCGCAGTGGCGTTCAGCGACGGCGACCGGGTGGTGACGGATACGCGGCTGATGGCGCGCAGCCTGAGCTATGCGGCGGGGCTCGGCGCGCTGGTGATCGGGCATCCGCAGGATCCGGGGCTGTCGCGCGGGGCAGTGGCGAGTTCAGGCAAGTTCGCCACGCTGCGCGGGCTGCCCGCCGTCTCGCCCATGGCCGAGCGCATGGGGCTCGACCGCGACATCGCGCTCGTCGAGATGACCGGAGCGCGCTATCACGCCGACCAGATCACCACGGGGCGCGCGCTGCCGGCGCTGCGCCGTGCCAGGGCGAACGGTTTCGATGTCAGCGCCGGGGTCAGCATCCATCACCTGACGCTCAACGAACTCGATGTCGGCGACTACCGCACCTTCTTCAAGCTCGCCCCGCCCTTGCGCAGCGAGGAGGACCGCGTTGCGCTTGTGGCCGCGGTGGCGGAGGGGCTCGTCGAGGTGATCGGCTCGATGCACACGCCGCAGGACGAGGAATCCAAGCGCCTGCCCTTCGAGGCGGCCGCCGCGGGCGCGGTGGGGCTTCAGACGCTGCTGCCCGCGGCGATGCGGCTCTATCACTCCGGCGATCTGTCGCTGGCGCAGCTCTGGCGCGCGATGGCGCTCAACCCGGCGCGGCGGCTGGGGCTGGCGACGGGGCGGCTGGCGGAGGGCGCGCCGGCGGATCTCGTGCTGTTCGACCCGGACGCGCCCTTCGTGCTAGACCGCTTCACGCTCGAGTCGAAATCGAAGAACACGCCTTTTGATGGCGCGCGCTTGCAGGGGCGGGTGCGCGCAACCTTCGTGGGCGGTGCACAGGTCTTCGGCCCGGAGGACGCATGATCCCCGAATTCGTCACCCATCCGGCGCTGCTCGTGCTCGTCGCGCTCGGCGCCTATCTGCTCGGCGCGGTGCCGTTCGGGATCGTGACCGCGCGGGTGCTGGGGCTGGGCGATCTGCGCCGGATCGGCTCGGGCAATATCGGGGCGACGAATGTGCTGCGCACCGGCAGCAGGGGCGGCGCGCTGGCCACACTGGTGCTCGATGCGGGCAAGGGGGCGGCGGCGGCGCTCATGGCGCGCGCGGCCCTCGGCGAGGACGCCGCCCAGATCGCGGCGCTGGCGGCCTTTGCGGGCCATGTCTGGCCCGTCTATCTGCGCTTTCACGGCGGCAAGGGGGTGGCGACGTTTCTGGGCACGCTCATCGCGCTGGCCTGGCCGGTGGGGCTCGCGGCCTGCGCGACCTGGCTCGTCGTGGCGGCGCTAACGCGCTATTCATCGCTGTCTGCTCTGGTGGCGGCCGTCGTGGCGATCGGCTGGGCGCCGCTTCTGGGGCACGCGGCGCTCACGCTGCTGATGGCGCTGCTGGCGGCGATGATCCTGTGGACGCATCGCGCGAACATCGCCCGGCTGCGGGCGGGCACGGAGACGAAGATCGGCCGAAAGGGCTGAGGGACAGCAAACCAGAGTAGAGGCCGGGAATGGACTTCCAGACATCGATCAAGACCTGCTTTCAGAAATACGCCGATTTCACCGGGCGCGCTCGGCGCAGTGAGCTGTGGTGGTTCGTGCTGTTCACCGTCGCGGTCAATTTCGTGCTGCAGCTTGTCGGGCTCGAAGCGCTGGCCGGGCTGTTCGCGCTGGCGGTCCTGATTCCGTCGATCGCGGTCGGCGTGCGCCGGCTGCACGATCTCGACCGCACCGGCTGGTGGTATCTGCTGGTTCTGCTGCCCGTCATCGGCTGGCTGGTCCTGATCTTCTTCTACATCCAGCCGGGCACGACAGGGGAAAACCGGTTCGGCCCGGACCCGATGGCCGGGTCGACGGACTGAAGGGGGCGCGATGGGGCTCGACACGCAGGAAAGGCTGCTCATCGAGCAGCGCATATCCAACGAGGCGAACAATATCGTCGTCGCCTATCTGCTGCTGATCTTTCTCGGGATCATCGGGGCGCACCGGTTCTACATGGGCCGCACGGGCAGCGGGGTGGCGATGCTGATCCTGACGCTGACGGTGATCGGCCTGCCGGTCACGCTGATCTGGGCCTTCGTCGATCTGTTCCTGCTGCCGGGAATGGCGCGCGAGGATCGCGAGGCTATGCGCCAGCGGCTCACGACCGAGGCGATCGCGCGCGGCGATGACGACCGCGGCGCACCGAATCGCGACCCCTGGCGGATCGACCGCAGCGACCGCGATCAGTAGCTGTATTCGGCGTAGATCCGGCTGAGGTCGCCGCCCCAGTCGCCGTGATAGCGCTCCAGGAGCTCGTCGGCCGGGGTCCGGCCCGTCTCGACGATCTCGTGCAGCGCGTTGAGGAAATGCGTCTCGTCGGCGAGGAGCCCGCCCGAGCCGGGGCGCGCGCGCGCGCGCAGCCCCGCATCCGCGATGGTGAGCACCTCGCGGGCCAGGTCATGCATGTCGATTGCGCCCACCCGCGCATCGAGCCCGTCCACCGAGGCCGCCACGCGCAGCGCCTCGCGCGTCTCGGCGTCCCAGCCCTTCGCCAGATCCCAGGCCGCGTCGAGCGCGGGCTGATCATACATCAGCCCCACCCACAGCGCCGGCAGCGCGCAGAGCCGGCGCCACGGCCCGCCATCGGCGCCGCGCATCTCCATGTATTTCTTGATCCGCGCCTCGGGGAAGATCGTGGTCAGGTGATCGGCCCAGTCCGACAGCGTCGGCACCTCGCCCGGCAACGCCGGCAGCCGCCCGTCAAGAAAATCGCGAAAGGACTGCCCGGTGGCGTCGATGTAGGTGCCGTCGCGGTAGACGAAATACATCGGCACATCGAGCGCATACTCCGCCCAGGCCTCGAAGCCGAAACCCTCCTCGAAGACGAAGGGCAGCATCCCGGTGCGATCCGCGTCGAGATCGCGCCAGACGCGCGCGCGCCAGCTCTTGTGGCCGTTGGGCCTGCCCTCGAAGAAGGGCGAATTGGCAAAAAGTGCCGTGGCCACGGGCTGCAGGGCGAGCGCGGTGCGCAGCTTCTGCACCATGTCCGCCTCGCTCGAGAAGTCGAGATTCACCTGCACGGTGCAGGTGCGGTACATCATCTGCGTGCCATGTGTGCCAACCTTGCCCATGTAGTCGGTCATCAGCCGATAGCGGCCCTTGGGCATCATCGGCATCTGCTCATGGGTCCATTCGGGTGCCGCGCCGAGGCCGATGAAGCCCACCCCGATGCGGTCGGCGACGCTGCGCACCTCGCGCAGATGCTCGTTCACCTCGTCACAGGTCTGGTGAATATTCTCCAGCGGCGCGCCGGAGAGTTCGAGCTGGCCGCCCGGCTCAAGGCTGATATTGGCGCCGTCCTTTTCCAGCCCGATGATGTTGCCGCCCTCGAGGACCGGGTTCCAGCCGAAGGCGTCACGCATCCCCTCGAGCATCGCGCGGATCGAGCGCGGGCCGTCATAGGGCAGCGGCAGATGGCTGTCGGTGCAGTAGCCGAACTTCTCGTGCTCGGTGCCGATGCGCCACTGATCGCGCGTCTTGCAGCCCGATTCGAGATACTCGGCGAGCTGCGCGCGCCGCTCGATCGGGCCGCCGCCGGACTGGGGAATCGACATCTGCGCAGGCTCCTTCAACGTCGCGTCCGCGGGGCATCCGGCCTCGGGGCGCAAAAGTCAAGTCAGCGCCCTGTGCGCGCGGCGCGTCCAGACTGTGCGCGGATGCGCGGGGGCGGCCTCCAGCGTGGCGAGGACATGCGCCATGTCGATGCCCGGGAGCGTGGCCAGAAGGTCGAAGAGCTGCTCGGCCCCCTCGGCATGCGCCGGGATCCGCAGCGTGCCGTCGGCCTGGACGAGCTCCCAGTGCGGCCCGTCGGGCGCGGGGGCGAGGCGCAGCTCCTCGAGTTCGTCCATCGCCGCGAAGCCACCCTCCTCGGGGCCGAAATAGGCCACCTGCCCCTCGACGATGCGCACCAGCCCCGGCGCGCCCGCCGCGCCGCGAAACCGCATCCGGCGCAGCGCATTGACCGCGAAGGACGCCCCGACCCCCACGATCAGCAGCCCCACCCCGATCCAGAAGAAGCCGCCGAAACTCATGATCCACAGCCCCGGCAGCGTGATCGCCGCCCCGATCAGCACCTCGCGCCAGCGCGCGAGCGCGGACAGGATCTCCGGGCGGATCATCGCCAGTCCCCTTGCGTGAGCTGCCACAGCGTCAGCGCGGCCACCGCGGCCGTGTCGGCGCGCAGGATACGCGGGCCGAGGCTGACGGGATGCGCCGCATCCATCGCGGCGAGGCGCGCGCGCTCGCGCTCGGAGAAGCCGCCCTCGGGGCCGATCAGCACCGCCCAGGGCCCCGGCGCGCCCCGGGGCCGCGTCGCGGACCCCGCCAGCGCCTCGTCGCAGAACATGAGCTGCCGCGACGGGTCCCAGCCATCGAGCACGCCAGCGAGCGGCGCGAGTTCGGCGACCTCGGGCACGAAGGTGCCGCCGCATTGCTCGGCCGCCTCGACGGCATGGGCCTGCAGCCGGTCACGGCGCACGCGCTCGGCATTGGTGAAATCGGTCGTCACCGGCAGGATGCGGCGCGCGCCCATCTCCGTCGCCTTCTCGGCGATGAAATCGGTGCGCGCCTTCTTGATGGGGGCGAAGAGAAGCCACAGATCGGGCGGCGCATCCTGATGCGCGGCCTGCTCGCGGCAGGCGAGTTCACCGGCGCGCTTGCCCGCCTCGACGATTTCGGCCGACCAGGCCCCGTCGCGGCCGTTGAACAGCGTGACTGCCGCGCCGGGAGCCAGGCGCATGACCGTGAAGAGATACTGCGCCTGCGCGCGGTTCACAGGAACCGATTGCCCCGCCCCCAGCGGGTGCTCTACATACAGCCTGACCTTCGACACCGAACCACCCGCGCCGTGATGGGGCCGAGCTTATGACCGAGCAACCGCAAACGCCAGAGGGCCGCGTCGCGGACTCGACCGGCAACTGGGTCGATCGCCACGCCCCCGAACCGCTGCGCCCCTATCTGCGGCTGTCGCGGGCGGATCGGCCGATCGGGACCTGGCTGCTGCTTCTGCCCTGCTGGTGGGGGGTGATGCTGGCGGCGGCGTCGGACCGCGCGGAGGCCGGGTGGCTGACGCTGTGGATCATCATCGCCACCGGGATCGGCGCCATCCTGATGCGCGGCGCGGGCTGCACCTGGAACGACATCACCGACCGCGACATCGACGCCGACGTGGCGCGCACCGCCGCGCGGCCGATCCCGGCCGGGCAGGTGACGCTCAAGCAGGCGGCGATCTGGATGGCGGCGCAGGCGCTGGCGGCGTTCGTGATCCTGCTGACCTTCAACAACGCGGCGATCCTGCTCGGCGTGCTCGCGCTGGGGCTCGTGGCGATCTATCCCTTCGCGAAGCGGTTCACCTACTGGCCGCAGGTGTTCCTGGGGCTCGCCTTCAACTGGGGCGCGCTGCTGGCCTGGACGGCGCAGACCGGAGCGCTGGGGCTGCCCGCGATCTTTCTCTATCTGTCGGGGATCGCCTGGACGGTGTTCTACGACACGATCTATGCGCATCAGGACAAGGAGGACGACGCGCTGATCGGGGTGAAGTCCACCGCGCTGCTGTTCGGTGACAACACGCATCAGTGGCTGCGCGGCTTCATCGTGGCCTCGGTAGTGCTGATGTCGCTGGCGGTGATCTTCGCGCTGTCGCCGCTGGCCAACCCGCTGGCGATGTCGCTCGCGCTCGGGGGGGCCTGGGCGTTCGGCTGGCACATGGTCTGGCAGCTGGGGATGCTGCGCACCGACGATCCGGATCTGTGCCTGCGGCTGTTTCGCTCGAACCGCGATGCGGGGCTGATTCCTGCGCTGTTTCTTGCCGCCGCGCTGTTCGTGTGATTGCGCGCATCGCGGCCGGGGCGTAAACACGCGCCGCACACGAAGCCTTGGGGGCCACCCGCAGACCTTATGCGCCACACGCACACCGCCATCGCGACCGCCGCCTTCGCCGCCGCAGCCGGGCTGTCCTGGCTCACCGCCACGGGGGCGGCGACCCATATCGAGAAACGCACCGAGGCCGAGATCGCCGGCGCGCTCGAGGCGGCGGGGCATGATTGGGTCGCCATCGAGGCGGACGGGCTGCGCGTGACGCTGACGGGCACCGCCGAGAGCGAGGCCGAGCGCTTCCAGGCCCTCTCGATCGCGGGCGATATCGTCGAGGCGGCGCGGGTGATCGACGCGATGGAGGTCACCGACCCCGACGGGATCGCGCCGCCGCGGTTTTCCATCGAGCTTCTGCGCAACGCCGAGGGCGTGTCGCTCATCGGGCTGATCCCGGCGGAGCATGAGCGCGATGCGCTGGTGGCGCGGATGGAGGGGTTGTCCGATGACGGCGGCGTCGCCGACATGCTCGAGACCGCCGATCACCCGGCCCCGGAGGGCTGGGAGAGCGCGGTGCGTTTCGGGCTGGGCGCGCTCGAGACGCTGCCGCGCTCGCGGGTGTCGATCGCGGCCGATGCGGTCACAATCACCGCGCTCGCAGACGACCGCGAGAATCGCCAGGAGCTCGAGCGGCGGCTGCGCCGCGATGCGCCGCGCGATGTCGAACTGACCCTCGACATCGCCGCGCCGCGCCCGGTGATCACCCCGTTCACCCTGCGCTTCGTCATGGATGGCGAGGGCGCGCGCTTCGATGCCTGTGCCGCCGACACCGAGGCCGCGCAGGCGCGCATCCTCGCCGCCGCCATCGCGGCCGGCGCGCCCGATCATGCCCGCTGCACCATCGGCATCGGCACCCCGAGCGCGAGCTGGGGCGCGGCCGGCGAGACCGCCATCAACGCGCTTGCCGAACTCGGCGCCGGGCGGGTGACGATCACCGACACGGATGTCTCCCTCGTCGCCGAGGCGCGCGTCGCGCAGTCGGATTTCGAGCGCGTCATGGGCGAGCTCGAAACGGATCTGCCCGATGTCTTCTCGCTCGATGCGCGGCGCGAGGAGCCCGAGACGGATGACGACGGCACCGAGCGCGTGCGCCACGAATTCCGCGCCACGCTGTCGCAGGACGGCGAGGTCGAGCTGCGCGGCCATCTTCCGGATGAGAGCCTGCGCGACGTCACCGAGAGCTATGCGCGCGCGCGCTTCGGCATGGAGGCTGTCTACAACGCCGCCCGGGTCGCGCCCGAGCTGCCCGAGGGCTGGTCAATGCGCGTCCTCGCCGGGCTCGAGGCGCTCGCCGAGCTGCACGAGGGCGAGGTGCGGGTCAGCCCCGAATCGATCACGCTCGAGGGCGTGACGGCGAACCCCGATTCGAGCGGGGTCGTGGCGCGCCTCTTCGTCGACAAGCTCGGCCGCGATGCCGAATTCGCCATCGATATCGACCACGACGCCGCGCTGATCCCCGCGGGCAGCGACCCGTCACCCGACACCTGCCTCGCGGCGATCGACGAGATCCTCGAAGAGCAGCAGATCGGCTTCGAATCCGGCGCGACGGAACTGTCGCAAGAGGGCGAGGAGACGCTCGACCGGGTCGCCTCCGCGATGCGCGACTGCGGGCGGCTCGAGCTCGAAGTGGGCGGCCACACGGACAGCTCCGGCAGCGCGGGCGCCAATCAGCGGCTGAGCCAGGCCCGCGCCGAGGCCGTGATCGCCGCGCTGATGGATCGCCGGGTGCTGGTGTCGGGGCTCACCGCGGAGGGTTATGGCGAGAGCCGCCCGATCGCCGACAATTCGACCGAGGCAGGCCGCGCCGCGAATCGGCGCATCGAGTTTCGCAGCATCGCCGAGCTCGAGCCGCGCGAACGCGATCCGGAGCTCGAGGCGACGATCCAGTTCGAAAGCCGGGTGCCGGATGACGACACGGTGCGCCCCAGTCCGCGCCCGGGCGACAGTTGAGCGGAGAACGCGCATGGACCGCAGTGAATTCATCCTCGTCACCACGATCGTGCTGTTCGTCGCTTTCGCGCTCGGCTGGGCGTCATACTGGCTGCTCAACCGCTTCACCCGGGTGACGCATTCCGACATGAGCGAGCTCGACCGCATGGCGCAGGCGCTGCACGAGGCCGAGGAGACGCGCGACGCCGCGATCTGGCAGCTGCGCCAGCGCGAGGCGGAGCTTCAGGGCAAGCTCACCCAGGCCGAGGCAGAGCTCAACGCGGCGATGGAGGGGCTGCGCGCGGCGCGCCAGGACGCCGACTACATGCGCCGCAGGCTCGAGGAGAGCGGCGCGGGCTGATCACCAGCGCCCGAGTGCGGCCTCATCGGAAACGGTCGCCGCGACCCAGGCGGCGCCGTGCGCGGTGATCTCCTTCTTCCAGAACGGCGCGCGGGACTTGAGGTAATCCATCAGGAATTCGGCCGCCGCGAAAGCATCGGCGCGGTGGCGCGCGGCGGTGGCGACCATCATGATCATCTCGCCCGGCGTCATGCGGCCGTGGCGGTGAATCACCAGCACGCCGTCGAGCGCCCAACGCGTGGCGGCCTCGCCTGCGATGGCGGTGATGGCGCGCTCGGTCATGCCCGGGTAATGCTCGATGAGCATCTCGCGCAGATCGCCGCCATCGTCGCGCACGATCCCCGTGAAGGTCACGACGGCGCCCGCATCCCGGCGCCCGGCCGCGAAGGCCGCGGCCTCGGCGCCGAAATCGAAACCCGACTCCTGCACGCGGACATCCATCGCTCAGCCCCCCGTCATGGGCGGAAAGAACGCCACCTCGCGCGCCCCGGCGAGCGGCGCGTCGAAATCGGCGAGTTCCTGGTCGACGGCGCAGCGCAGCGCGGAGAGATCCGCGAACGCGGCAGCGTAGCGCGCCTCGCGCGCGCTCAGTTCGGCGACCAGTTCCGCCACGGTCTGCGCCCCGGTATCGACGCGCTCCCCGGCGACGCCGATGCGCTCGCGCACCCAGGCGAAATACACCAGATCCAGCGTCATCTGCCCTCCTCGTCGTTCAGGAACGGCCGGGCTTTGGCGAAATAGTCCCAGCCCGTGATCAGCGTGAGCGCCGCGGCGAGCCAGATCAACACGAGCCCCGCCAGCCAGGCGAGTTCGCCGCCATTCGTCGCCGCCCAGCCCATCGACCACTCCGGCGACTCCATCAGCGCCTGGTATTCGCCCTCGCTCAGCCGCGCCTCGGCGCGCTGGCGGACATATTCGAGCCCCGTGGCCAGAAACAGCACCGCGATGGCGATCATCTGGGCCGTGGTCTTGAGCTTGGCAAGCCGGGTGACCTGCAGCAGCCCCGACTTGTCGCCCAGATACTCGCGCAGCCCCGAGACGAACACCTCGCGAAACAGGATCACCGTGGCCGGCAGGATCAGCCAGGGATCCATCCCCGAATACCCGGTGATGACCAGCAGCGCGATCACCACCATCGCCTTGTCCGCGATCGGATCGAGCATTGCGCCGAGTTTCGATTCCTGTTTCCAGAGCCTTGCGAGATAGCCGTCGAACCAGTCCGTCACCGCCGCGCCCACGAACAGCGTCAGCGCCAGCCAGTCCGCCCAGGGGCGGTGAAAATACAGGAACATCACCGCCACACCGGGTGCTGCGAGCAGCCGCAGCGTGGTCAGGATATTGGGAACGGTCCAGCGCATGGGATCGTCTTAGACCACCACGCGGCAGCGGGGAAACCGTTTTCCGCGCCGGCGGCGACGTATCGACGCGGTCTCAGCCCGCGTGCCGGCGCATCCGCGCGATCAGCCCGCGCTCGGGCGCCAGGATCAGCGCGAGCAAGAAGAACGCCGTCGCCACCAGCACCATCGTGCCCCCCGATGCCGCGTCGAGCCGGTAGGACAGCACCAGTCCCAGCACCGCCGAGGCCACGCCCACCCCCGTCGAGACCGCCATCATCGGCCCGAGCCGATCGCACAGCAGATAGGCCGTGGCGCCCGGCGTCACCAGCATCGCCACCACCAGCACGATGCCCACCGTGTCAAGGCTGACCACGATCGTCAGGGTGAGCACCAGCATCAGCGCATAATGCAGCGTGCCGGTGTCGAGGCCGATGGTCGCGGCCTGGACCGGATCGAAGGTGTAGAGGGTGAGTTCCTTGACGAAACGCGCCACGAAGGCGATCGCGACGATCGCGGCGATCAGCGTCGTCAGCAGGCTGTCATAACCCACGCCGAGCACGTTGCCGAACAGGATATGCGTCAGATGCGTGGCGCTCGCGATCTGGCCGATGATGACGAGGCCGAGCGCGAATCCGCCGCTGAGCAGGATGCCCATCGCCGCGTCCTCCTTCACCCGGGTGGTGCGCTCGATGAACCCCACCGCCAGCGACGCGAGCGCCCCCGACACGAAGGCGCCGATGACGAAGGGCAGGTTCAACAGATACGCCACCGCGACGCCAGGCAGCACCGCATGCGAGATCGTGTCGCCCAGGAGCGACCAGCGCTTGAGCACCACGAAGCTCGAAAGGAGCCCGCAGACCCCGCCCACCATGACCGAGGACAGGAGCGCGCGGCGCATGAACCCGTACTGGAACATCGCCGCCCCGTCGCCCGGCAGGAGCGCCACCGGCAGCATCAGCAGCGCGATCAGCGCATCGATCACGGCACGGCCGCCCTGCGCCCCCTGCGCCATGAGCGCTGCAAGCTCCGCCATCTCAGCCCCCCGTGCGCGCGAGCGCGGCCGCGACCGGGTCTGGCGGCGTGACGCCGAGCACCTCTTCGGGCGTGCCGGCGGCGACCACCCGGCCGCGGATAAGCAGCACCCGGTCGGCAAAACCGCGCGTGCCGTCGAGATCATGGGTGACCATCACCACGGTGCGTCCGGCCGCACGCGCCTCGATGAGCAGGCGACGGATCACCGCCTCGCTGTCGCGATCGACCCCGGCGAGCGGTTCGTCCAGCAGCATCAGCCGCGCCCCCTGCACCAGCGCGCGCGCCAGCAGCGCGCGCTTCTTCTGCCCGCCCGAGAGCGCGCCGATGGGCCGGTGCGCGAGGCCGGCGAGGCCGACCGCGTCGAGCGCGCCCAGAGCCGCCTCGGTATCGGCACCGGGCTGCACGCTCATCGGCAGCCACGCGCGCCAGCCGCCGCGCGCGCGGATCGCGGGCAGCCGGCCGAGGCGCACCACGTCGCGCACGGTCAGCGGATAGTCCCAGTCGATCGCCTCGTGCTGGGGCATGTAGGCGATCTCGCCCGCACGGCGGGCCTGCGCGACCGCCCCCCCGAAAACCGACAGCGTCCCGCGCCACGGCACGAGCGCACCGGTGACGAGTTTCAGCAGGGTGGACTTGCCGGCCCCGTTCGGCCCCACGAGCGCCGTGAGCGACCCCGCCGCAATCTCGATGTCGCAGTCGGCGAGTACCGAGAGGCTGCCATACCCCGCCGCGAGCCCGCGCCCCTCGACCGCCATCGCGGCCTCTGTCCGGGGGCGGGCGAGGGCGCGCATCCGGCTCACTCCCCGGTCATCGCCTCGGCGATGGTGCGCGCCGTCACGCGCAGCATGCCGGGATAGGTTTCCGCGCCGGTGCCGTCCTCGCCAAGCGAGTCGACATAGAGCGGCCCATGCACCGCGACGCCGGTATCCTCGGCGACGGCGCGGACATGGCGGTCCGATATGGTGCTCTCGAAGAAGATCGCAGGCGGGCGTTCCGCCGCGACGAGGTCGACCACGCGCGCGATCTGGCTCGGCGCGCCCTCGGTCTCGGCATTCGAGCCCCACACGCCCTCGTGGCGCCAGCCGAAGGCATCGGCGAAGTAGAGAAACGCCGCCTCGGAAGTCACGAGCAGCCGCTCCGCCTCGGGCACCGCGTCGAGCAGCTCGGCGGCCTCGGCCGCGGCGCGGGAGATCTCCGCCCCGTAGGCATCGGCATTGGCGCGCAGCGGCTCGGCCGCGTCCGGCACGAGCTCGGCAAGTGCCCCGGAGATCACCTCGACATAGGCGGTGGCGATCTGCGGGTTCATCCACAGATGCGGGTCCGGCTCGCCCTCGAAATCCCCGATGGTGGTCGGCAGCGTCTCGGCGCCCGTCTCCTCGGCGACGGCGATGATAGCCACCCCGTCCGCGGCCGCGGTCTCGAGCTGGTCCATCCATTGCTCGAGATCATGGCCGTTGACGAGGATCATGTCGGCGCTCTCGATATTCACGAAATCGCTGGGCGAGAGCTCGTGCTCATGCACCTCGGCGCCGATTGGGGCGAGGGTCTCGACGCGGGCGTGATCGCCCGCAACCTGGCGCGCCATATCGGCCAGTACGCTGAAGCTCGCGACCACCCTTGGCGGCTCCGCGGCCGCGGCGGGCAGCGCGGCGCAAAGCGTGGCGATTGCGGCGGCGTGGCGGGTTGAAAGACGAATCATGGACGCGCTCCGTTGCGGTAACAGACCCGGAGTTAGTGCATTTGCAAATCATTTGCAAGTTTACCCCGACCGCGTCGCTTCAGCCCTTGACATGGAAGTGATCGTAGATCGTCTGGGCGAGGCTTTCGGAGATGCCCTCCACCGCCTTGAGGTCGGCGAGCCCGGCGCGGCTGACGGCCTTGGCGGAGCCGAAATGCGCCAGCAGCGCACGCTTGCGCGCCGCGCCGACGCCGGGGACCTCGTCGAGCGGGGTGCCGCCGATGGATTTCGACCGCTTCGCGCGGTGCGCGCCGATCACGAAGCGGTGCGCCTCGTCGCGCAGCCGCTGCACGAAATAGAGCACCGGGTCGCCCCGCCGCAGCGCGAAGGGGAGTGCGCCGGGGCGGTGGAACTCCTCCTTGCCGGCATCGCGATCAACGCCCTTGGCCACGCCGACCACGGGGATGTCGTCCACGCCGAGTTCGGCAAGCACCTCGGCCACCGCGGCGACCTGCCCCGCCCCGCCATCGATGAGCAGAAGATCGGGCCAGTTCTCGCTCTCGCGGTCGGGGTCCTCCTTGACGAGCCGGGCGAAGCGGCGCTGCAGCACCTGCTTCATCATCGCGAAATCGTCGCCCGCGGCGAGGCTGTCGGGGCGGATCGTGAACTTGCGGTACTGGCTCTTGAGATAGCCCTCCGGCCCCGCGACGATCATCGCGCCCACGGCATGCGTGCCCTGCAGATGCGAGTTGTCATAGACCTCGATGCGCTGCGGCGGCGCGTCGAGTTCGAAGGCCTCGGCGATGCCCGACAGCAGCCGCGACTGCGCCGCCCCCTCGGCCATCTTGCGCCCGAGGCCCTCGCGCGCATTGCGCGCCGCATCGGCGACGAGCTCGGCCTTCTCGCCGCGCTTCGGGACCGCGATCTCGACCTTGCGCCCGGCGCGCTGCGCGAGGATCTCGCCCATCAGCTCCGGCTCCTCGATCGGATGCGAGAGCAGCACGCGCCGCGGCGGGGTCTTGCCGTCGTAGAACTGGCCCATGAAGGCCTCGAGGATCTCGGCCTCCTCGGCGCCCGCCCCGGTGCGCGGATAGAAATCCCGGTTGCCCCAGCTCTGATGCGCGCGGATGAAGAAGACCTGCACGCAGGCCTGCCCGCCCTCGAGATGCACGGCGATCACATCGGCCTCGTCCACACCGCGCGGATTGACCCCCTGCGTGGCCTGCACCTCGGTGAGCGCGCGGATTCGGTCGCGCAGGGCGGCGGCGCGCTCGAACTCCATCGCCTCCGAGGCGGCCTGCATCTCCTCGGCGAGCTTCGCCTGGATCTTCGTCGTGCGCCCCTCGAGAAACCGCTTCGCATCGCGAACGAGCCCGGCATACTCGGCCTCCTCCACATACCCCACGCAGGGCGCCGCGCAGCGCTTGATCTGGTAGAGCAGGCAGGGCCGGGTGCGCGACTCGAACACCGAGTCCGAGCAGCTGCGCAGCAGGAACACCTTCTGTAACTGGTTGAGCGTGCGGTTGACCGCGCCGCCCGATGCGAAGGGGCCGAAATACTCGCCCTTCGCGCTGCGGCGCCCGCGATGCTTGCGGATCTGCGGATAGGGATGATCGGCGGTGATCAGGATATTGGGGAAGGATTTGTCGTCGCGCAGCAGCACGTTGTAATGCGGCTTGAGCTGCTTGATGAGGTTCTGCTCGAGCAGCAGCGCCTCGGCCTCGGTGCGGGTCGTGAGGAACATCATCGAGGCGGTCTGCTCGATCATGCGCTGGATGCGGCGCGTATGCCCGGTCAGCCGCGCATAGTTCGATACCCGCGCGCGCAGGTTGCGCGCCTTGCCGACATAGAGCACCCGCCCCTCGGCATCGAGCATCCGGTAGACGCCGGGCGAGCTGTCGAGCGTGCCGAGGTAGCCGCGGATCACCCTGGGCCCGGGGCGGGGGGTGTCCGGCATGCTCTCGCAGGGCGGTATCTCACGCATCGTCATTCACTCCGGAATCGGGTTCCCCTGCATGGATTCGAACCGGGAGGCAAGCCGTGATATCTCCCCGAATCCTGTGGACAAGTCTGGGGGCAAGACCGGGGGAGGGCAAAATTCTCCTTTCCAGATGGAGGCTTCGCCACACTGCCCAATTCTTGAGCAAAAACCGCAATATGCTGATTTGGCACAATTTTTTTTGTGATCTTCCGCAATCCGTTGAGTTAGAAACCAGAATCATGACAGCAATGCGACGCTTCGGCGCGAGGTGGACAAGTCAAGGCGAACAACCGCGGAACCGTGCCGGCTGTGGCCGCGGCGACCTACTCGACCCCGAGCACGTCGGGGGTTTGCCAGGCCAGGTGCTGCCCGCCATCGACACAGATCAGCTGCCCGGTCACGGCCGGTGCATCCATGAGATAACCGAGCGCGTCGGCGATGTCCTGCGGACCGGCGCCGCGGCCGAGCGGGGTTGCCGCGCGCTGGCGGGCGAAATGCTCCGGCGACTGGCGCACGCCCTGCACCGTCGGGCCCGGCCCGATGGCGTTGACCCGGATACCGGGGGCGAGCGCCTGCGCCGCGGTCTGCGTGAAGGTCCAGAGCCCGGACTTGGCGATGGTGTAACTCATGAATTCCGGCGTGAGCTTGCGCACGCGCTGGTCAATGATGTTGACGATCTGCGCGCCGGCGCGTGGCTCGCCGGCGGCATCCTCGCTCGCGCCGGGCGCCTGCGCGGCGAAAGCCTGCGCCAGCACCACCGGCGCGCGAAGATTCGACTCGATGTGCCGGTCCCAGCTCGTGCGGGTCATGCTGGCAAGATCGTCATGCTCGAAGATCGAGGCGTTGTTGACCAGCAGCGACAGTGGCCCGCCGAGCTCGGCCGCCGCGCGCGGGACCAGCGCCTGCGCCGCGGCCTCCTCGAGCAGGTCCGCCTGCAGCGCGCAGGCCGCGGCGCCCTGTGCGCGCAGCTCGGCCACTGTCGCCTCCGCCTCGGCACGCGCCGTCGCATAATGAACCGCGACATCCCAGCCGCGCCCCGCGAGATACAGCGCCAGAGCGCGCCCGATCCGCTTGCCGGCCCCGGTCACCAGCGCCCTGCCCCGCATCACCACAGCCCTCCATTGATGAACAGCAGTGTGACATAAGCCGCGTAAGCCGCCGTCAAGCCCAGACCCAACGGCCGCGATAGCGTCACCCGCCCCGCAATCACCGGCGCCAGCACCGCCGAGGCGGCGAGCATGACCCAAAGATCCACCCGCAGCATCCCGTCGGGCACCGGCAGCGGCCCGACGAGCCCCGCGATGCCGATGACCGCCAGCAGGTTGAAGATATTGGAGCCGATCACGTTGCCGAGCGCGACCCCCACCTCGCGCCGGCGCGCCGCCATCAGCGTCGTGGCAAGCTCGGGCAGCGAAGTTCCCGCCGCGACGATGGTCAGCCCGATCGCCGTCTCGCTGACCCCGAAGGCCGTCGCCATGGAAACCGAGCCGCGCACCAGCATCTCCGCGCCGAGCGGCAGCCCGACCAGCCCCACCCCCACCAGCATCAGCACCAGCGGCCAGCGCAGCGCCCGGTCAGCCCGTTCGGGAATCTTGGCCGCAAGGCCGCGATGCCGCCCGGCGCTGCGCCACCATTCGGCCAGGACCGCAGCAAGCGCGCCCAGAAGCACCAGCGCATGCGGCCCGCGAAACGGCCCGGCCATGCAGAGCGCGATGAACAGCACCGACACCGCGAGCATGATCACGAAGTTGCGCCGCGTGTCGCGATCCGCCGCCGGGCAGATCCCGAACAGCAGCGCCGGCGCCCCGAGAACGAGCAGCACATTCGCCGTGTTCGAGCCCACCACATTGCCGAGCGCCAGCCCCGGCACCCCCGCCAGCACCGCATTGACCGCGACGACCAGCTCCGGCGCCGAGGTGCCGAACGCCACCACGCTGAGTCCCACGAGCACCGCCGGCACGCCGAGCTTCAGGCTCGCATCGACCGCCCCACGCACCAGCATGTCGCCCGCCACCAGCAGCACCGCCAATCCCGCGACCACGAGCGCCGCATCCCAGACCACCGCTCAGCGGGTCCCGCCACAGTCACATCCGGCCGAGCCGAGCAGGAACCGCCCGCAGGCACGGCACTTGCGCGGCCGCGGCAGCTTCGTGCGCCTTCTGCTGCCGCCGGGCCTGATCAGCCGCAGCTTGCCCATCACGCCCAGCACCGCGATGAAGATGAGAAACAGGAAGACGACATTGAGCATCGCTCAGAGCCCATACCGCGCCCAGAGCGCGCGGTCCTCGATGCCGGCCGTGGCGCCATCGAGCAGTTGCGCCCCCAGCCGCTGGAAGAAGGGCCGCCGCAGCCCGTAGGGCACCAGCCGCACCTTGTCGCCATAGACCGCCTTCATCTTCGGCACGAGATGATCGACCCCGTCGGCCAGCCCGACCTCGACGGCGCCCCGCCCCGCCCAGATCTCGCCGGTGAAGAGCTCGTCTCCGCCCTGCAGCCGATCGCCGCGCCGGGCCTTCACCTCGGCGATGAAGCGCTCGTGGATCGTGTCCTGCAGGGCGCGCAGCCGCGTGACATCCTCTGGCTTCTCGGGCTGGAACGGGTCGAGCATGCTCTTCGACTTGCCCGCCGTGTAAACCCGGCGCTCGACCCCGTAGCGGGTGATGAACTCGTGAAACCCGAAGCCCGCCGAGATCACCCCGATCGAGCCCATGATCGAGGAGTCATCGACCCAGATGTGATCCGCCGCCGTCGCCAGCCAGTAACCGCCCGAGGCGGCCACATCCTCGACGAAGGCGTGCACAGGGACGGTCTTTTCCTTGGCGAGCCGCCGGATCCGCGCCGCGATCAGCGCGCTCTGCACCGGAGAGCCGCCGGGCGAATTCACCACCAGCGCCACGGCCTTCGGCTTGCCACGAGTGAAGGCGCGCTCGATCACGGGAGCGAGGCTTGCGTCGTTGAGCCGCGGCGCCGTGCGTCCGCCGCCGGCGATGACGCCGTCGAGCCGGATCACCGCGACCAGCGGGTCGGGCGTCATGAAGGGAATGAAGCGTTTCATCCGCCTCACCTAGCGTGCCGGCCGGGTGCGAACAAGCGCGCCGTCGCGGCACGGAAAAGGGCCGCGCATGGCACGGCCCTGTCGTCACGCGCCCGCGAGCGTCTCAGTCCTCGGCGGCCTCGTCGGCCTCCAGCCGCGCGCGGTCGGCGGCACCCTTGGCTTGTGCGTCCCGATCGACGAGCTCGATGATCGCCATCGGCGCCATGTCGCCGTAGCGAAAGCCCGCCTTGAGCACCCGGACATAGCCGCCCGCCCGCTCGGCATAGCGCGGGCCGAGCACCTCGAAGAGCTTGGCCACGTGCTGATCCTGCTTGAGCCGCGCGGCCGCCTGGCGGCGGGCGTGCAGATCGCCGCGCTTGGCCAGCGTGACGAGTTTCTCGACAACGCGGCGAAGCTCCTTGGCCTTGGGCAGCGTCGTCTTGATCTGCTCATGCTCGATGAGCGAGCCGGCCATGTTGGCGAACATGGCCTTGCGGTGCTCATGCGTGCGGTTGAGCTTGCGGTAACCGGTTCCGTGGCGCATGTGATGTCTCCTTGGTCGATTTTGCTTTGTCCGGCGGCGCCTGCGCGGGCGCCGCTCCCCTTGGGGCGCGTGGCCCTAGAACTGGTCTTCGTATTTCTTGGCGAGATCCTCGATGTCGTCCGGCGGCCAGTCCTCGACATCCATGCCAAGATGCAGCCCCATCCCCGAGAGCACTTCCTTGATCTCGTTGAGCGACTTGCGGCCGAAATTCGGCGTGCGCAGCATCTCCGCCTCGGTCTTCTGGATCAGATCGCCGATATAGACGATGTTGTCGTTCTTGAGGCAATTGGCCGAGCGCACCGAAAGCTCGAGTTCGTCGACCTTCTTGAGCAGCAGCGGGTTGAATTCCAGCCCGTCATCGTCGTCCTGGCGGCCGGCGGATTCGGGCTCGTCGAAGTTGACGAAGATCTGCAGCTGGTCCTGCAGGATGCGCGCGGCATAGGCCACCGCGTCCTCGGGCGAGACCGCGCCATCGGTGTCGATCTTCAGCGTGAGCTTGTCGTAATCGAGCACCTGGCCCTCGCGGGTCGGCTGCACGTCATAGGAGACGCGCTTGACCGGCGAGTAGATCGCGTCGATCGGGATCAGCCCGATGGGCGCGTCCTCGGGGCGGTTGCGGTCGGCCGGGACATAGCCCTTGCCGGTATTGACGGTGAGCTCCATGAACACCTCGGACGCCTCGTCGAGATGGCAGATGACATGGTCCTTGTTGAGCACCTCGATACCGTTCGATTCCGAAATGTCCGCGGCGGTGACGACCCCCGGGCCCTTGGCCGAGATCTGCAGCCGCTTGGGCCCGTCGACCTCCATGCGGATCGCGACGCCCTTGAGGTTGAGCACGATATCGGTCACGTCCTCGCGCACGCCCGAGACCGAGGAGAACTCGTGCAGGACGTTGTCGATCTGCACCGAGGTGATCGCCGCGCCCTGCAGCGACGACAAGAGCACGCGGCGCAGCGCGTTGCCGAGGGTGAGGCCGAAGCCGCGTTCGAGTGGTTCGGCGGTGACGACGGCCTGACGGGCCGGGTCGTTGCCGGGCTTGATGCCGAGCTGAGTCGGCTTGATCAGCTCCTGCCAGTTCTTGTGGATCATGCGTGTCGCCTCCATTCCTGTCGCCGGCCCATGTCCGAAAGCCGGCGACGCCCGAGGATCAAATGACAGCGCCGGGCCGCACGCGGCGCGTGCAGCCCGGCAAACTCGAACGCGTCCTTACACGCGGCGACGTTTGGGCGGCCGGCACCCGTTATGCGCGATCGGAGTGACATCGCGGATCGCGGTGATGTTGAAGCCCACGGCGGCGAGCGCGCGCAGCGCCGACTCGCGGCCCGAGCCCGGCCCCTGCACCTCGACATCGAGGGTCTTCATGCCGTGCTCCTGCGCCTTGCGGCCGGCATCCTCGGCGGCGAGCTGCGCTGCATAGGGTGTCGACTTGCGCGAGCCCTTGAAGCCCATCGCCCCGGCGGAAGACCAGGAGATGGAATTGCCCTGCACATCCGAGATCAGCACCTTGGTGTTGTTGAAGCTGGAGTTCACATGTGCGACCCCGGCGGCAATATTCTTGCGTTCCTTGCGCTTAACGCGCGTCTTGTCCCGTGCCATGGTGCCCCCTTACTTCTTCTTGCCGGCGATGGGTTTCGCCGGACCCTTGCGGGTACGGGCATTGGTATGGGTGCGCTGGCCGCGCACGGGCAGATTGCGCCGGTGGCGCAGGCCGCGATAGGAGCCCATGTCCATCATCCGCTTGATGTTCATCTGCACCTCGCGGCGCAGGTCGCCCTCGACGGATTCGTTGGCGTCGATGTGCTCGCGGATCGCCATCACTTCGGCATCCGAAAGCTCGTTGACGCGGCGGGCGGCATCGACGCCCACGGTCTCGCAGATCCTGCGCGCCGTGCTCGGGCCGATGCCATGGATATAGGTCAGTGCGATGGGGATGCGTTTCCCCGTCGGGATATTGACGCCAGCAATTCGTGCCACGCGGTTTCGTCCTTTCGTTGCGGTTCCGTAATCCCGGAACCTTTTTTCACAACGCTCGCCCGGCGCGGGGCGCCCGGCGATGTCATATTCAAGCTGCGCTCCGGACCGGGAATCGCTCGGACCCCGGCAGGATGGTGTCGCCTAGGCCTTCACCGCGGCGAGGTCAAGCCCGATCGAGCAGCTCGGCGATGGCGCGCTCGACAACGTCCATCGCGGCGAGCCCATCGATGCTGCGCAGCAGCCCCTTGGCATGGTAATAGCCGAGCAACGGCGATGTCTTCTTGTAGTATTCCATCAACCGCTGGCGCATGCTATCCGCATTGTCGTCCGCGCGCTTGCGCAGATCCCCGGAGCCGCAGGCATCGCAGACCCCTTCCACGGCCGTGGGATGGGTGCGCTCATGGTAGACGGCGCCGCAGTTGCCGCAGGTGAAGCGGCCCGTGACGCGCTCGATGAGCGCCTCGTCATCGACCTGCATCTCGATCACCGCCGAAAGTTCCTGCCCCATCCGCTCGGTGAGGCCCTCGAGCGCGTCGGCCTGCGCGAGGGTGCGCGGAAAACCGTCGAAGATGAAGCCACCCGGCGCGCCCCCGGCGAGCTTTTCCTCGATCAGGCCGATCACGATGTCGTCGGTGACGAGCGCGCCGCGATCCATCACCTCCGCGACACGCTTTCCCATCGCCGAGCCGGAACTGCGCGCCTCGCGCAGCATGTCGCCCGTCGAAAGCTGCACCATGCCGCGCTTGTCCATGAGGCGCCGCGCCTGCGTGCCCTTGCCCGCTCCCGGCGGGCCGAGAAGGATGATGTTCATCGCCGTGCCGGTCCCTTGCTTGGCTTGCCGCCCTTGCCGCCGCGCTTCTTGCCGCGCAGCTGCGACTTCTCGAGCAGGCCCTCGTACTGGTGCGCGAGCAGATGCGACTGGACCTGGTTGATCGTGTCCATCGTCACCGCCACCACGATCAGCACCGAGGTGCCGCCGAAATAGAACGGGATGCCGAGCTGGCCGCGCAGGATCTCCGGCAGC
Organism: Paracoccaceae bacterium; assembly: GCA_007131685.1. Classification (GTDB taxonomy): domain Bacteria; phylum Pseudomonadota; class Alphaproteobacteria; order Rhodobacterales; family Rhodobacteraceae; genus Alkalilacustris. The sequence goes on along the minus strand of SLQD01000017.1, from coordinate 5,281 downwards.
AGGCACACCGCGGCGAGATAGCTCGCCCCGAGCGTCACGATCCGGTTGACGACATAGTCGAGATATTCCTCGGTGCGCTTGCCGGGCCGGATGCCGGGAATGAAGCCGTTCTGGTTCTTCAGGTTCTCCGCCACGTCCTCCGTCTTGAAGGAGACGTTGAAGGTGTAGAAGAAGGTGAAGAACACGATCATCGCCGTGAAGAAAAGAAGGTAGAGCGGCTGGCCGGGACCGAAATAGGCTAGGATCGTGGACATCATCGGCCCGGTCTGCTGGCCCGAGAAGGTCGCGAGCGTCGTCGGCAGCAGCAGAAGCGACGAGGCGAAGATCGCCGGGATCACGCCGGCCGGGTTGACCTTGACGGGCAGGTGCGACGCGCCGCCGTCGAACATCTTCTGGCCGACCTGGCGGCGCGGATACTGGATGTGGATCTTGCGCAGCGCCCGCTCCATGAAGACCACGAAGGTCAGAACCGCGATGACCATGATGAACACGCCGATGATGACCGCCGGGCTGATCGCGCCCGTGCGCCCCTGGCTGAGGAACTGCGCCAGCGCAGAGGGCACCTCCGCGATGATGCCGACGAAGATGATCAGCGAAATGCCGTTGCCGATCCCGCGCGCGGTGATCTGCTCGCCCAGCCACATCAGGAACATGGTCCCGCCCACCAGCGTGATCACGCAGGCGAGCCGGAAGAACATCCCCGGCTCGGTGACGAGATCCCCGGATTCGAGGCTGATCGCGAGCCCCCAGGCCTGCATCGTCGCCAGAAGCACCGTGCCGTAGCGGGTGTACTGGTTGATCTTCTTGCGGCCCTGCTCGCCTTCCTTCTTGAGCTGCTGCAGCGAAGGCACCATCGCCGCGAGCAGCTGCATGATGATCGCCGCCGAGATATAGGGCATGATCCCGAGCGCGAAGATCCCCATACGCCCGATCGCGCCGCCGGTGAACATGTTGAGCATGCCGCCGATACCGGCCTGCGCATCCTCCATGAAATCCTGCAGCGCCACGCCGTCGATGCCGGGGACGGGGATATAGGTCCCCATCCGGTAGACGATCAGAAGCGCGAGCGCGAACACGATGCGCCGGCGCAGATCCGTCGCCTTGACCAGCGCACCCCAGCTGGTGTTCGCCGCCATTTGCTCTGCAGCAGATGCCATGCCATGTCTCTTTCGTCACGGCGCCGCCGGCCCGGTTCCCGGGCGGCGGCGCGGAAAAACCGTGCGGCAGGTCTAAGCGCCCTGCCCGCAGCGGACAACCTTTAATCGGACGCCGCCGCCGGGGCTGTCGCAGTCGTGACCGTGAGCGTGCCGCCCGCCGCCTCGACCGCCGCGACCGCCGGACGCGAGGCGCCGGAGACGCGGATCTCGGCCTTCGTGGCGAAATCGCCCTTGGCGAGCACGCGGATCCCGTCGCGCTTGCGCCGCACCAGCCCCGACGCCACGAGCGCGTCCTCGGTGATCGGCTGGCCCGCATCGAGCTTGCCGGCCTCGATGAATTTCTGGATCAACCCCAGATTGACCACCGCCCAGTCCTTGCGGCCCGGCTTGTTGAAGCCGCGCTTGGGCAGGCGCTGATAGATCGGCATCTGTCCGCCCTCGAAGCCCTTGATGGCCACGCCCGAGCGCGATTTCTGCCCCTTGATGCCGCGCCCGGCGGTCTTGCCGCGGCCCGAGCCGGGGCCGCGCCCGACACGCTGCTTGCGCGGGGTCGCGCCCGGATTGTCGCGCAGATCGTTCAGTTTCATGTCGCTTGCTCCTCTTGCCGGATGGAGACCGGGAAGCGACGCCCGGGCTCAACTCGGTCCATCTGCGCCCGGCACGGCCGGGCACGCGCGCCTCAGTCGCGCTCTTCCACGATCTCCACGAGATGCGGGATCTTGCGCACCATGCCGCGCACGGCGGGCGTGTCCTCGAGCTCGCGGGTGCGATGCATCTTGTTGAGGCCGAGCCCGATCAGCGTCTGGCGCTGCTCGGCCGGCCGGCGGATCGGCGAGCCGATCTGCTTGACGACGATGGTCTTTGCCATTGTCCCTCTCCTCAGGCTTCGGCCGGCTCGGACTCCGGCTTGCGCAGGATCTCCGAAACCTTCTTGCCGCGCCGCTGCGCGACCATGCGCGGGCTCGACTCGTTGCGCAAGCCGTCGAGCACGGCACGGATCATGTTGTAGGGGTTCTGCGTGCCCACCGACTTGGCCACCACGTCCTGAACCCCCAGCATCTCGAAGACGGCGCGGATCGGGCCGCCGGCGATGATCCCGGTGCCCGGCCGCGCGCTGCGCAGCACCACGCGCCCGGCGCCGTGATGGCCCTCGATATCGTGATGCAGCGTGCGCCCCTCGCGCAGCGGCACACGGATCAGGTTGCGCTTGGCCTGCTCGGTGGCCTTGCGGATCGCCTCGGGGACCTCCTTGGCCTTGCCCTTGCCGAAGCCCACGCGGCCCTTCTGATCGCCCACGACCACGAGCGCGGCGAAACCGAAGCGCTTGCCGCCCTTCACGGTCTTGGAAACCCGGTTGATCGCGACCAGGCGATCGGCGAATTCGGGGGACTCGTCGCGGCCCCTGCGGTTGTCGTCTCGTGCCATGATCGCCTCCTAGAACTTCAGGCCGCCCTCGCGGGCCGCCTCCGCGAGCGCCTTGATCTTGCCGTGATAGAGGTATCCCCCACGATCGAAATAGCACGCCTCGACCCCTGCGGCCTTGGCGCGCTCGGCGATCTTGGCGCCGACCGCACCCGCAGCCTCAAGATTGTTGCGCCCGACATGGCCGAGATCCTTCTCGGCGGTCGAGGCGGCGGCGAGGGTACGGCCCGCGGCATCATCAATGAGCTGCACGCTGATATTCTTGTTCGAGCGGTGCACCGACAGGCGCGCGCGGCCCCCGGCGAGCTTGCGCAGCCGGCTGCGCACGCGAAGGCGGCGCTTCTCGAACGTCTTTCTCTTGCTGTTCGCCATGTCGCGCCCCTACTTCTTCTTGCCTTCCTTGCGGAAGATATACTCGTCCTTGTAGCGGATGCCCTTGCCCTTGTAGGGCTCCGGCGCGCGCCACTTGCGGATATTCGCGGCAACCTCTCCGACGACCTGCTGGTCGATGCCCTCGACGGTGATCTCGGTGGGCTTCGGGGTGGCGATCTGGACACCCTCGGGAACCTCGAAATTCACGTCGTGGCTGAGCCCGAGCGAAAGCTTCAGGCTGTTGCCCTGCATCTGCGCGCGGTAACCGACGCCGCTGAGCTCGAGCTCCTGCTTGAACCCCGAGCTCACACCCTGCACGAGATTGGCCACCATGGTGCGGCTCATGCCCCATTGCTGGCGCGCGCGCTTGGTGTTGCCGCGCGGGGTGACGCGGATCACGCCGTCATCCTGCGCGATGGTGACATCGTCGGTCGCCGTGAAGCTGCGCTCGCCCTTGGGGCCCTTCACCTTCACGGTCTGGCCCGAGATCTCCGCGGTGACACCCGAAGGGATCCCGACCGGCCGTTTCCCAATTCGAGACATGCTGGCCTCCTCAGAATACGCGGCAGAGCACTTCGCCGCCGACATTGGCAGCGCGCGCGGCGGCATCTGACATCACGCCCTTGGGTGTCGAGACGATCGACACGCCCAGCCCGTTGCGCACCGTCGGGATCTCCTGCGCACCCGAATAGACCCGGCGGCCGGGCTTCGAGACGCGCTTGAGCTCGCGGATCGCCGGGGCGCCGGAGGCGTATTTCAGGCTGATCTCGAGCTCGGGCAGCCCGCGCGCATCGGTGCTGCGCTCGTAGCCGCGGATATAGCCCTCTTCCATCAGCACATCGAGCACCCAGGCGCGCAGTTTCGACGCCGGCGTGCGCACCGTGGACTTGCCGCGCACCTGTGCATTGCGGATGCGGGTGAGCATGTCGCCGAGAGGATCACTCACTGACATCGTGCGTCCTCCTTACCAGCTCGACTTGACCATGCCGGGGATCTGGCCGTTGGAGGCCAGGTCCCGCAGCGCGATCCGCGACAGTTTCAGCTTGCGGTGATACGCCTTCGGCCGCCCCGTGAGCTGACAGCGATTGTGCAGCCGCGTCGGCGAGGAATTGCGCGGCAGCTCGGCGAGCTTGAGATGCGCCTTGAAGCGCTCCTCCATCGGGCGATTGGTGTCGGCGGCGATTTCCTTGAGCGCGGCGCGCCTGGCGGCGTATTTCTGCACCATGCGCTGGCGCTTCCTCTCGCGCTCGACCATTGCTTTCTTGGCCATGTTCTCTCTCCTTGCGCGTCAGCGTGTGAAGGGCATGTTGAACTCGGTCAACATGGCCCTGGCTTCCGCGTCGGTCTTCGCGGTGGTGCAGATGATCACGTCCATGCCCCAGATCTGGTCGACCTGGTCGTAATTGACCTCGGGGAAGACGATGTGCTCCTTGATGCCCATGGCGTAGTTGCCATGCCCGTCGAAGGAGTTGGCCTTCAGGCCGCGGAAGTCGCGCACCCGCGGCAGCGCCACATTGATCATCCGGTCGAGGAATTCATACATCCGCGCCCCGCGCAGGGTCACCTTCACCCCGAGCGGCATCCCCTCGCGCACCCGGAACCCCGCGACGGAGTTCTTCGCCTTGGTGATCACCGGCTTCTGCCCGGCGATCAGCGTCAGGTCCTGCTCGGCGGACTTGATCTTCTTGGAGTCCTTGACGGCTTCGCCCACACCCATGTTGATCACGATCTTGTCGAGACGCGGGATCTGCATGTCGTTGCCGTAGCCGAACTGCTCCTTGAGCTTCGCGCGCACCGTGTCGCGGTAGAACCTGCGCAGGCGCGGCTCATATGTCGTGGTGTCGAGCATCAGATCGCCTCCCCGGTGGTCTTGGCGTAGCGCACCTTCTTGCCGTCCTCGAAGCGAAAGCCCGCCCGCGTCGCCTTGCCGTTGCCATCGACGAGCGCGAGATTGGACAGATCGAGCGGCATCGGCTGCGGGATGCGCCCGCCCTGGCTACGCTGCGACTGCTTGGTGTGGCGCACCGAGACGTTCACACCGTCAACCACGGCCTTGCCCTCGGCGGGCATCACGCGCGTGATCTCGCCCTGCTTGCCCTTGTCCTTGCCGGTGAGCACGACGACCTTGTCGCCCTTCTTCAGCTTTGCCGCCATCAGAGCACCTCCGGCGCCAGCGAGATGATCTTCATGAAGTTCTTCGCGCGCAGCTCGCGCAGGACCGGGCCGAAGATCCGCGTGCCGATCGGGTCGCCGGCATTGTTGAGGATCACGGCGGCGTTGCGGTCGAAGCGGATCGCGGTTCCGTCCTCGCGGCGGATGTCCTTGGCGGT
>SLQD01000269.1 GCA_007131685.1 Paracoccaceae bacterium | reverse complement strand
CGCGGCATCGACGACCCGGATGTCTCGCTGATGCTCGACAACTGCGTCAGCGGCATCGTCTATCCCGACATCGACACCCCCGAACAGGCCGCCCGCGCCGTGGCGACCTGCAAGTTCCCGCCGCTGGGGCGGCGCTCGGTCACCGGGGGCTACCCGATGTTCGACTATGCCGGTGTGCCGCAGTCGGAGGCGACGGCGCAGCTCAATGCGGGCACGCTGCTGGTCTGCATGATCGAAACGCCCGAGGGGCTCGGCAATGTCGAGGCGATCGCGGCGACGCCGGGGGTGGACGCGATCCATGTCGGCACCAACGACCTGCTGGCGAACATGGGCAAGCCCGGGAAATTCGACGACCCGGAGATCCTTGCCGCGCAGGAGCGCGTCAACGCCGCCTGTGCGGCCAACGGCATCGTCGCCGGCTGCGGCGGCAACCGCGATGTCGCGCGCCAGGCGCGCGCGGTCGCGGGCGGGGTGCGCTTCCTGACCACGCAGACCGATATCGCCTTCCTCGCTTCCGCGGCGCGCGGCTGGGTCGAGGGCGTGCGCGCAGAGGCCGGCAGCTGAAGCCGGGGGCAGCCCGCCGGCCGCCCCGCCCGCCGGCCCCGCGCCGCGCTCAGGCAACCGGACACAGTCCCCCGTCGACATTGAGCGCCGCACCGGTGATGTAGGAGGCCGCATCCGAGACCAGGAAACAGGCCGCGGCGGCGAATTCCTCCGCCTCGCCGAGCCGGCCCATGGGCACGCTTTCGGCCACGGGGCGCAGGAACTGCTCGTAGCTCTGTCCGCTGCCTTCGGCGGCGTGGCGGCGCTCCCACTGGCCGCTCTTGATCTTGCCCACGCACAACGCGTTGACACGGATACCGTCGCCGGCGAGTTCGCGCGCGAGCACCCTCGTGAGGGTCAGCCCCGAGGCCCGGCTCAGCGCGGTGGGGATGCTGCCGCCATCGGGGGCCTTGGCAGCGATGGCCGAGACGTTGACAATGCGCCCGTCGCCGCGCGCCCGCATCCCCGGCAGGGCGAGCTGCACCAGCCGCAGCGCGGCCGACACCTTGAGATCGAAATCGCCGATCACCTCGTCGCGGGTGATCTCGGCGGCGGGCTTGCGAAACGAGCTGCCGGCATTGTTGACGACGATATCGACCTTGCCGAAGCGCGCGCAGGCCGCCTCGAAGGCCGCTTCGAGCGCGGCGGTGTCGGTGACATCGCAGGGCAGAGCGGCCGCACGCCCGGCCCCGGCCGCAGCGATCCCGACCGCCGCCGCCTCCAGCGGGGCCGCCCGGCGCGCGAGCATCGCCACATCCGCCCCCGACGCCGCCAGCCGCGCCGCCGTCGCCCGGCCGAGCCCCGCGCTCGCGCCGGTCACGATCGCCACCTTGCCGCCCAGATCGATCTGCATGCCGTGCTCCCTGCCCCGTTCGTCCTGCCTGAGCGCGCGCCACCACGCGCAGCACCGCCCACATCGTTCACAGCAGGAACGGCGCTCTGAGCGCAAGCCCGAAGCGCCTCAGCCAGAGCGCATGACCCGGCACCACGCACAGCAGCGCCATCACGACACCGACTACCCCGTTGCACAACGCGAACACGCCGACGCAGATCAGGCCGGTTCGCGCGGCGGCGCGACCGGCCCGGCGCGATGGCGTAAGCGGGCGGCGCCGGGGATCACCGCGATGGTCGCGCTGCCCGCAATGCCTCGGCTGAAAGGTTGCGACTTACACGCGCCGTGCCTGACCGCCGCAAGCGCCCTGCGATCACTCCGCGCACTGCAAGCGGCGTGGTCGGGGCCTGCGGGGTGGGCGAGCCGTTCGCCGCGGCCCGCCCGATCCGCGCGCGGCATCTCATGCGTGCCGGCCACAAGTCATCGCGCCCCGTCTGCCGCCAGCATCGCGCTCGCAGCCGAGCTCAGCGCCCGGATGCCCGATGAGGTCGCGACATGCCGCTCGGTGGCGAATGTCTCGTGGTTGGCGGCGAGCCGGGCAAGGTCGTAGCGATAATTCACCATCACGCCGCCGGATTGGCGCAGGCCGCGCGCCGAAATGTCAGCGCGTGCATGGACCGCCTCGATCCGCGCCCCATTGCCCAGATGAAAGCGCGCAACAGGGTCGAGCGGCATCCCGTCCGCGCGCCGCGCTTCGGTCAGGTAATGGGCGGCGAGCTGTCGCATGCGGATGTCGTCGGCGGGATCGGCCGGTATCCCCTGCGCCGCGAGCCAGCGCATCAGCCCCGGGATCGGCGAGAGCGTCACGAAGCTCCTCAGCCCCGCAAACTCGACCGCCAGATCCGCCGCCACCTGCTTTATGAGCGAGTTGCCGAAGGAGATCCCCGCCAGCCCCGGCTGGCAGTTCGAGATCGAGTAGAAGACGGCCGTGTCCGCGCGCTCCACATCGAGCGGCACGGCATCGTCGGCCAGCAGCGCCTGGATCGAGCCGGGCACGCCCACGGTCAGCGCGACCTCGACGAAGATCAGCGGCTCGTCCGCCATGGCGGGATGGAAGAAGGCGAAGCAGCGCCGGTCCTCGGGCTGCAGGCGGCGGCGAAGATCATCCCAGCTCTCGATGGCGTGGACGGCCTCGTAGGCATGGATCTTCTCGAGCAGAAGCGCCGGGCTCTCCCAGCTGATGCGCCGCAGCACGAGGAAACCGCGATTGAACCAGCTTGCGAAGAGATGGCGGAAATCGAGATCGACCGCCATCAGCGCGTCATCGCCGCGACCCAGCCGCAGCAGATCGGCGCGCATCTGCACCAGTCTGCGGGTCGCGCCGGGGACCTGGTTGAGGCGGCGGATGAGCTCCTGGCGCGGCGCCTCCGCGGCGGTCAGGAAATCCCGGTAGCTTGCCTTCGAGCGATGCAGGACATAGCCGTCCAGCGCCGCGCGCACCGCTTCGGGAGTCACGTCCATGTCGTCGGCGAGGTGGCGAAAGAAGCCGAGCTTCTCCGCATCGCTCCAGCGCGCGTAGCGGTCGAGAAGTTCGCAGGCGATCGCCTGGCCGCTGATTTCACCCTTGGTGCCGATCAGTGCCGCCGTCAGATCCTTGAGCGGGCGTGCATCCCGGTGCAGGCGGCCGGGCCGGTGACGGCGCTCGAAGACCGTGTGCAGAAGATCGGCGAGCAGGGTCATCAGGCGGCTCCGGTCATCGCGGCGGGGGCGGCGCCGGCGTGCGCCGCGGCGCAACGCCGCCGCAGGGCAGTGTTCCGCGTCGCGAAGGCGGCGTCAATCATGTCTCTGTGTGTCGACCAGAGCATCGCGGCGCGCGTCGCTGGCGAGCCGGTCGCGCAGCGCGACGCTCTCGCCGCAGCGGCGCAGCTCGACGGCGAGTTCGTCCATGGCGTGGATGCAGGCGCGCTGGAAGTCGGACGGATACACCGCGAGCGCGAAGCCGAGCGCGCCGAGTTCGGACAGGCCCACCGGCAGGCCGCTGCTCGCGGCGCTCTGATTGATCAGCTTGGGCGCATCGAGGGCACCGGCGGCGCGGATCATCTCCGGCGTCGCGAGCGCCTCGACGAAGGCGATGTCGGCACCCGCGGCGATATAGCCCTCCATCCGCTCGAGCGCGCGCCCGAGCCCCTCGACCCTGACCGCATCGGTGCGCGCGATGAGCACCAGATCATCGCCCACTGCATCCTTCATGGCGCGCAGCTTGTCGGCCATCTCCGCCGCCGGGATCACCTCGAGGCCGTCGTGATGGCCGCATTTCTTGGGAAACACCTGGTCCTCGACATGCAGCGCCGCAACGCCGGCGCGGCGGAAGGCGCGCGCGGTGCGGGCGGCGTTGAGGGCGTTGCCGTATCCGGTATCGGCATCGGCGACGACGGGGATGCGCACCGCATCGGTCATCTCGCCGATGCGCGCGAGCATCTCGGTCATCGTGACGAGCCCGATATCGGGATAGCCGATGCTGCGCGCGATGGCCCCGCCGCTGGCATGGGCGAAGGGCATGCCGGCCGCCTCCGCGATGCGCGCCGAGAGCCCGTCGAACACCCCCGGTCCGATATGGCACGCGCCGGTGCCGAGCAATGTCCTGAGCTGATGTGTCCGGTTCATCGGCGGCCTCCGGTGCGATGCGAAAGCGAGAGTTGACCGGGGCAGAATAATCCGCATACTGGCCCGTGTTCAAGGATGAGAATGATGTTCGTATATGCGAACACCGATCCGGGTGCAGGATCCGCAGGGGATACGGGTTTGGTCAAGTCCGCCATCAGGGTGATCGAGGTTCTGGAGCTGCTCGCGGCGCATCCGGAGGGCTTCAGCCATGCCCGCCTGTCCGACGAGCTGGGCATCCCCAAGAGCAGCCTGACGCAGCTCATCGGCAACCTCCTCGAGGCCGGCTATGTCGAGCTGAGCGAGGACGGCCGGCGCTACCTGCTCGGCGCCAAGGTGGTGGGGCTCGCGCGCAGCTACCTGTCGCGCATCGACATCGTGCGCATCGCGCAACCCGTCGTCGCGCGCGTGTCCGAGCGCCTCGGCGACAGCTGCGCGCTCACGGTGCCGGCCGGCGCCGAGATGCTCGTCGTGTGCAAGCAGGACTCGGTCCTTCCGTTGCAGCACTCGATGCAGCTCGGCGACAGGGGGCCGATCTACGCCTCCGCGAGCGGCAAGGCCGTGCTCGCCGCGCGCGGCCCCGACGCGATCGAGACCTTCCTCGCCGGCGTCGCCCCGGAGCCGCTCACACCCTACACCCTGACCGACATCGCCGCGCTGCGCGCCGATCTTGCCCGCGCGCGGATGGAGGGGGTCGGCTACAGCCGCCGCGAGCTGATCGACGGCATCTTCGCGATCGCGGTTCCGGTCTTCGACGCGGCCGGGCAGCCGGTGGCGGGGCTGTCGGTCTCGGTGCCGGAGCCGCGCCACAGCGAACGGCACGCGCGCGATGTCGTCGCGGTGCTGCGCGAGCACAGCGCCGCGCTGTCCGAAAAGCTCGGCGCGCAGGGCGCCCGCCAGCCAGGGCAGCAGCGTGCCTAACCAGGGAGCATCCGAGGTCATGGGACAGACACTCGCACAGAAGATCCTCTCGCGCATCGTCGGCCGGTCGGTCGAGATCGGCGAGATCATCATGCCCGAGGCCGAGCTCGTCACCGTGCATGACTGGTACGCCGCCAATGCCGCGCGCGCGCTCGACGAGGTCGGGGTCACCGAGCTGTTCGATCCCGCCCGGGTGATGTTCACCACCGACCACGAACCCGTCGCCGTCTCACCGCACGCGGCCGAGCGCCAGCAGCGCGTGCGCGAGATCGCCGCGCGCCTCGGGATCGGGCATTTCTTCGATGTGGGCCGCGGCGGCCAGGGTCACGTCTTCCCCGTCGAGCTCGGCTATATCCGGCCGGGCATGTATATCGCGGGCTACGACACGCATGTGACCAATTTCGGCGCGGTCGGCGCGCTCGGCATCGCCGTGCTGACGGAGGTTTCGGAGCTGATGGCGCTCGGCTCCGTCTGGCAGCAGGTGCCGCAGACCGTGCGCATCAACCTGCACGGGCAGCTTCCGGCGGGCATCTCCATCCGCGATGTCGCCCAGAAGATCATCGGCGAGCTCGACCCCGACCTGATCGACGACGCGGTGGTGGAGTTCGCCGGCCCCGGCTTGCGCCATATTGGCATCGACGGGCGCTTCACGCTGGTCAACACGCCGACCGAGCTTGGCGCACGCTCCGCGATCGTGGAGCCCGACGAGATCGTGCGCGCCTATCTCGCCGATCGTGTCGACGGGCCCGTCGAGCTGCCGCGCTCGGATCCGGATGCGCCGTTTCGCGCGGTGATCGAATGGGACATGGCGCTGATGGAGCCGCAGGTCGCCGCGCCACCGCGGCCCGACAGGGTCGTGGGGGTTTCGCAGGTGAGCGGAACGCGGATCGACCATGCCTATATCGGCTCCTGCGCCTCGGGGATGATCGAGGACATGCGCGAGACGGCGCGGTTCCTGAAGGGCCGTGTAATCCATCCGCGCGTGCGCCTGTTCGTCACGCCGGCGACCAACCGGGTCGCCGCGCAGATGGCCGAGGAGTCGCTCACCGGGATCATCCAGGCCTCGGGTGCCGTGCTGACGCCGCCGGGCTGCGGGGTCTGTGCCGGGGGGCGGATCGGGCCGGTCGCGCCCGGCGAGGTCTCGATCGGGACCGGCACGCGCAACGATCCCGGTCGGCTCGGTGCGCATGACGCCCAGCTCTACATCGCCAGCCCCGCCACCGTCGCCGCCGCCGCCATCACCGGCGAGATCTGCGACCCGCGCGGGCTCGACCCCGACCTTCAGCCCCGCGAGGCCGCCCATGACTGAGCGCTTCGATTTCGAAGGCAATGCCTGGGTCCTGGGCGACAACATCGCGCTCGACGGCGAGCTGATGGAACTGAAATACGCGCTCGCGCGCGAGACCGATCCCGAGATCCTGCGCCATCAGATCTTCAGGGGGCTCGACCCGACCCTCGCCGAGCGCATCCGCCCCGGAGACATCGTCGTCACCGGCCGGCGCTTCGCGCATGGCAACCCGCATATTCAGGGCCTGATCGGGCTGCGGGGCGCCGGGGTCGGGCTGGTCTGCGAGAGCATCCACAGCGGCAGTTTCCGCTGCGCCATCAATGCCGGCCTGCCCTTCCTGCCGCGCTGCCCCGGCGTCACCGCGCTGGTGAAGCCGGGCGACAGGCTGCGCGTCGATTTCGCAACCGGCGCGCTGCAGAACGTCACCCGCGGCGAAAGACACCAATTCGATCCGCTGCCCGCCGAGCTGCGCAGGATCGTTTCGAATGGCGGATGGTTGCCGACCTTCCGCCAGAGACTGGCGCAACAGAACTGAACAAGCGCGCCAGGCCACCACTCCCGCAACCAACAGGAGGGAACGACAATGAACCGCAAGATCACGCTAAGCCTCGCCGCGCTGGCGGGCGGGCTGACCGCGACCGCCGCGCAGGCCTGGGAGCCGGGCGACGAGGTCCGCCTGACCATCGCCGCCTCACAACCCGAACACGCGATCTACCCGATCACCGCCGGCGTCAAGGATATCGTGGAGCGCGAGATCCCCGGCCTCACCCTCGACATGACCGTCACCCAGGGCGGGGTCGAGAATGCCCGGCTGATCCAGGTCGGCGAGGTGGACATGGCCAATGGCAACACGCTCGGCGCCTATTCGATCCATTACGGCGAGTTCGCCGCCGAGGGCGAGGCGCCGTTCCCGGAGCTCGTGGGGCTGTTGCCCAGCTACACCTGGGAAATCGGCATCATGGTGCGCGAGGACAGCGAGGTCGAGACCTTCCGCGATCTCGTCGGGCAGCGCCTCGCCCTCGGGCCCATCGGATCTGGCGCCGAGGCGACGGCGACCCAGGCCATCACCGCGATCGGCCTGAGCGACGACGATTTCGCCAATGTCCAGCGCAGCGCCCCCGCCCAGGCCTTCGGCGCGCTCGCCTCGGGCAGCGCCGATGCCGTCTTCTGGGGCACCGCGCATCCGGCGGGGGCCATCGTCGAGCAGATGTCCACGCGCGGGCTCCGGTTCATCTCCTTCACCGAGGAGGACATGGACGCCATCGTCGCGGAGTATCCGTATTTCCATCACGGCTATGTCGATGCGTCGCTCTATGACGGGGTCGAGGAGGACGCGCTCTGGGTCGGCGGCGGCACCCATTTCTGGAGCCATGCCGATATCGACGAGGATCTCGTCTACGAGATGGTCAAGGCGGTCTGGGAGCACCGCGAAGAACTGCACGACCGCCACCCCTCGCAGGTGCGTCTCGGCGATGACCTCGTGCGCATGCAGGTCGAGCTGATGCCGTTCCATCCCGGCGCGGAGCGGTATTTCCAGGAAATCGGCATCCTCGATTGAGGCGCTGACCCCGGGCGAAGGTAAGGGCGATGTTTGCACGCGAACTCACGGGCTGGCAGGCGGGCCTGTACCAGGCGGGCTGCGTGGGGTTCGTCCTGGTGCAGCTCTATCTGCTCTATGTCGAGCCGATCAGCCCTTACCTTCACGGCCTGATCTTCCTGACCTTCCTGCTCGTGCTGAGCTTCGTGCGCAACGCGGGCTGGGACTCGGCGCTTAACCGGCGCAGCGTGCATCCCGTGGACGTGGTCCTGTGCGTGGCGGCGGTGTTCCCGCTCTACTACGTGCTGCAGGATTTCGGCGGCTTCGTGCGCCGCGGCAGCGTACCGTCGCAGACCGATATCTGGGTCGGCATCCTGTTCATCGCGCTTCTGATCGAGGCCGGGCGGCGGGTGATCGGCTGGATCCTGCCGGGGCTCGCGCTGATCGCGATCGCGATCACCCTGTCGAGCCTCGTGCTTCCGGCGGCGATGCAGATCGCGCCGACGCTGTCGCTGCGCCGGGTCGTCGGCGCGATCTTCCAGACCGAGCTGGGGATCTTCTCCGAACCCACCCAGGTCGCGATGCGGTGGATCTTCGTGTTCCTGGTGTTCGGGCAGTGCCTGCTGATTGCGGGCGGGCAGGACTTCTTCATGAAGCTCGCCATGGCGCTGACCGGCAAGGTGCGCGGCGGGCCGGCCTATATCTCGGTGATCACCTCGGCGCTGTTCGGCTCGCTGTCGGGCAGCAACATGGCCAATGTGATGGTCACCGGGCAGTTCACCATCCCCTGGATCATCCGCGCCGGTTACACCCGCACCCAGGCCGGCGCCATCGAGTCCGTCTCGAGCACCGCGGGCGCGCTGACGCCGCCGATCATGGGGGCGGGGGCGCTCATCATGGCGGAGCTGACGGGCACGCCCTACGCCACGGTGCTCGCCGCCGCGCTGCTGCCCGCCCTGCTCTACTACATCGCCGTGGGCACCTATGTTTACGGGCTGACGCGCCGGCTCGGCATCGCCATCGTCGAGCAGCCGCTGACCGAGCCGGCCTGGAGGCTATGCCTGCGCTACTGGCCGGTGCTCGCGGGGCTGGTCTGGCTGGTCTACCGGATCGTGACGATGTATCCGCTCGAGCTCGGCGTGATCGAGGCCTGCGGCATCCTGCTCGTCGGCGGGCTGATGAGCAACTGGCGCGCCTACACGCTGACGAATGCCCGCCAGCGCACCTCCGATCTCGCCACGCAGACGATCGATATCGGGCTGGCCTGCGCGCTGTCCGGGATCCTGATCGGGGCGACGCTGATCACCGGCTGGGGGGTGACGATCGCCTCGCTGATCCTGCAGCTCGGGGACCGCTCCGTGCTGCTGGCGATGGGGGCGACGATGCTGGTGACGATCGTGCTCGGCATGGGGACGCCGGGGGTGGCCGCCTATATCATCACCGCCTCGGTCGTGGCGGTGCCGCTGGGCGATCTGGGGCTGTTCATCCTCGGCGTGCACCTGTTCATCTTCTACTTCTCGAACTTCGCCGGGATCACGCCGCCCGTGGCGCTGACGGCCTTCGCGGCGGCGGGGCTGGCGAACTCCAACCCGTTCCGGACCGGCTTTCTCGCGATGGTGATGGCGCTGCCAACCTATGTCGTCGCCTATGCGATGGTACTGCGGCCCGAGTTGCTGATGCATGGCGAATGGCAGGGGATCGCCTATGCCTTCGGCTCCTCGGCGCTCGGGGCGGTGGCCTTCGCGCTCGGCAGCTCGGGGGCGATCCTCGCGCGGCTGTCCTGGCCCGAACGCATCGTGCTGATGGCCGGAGGGGTGATGCTGATCGACGAGCGGCTGACCACCGATGTCGTCAGCGCCGCGATCCTCGTGCTCGTCGCGGCGTATCATCTGCTGCGTTTCCGCGCTGCGGCGCGGGCCGGCGAAGCGCTGCGCTGAGGCGCGGGCGAGCAGCAGGAGCGCGATGATGACCGCAAACCCCGTCGCCCTCGTGACCGGTTCCACGCGCAATATCGGCCTGGCCACCGCCGGGGCGCTGCTGCGCGCGGGCTTCGACGTCGCCGTCAATGGCCGCGCGGCGCGGTTCGATCTCGCCGGGCTGTCGCATATTGCGCAGGCGCATGGCGGCGCGGTCGCCCATTTCGCCGGCGACATGTTCGACGCGGCCGCGATCGCGGCGGTCTTCGCGCAGCTCGAGGCGCGGTTCGGGCGGCTGGATGCGCTCATCAACAATGCCTCGATCCGCGAGGAGGCCCCCTTCGAGCGGATCGCCCTCTCCGACTGGCACCGCGTCCTGCAGCGCCAGCTCGACGGGCTCTTCCTTACGACGCAGGCAGCGCTGCCGTTGCTCCGGCGCTCGCCCCGCGCCCGCATCGTCAATATCGGCGGGCTGTCCGGGCACAAGGGCGCGCGCGGGCGCGCTCATGTCGTCACGCTCAAGGCCGCCGTCGCCGGCTTCACCCGCGCGCTCGCCAGCGAGTTCGACCAGCCGGGCATGACCGTGAACACCGTGGTGCCCGGCTCCATCGAGACGCTGCGCACAGGGCCGGATCCGGGCCATCTGCGCGACACGGGCGGCCGCCGCTTCGGCCGCCCCGAGGAGGTCGCCTTCATCGTCGCGAAGCTGTGCGAGGACGGCGCCGGCTACGTCAACGGCCAGACCATTCACGTCAACGGCGGTTCCCACCTCTAGCGGCCGGACTGCAACCGCGCCGGCGCGCCGCCCCCTGCTTTACCGCCGGGCGGCCACCGTGATCTGCTTGTGGTCCGCGATCAGCTTGGCGATGTAGGCGAGCAGCGCATCCGCGTCGCGGATCTCGTCCTCGGGCGACGGCGTGACCGGGCCGGGATCCGCCGGGAGCTGCCAGCCGCCCGCGCGCAGGCCGTGCAGAAAAGCGTTGTGGTAACCGGCGACCTTGCTGTCGGTCCCGTCCGGGCCGTTGACGATCCGGCGCGCCCCGTGCGGATCATCGGTCTCGTCGTCGAAATAGGTTTCGAGATCGTGGCCCGCGCGGAACAGCCCTTCGGCCATGCCTACCACCACGATGCGCGCGCTGATTTCGGGATCGAGGGCCTTCGCCGGATCACCCACGAGATCGATGCCGAGCCGCGCGCCCATCTTCCGGTAATTGGCCTTGTGGGTGATCTGGATCTGACCGCGGCCGAACCAGCCGTCGCGCCAGTAGGGACGCGACACCCAGGGAAGCTGCCCCTCCTGCCAGGCGCGATCGAGCCGCGCGATGACCGTCGCATCGCTCGGGTTCCTGTCTCGGTGCGAGGCGAACACCGTCTCCTTGATCGGCAGCATGTAGCCGCCGGTCTCGTGATAGGTCTGCGCGAGACAGTTGGCGACATGGCGCGGATCCTGCAGCCCGTACCATTGCGCGGCATCGAGAAGCGCTTCGGTGCCCTCGACCTGCGCCTGCGACAGCCTAGTGCCGAAGACGCCGCTGTCGCGCCTGCGAAGCGCGGCGAAGAACGCCGACCTGTCCATCTCAGCCCCCCGTCGTCCGTGATGCCGACCCGGCCTGTGCGGCGGAGGCCGAGCGTATCACGAAACGCGCCTCGCCGCAGCCGCGGGCGCCGGTGCTCCGGGTGCCGCGCTCATCGCCGCATCCCGCGCGACATCCGCCGCGCGCATGGCGGGCGGATGCGCCATCACCGCCCTTGTCCGGGCCGGCGCACATGCATGGCGAATTGCCCGCATCGGCGCGCGGTGATAGGCTGCGCGCACCGGCCCATGGAAGGCCGGAGCAACCGGAGGCAGGTCGATGAACTTCCCAGCATCCGCCGTGATGGCGGCCTTCATGGGATTGGCGGGCGCGGCGCCGGCGCTCGCGCAGGAATGGGTGCTCGGCGGTGATCTGAGCTGGTTCGGCGGCAGCGGGCCCGATGCGGTGCCCGGCGTCACGCTCGAGTTTCACGGGGCGCCGGAATGGTCGCTGGGCCGGGTCGATGCCGGGCTCGGGGTCGCGGGCAGCCTCGATGACCGCGGCGGGGCCTGGGTCGGCGCCGGGGTGTCGGCGCTTGCGCCCGTGATGGACGATTTCTATGTCGAGGCGAGCCTGATGCCCGGCTATTACAGCGCCGGAAGCAGCGCGACGGATCTGGGCCACCGGCTGCAGTTTCGCTCGTTGGTCGGGCTGGGCTACATCATCGACCGCGACATGAGCGTTTCGCTGGCGCTCTCGCACAAGTCGAATGCCGGGCTGAGCGACGACAATCCCGGCGCCAACACGCTTTCGGTGCGGTTCCGGCGCAGCTTCTGAGCGGCGCTTGCATCGCGGCCAGGGTTTGGGCACAAGCGGCGCGGATCGAGGAGGCCGCCTTGGCGCAGTATGAATACAAGGTCGTCGCCGCGCCCGAGCGTACCGAGAAGGTCAAGGGGCTGCGCACGACGGGGGAGCGCTTCGCCCATACGCTGGGCACGTCGCTCAATGAGATGGCGCGCGAGGGATGGGAGTTCCTGCGCGCCGAGACCCTGCCATGCGCGGAGCGCGGCGGGCTGCTGCGGCGCGTGCGGGTGAGCGAGCAGCATGTGCTGGTGTTTCGCCGCCCGCTCTCGGCGCCGCAGGAGGCGCCCGCGCGCATCGAGCCCGCCCCGGTGCGGGCGGCGGGGCCGCTTTCGCCCGGGCGCGGCGGCGGGCACGACGAGCCGCTGCTGAGCCGGCGCAGCGAGGCGGGCGACGACGCGCCCCCGCGCGGCTGAGACGCGGTTCAGGCGCTGCGCCCGAGCCGGGCCTCGAGCACGTCGAAGGGGACGCCCGGGCTGTCCTTTGAGTTTCGAATCACGAGCGAGGTCTTGACGCTCGCGACATTCGCGGCGGCGGTGAGTTCCTCGGTGAGGAAGCTCTGGAAGGTCGACAGATCGGGCGCGACGCATTTGAGGATGAAGTCGATCTCGCCGTTGAGCATGTGGCACTCGCGCACCAGCGGCCATGCCCGGCAGCGCGCCTCGAAGGCCGACAGGTCCGCCTCGGCCTGACTCGACAGCCCGACCATGGCGAAGACCTGCACCTCGAAGCCGAGCCGGCGGGCATCGACGCGGGCATGATAGCCCTCGATGTAGCCGGCCTCCTCGAGGGTGCGCACCCGTCGCAGGCAGGGCGGCGCGGAAATGCCCACGCGGCGGGCGAGTTCGACATTGGTCATGCGGCCATCGGCCTGCAATTCGGCCAGAATCATGCGGTCGATCGGATCGAGGCTGGTGCCCGGCATCTTTCCCCCGGTTTGACTTTTGCGTTACTTAGGTGAGCCGCGCAGCGAACGCAATATTCTTACAAGCCTGCGCAACAACTTTAATTCGCTTGCAGTGCGTCCGGGGCTGGGGCACACCGCCCGGCGCGGCGACCGCTTCGACGCACGCGTACGAACGAGGGTGACACCATGAGCGACACGCGCCATTGCCGCGTCCTGATCGTCGGCTCCGGCCCCGCGGGATACACGGCGGCCGTGTATGCCGCGCGGGCGATGCTGGAGCCGGTGCTCGTGCAGGGCATCGAGCCGGGCGGGCAGCTCACCATCACCACCGATGTCGAGAACTGGCCCGGCGACATCAACGTGCAGGGCCCCGAGCTGATGCAACGCATGGAGGCGCATGCGCGCGATGTCGGCACCGAGATCGTCACCGACCATATCGCCACGCTCGAGCTCGGCGCACGGCCCTTCACCGCCATCTCCGACACCGGCAACCGCTACAGCGCCGAGGCGCTGATCCTCGCCACCGGCGCCAAGGCGCGCTGGCTCGGGCTCGAGTCCGAGGACCGGTTCAAGGGCTTCGGCGTTTCCGCCTGCGCGACCTGCGACGGCTTCTTCTATCGCGGCCAGGAAGTCGCCGTGGTGGGCGGGGGCAACACCGCCGTCGAGGAGGCGCTGTTTCTGACGAACTTTGCCGAGAAGGTCACGCTCGTGCATCGCCGCGACAGCCTGCGCGCCGAGAAGATCCTGCAGGAGCGGCTCTTCAGGCATCCCAAGATCGAGGTGATCTGGGATCATGTCGTCGAGGAGGTGCTGGGCGCGGGCACGCCGCCGGGGGTGACGGGCCTGCGTATCAAGCATGCGCGGACGGGCGCCGAGCGCGAGCTGCCCTGCACCGGCGCCTTCATCGCGATCGGCCACGCCCCCGCGAGCGAGCTCGTCGCCGGGCAGCTCGAGCTGCACAATGGCGGCTATGTCTGGGTGCGCCCGGGCACCACCGAGACCTCCCTGCCCGGCGTCTTCGCCGCCGGGGACATCACCGATCATGTCTATCGCCAGGCCGTCACCAGCGCCGGCATGGGCTGCATGGCCGCGCTCGACGCCGAGCGCTGGCTGGCGGCGCAGTCGGGCTGAGGCGGGCCAGTCGCGCGCGCCGCGCCAACACATCACCGAGCGGACAGATGACAGCACTCAACACCATCCCCATCCCCGAACTCTTCGTCTCGCACGAGAGCGCGCAGAAGCTGAAGGCCGAGGCCGGGGACCTGCCCTCCTGGGATCTCACCCGGCGCCAGGTCTGCGATCTCGAACTGCTCATGAACGGCGCCTTCAACCCGCTCAAGGGCTTCCTCGGCCAGAGCGACTATGACAGCGTCGTCGAGACGATGCGGCTTGCGGATGGGACACTGTGGCCGATGCCCGTCACGCTCGACGTGACGCAGGATTTCGCCGCGACCGTCGAGCCGGGCCAGGACATCGCGCTGCGCGATGCCGAGGGGGTGATCCTCGCGATCATGTCGGTGACCGACAAGTGGAGCCCCGACAAGCGCCGAGAGGCCGAGCGTGTCTACGGGGCCGACGATCTCGCCCACCCGGCCGTGAACTACCTGCATCACGACGCCGGGCCGGTCTATCTCGGCGGGCCGGTCACCGGCATCCAGCCGCCGGTGCATTACGATTTCCGCGCCCGGCGCGATACCCCCAACGAGCTGCGCGCGTTCTTTCGCAAGATGGGCTGGCGGCGCATCGTCGCCTTCCAGACCCGCAACCCGCTGCACCGCGCGCATCAGGAGCTGACCTTCCGCGCCGCCAGGGAGGCGCAGGCCAACCTGCTGATCCACCCCGTCGTCGGCATGACCAAACCCGGCGATGTCGATCATTTCACGCGGGTGCGCTGCTACGAAGCGGTGCTCGACAAGTACCCCTCCTCGACCACGCATCTGTCGCTGCTCAACCTCGCGATGCGCATGGCCGGCCCGCGCGAGGCGCTGTGGCACGCGCTGATCCGGCGCAACCATGGCTGCACCCACATGATCGTGGGGCGCGACCATGCCGGGCCGGGCAAGAACTCTGCGGGCGAGGATTTCTACGGCCCCTATGACGCGCAGGAAATGGTGCGCGCACATGCCGACGAGATCGGCCTCGAGATGGTGGACTTCAAGCACATGGTCTATGTGCAGGAGCGCGCCCAGTATGAGCCCGCCGACGAGATCGAAGAGGGCGTGACGGTGCTCAACATCTCGGGCACCGAGCTGCGCCGGCGCCTGCGAGAGGGCATCGAGATTCCGGACTGGTTCTCCTTTCCCGAGGTCGTCAGCGAGCTGCGCCGCACCTCGCCGCCGCGCGCGCAGCAGGGCTTCACGATCTTCCTGACGGGGCTTTCGGGCTCGGGCAAGTCCACCATCGCCAATGCACTGATGGTCAAGCTGATGGAGATGGGCGGCCGGCCCGTGACGCTGCTCGACGGCGACGTGGTGCGCAAGCATCTCTCCTCGGAGCTCGGCTTTTCCAAGGAGCACCGCGATCTCAACATCAAGCGCATCGGCTATGTCGCGAGCGAGATCACCAAGAATGGCGGTATCGCGATCTGCGCGCCGATCGCGCCCTACACCGCCACGCGGCG
>SLQD01000053.1 GCA_007131685.1 Paracoccaceae bacterium | reverse complement strand
GCCCGGCGTGCATGCGCCTGAAAGACCTGCACCGAGCGCTGATGCAGCCGCCGGATCAGGTGTCCGGCCATGCCCTGAACTTCCATCGCGCCCCCGGATCACGAGATTATCCAGCCGCGACAATAGTCTGGGGATATTGATCTGTATACTTATCTTTTTCATTGACGGCAATTGATAAGTATACATACCATATTTGATCACAGCCCGGAGGAGACACCATGCAGTTCCATCTCGACGGTTTCACCCCCGGCGACCCGCGCATCCGGCCTGCCGCCGCCGGGACCGAGGGCCGGCCCACCGAAGCGCTGCCCGAAACGGTGGATGTGCTGATCGTGGGCGCCGGGCCGACCGGGCTGACCCTGGCCGCGCAACTCGCCGCCTTCCCCGACATTGCCACCGCCATCATCGAGCGCAGGCCCGGCCCGCTCGCGCTCGGCCAGGCCGACGGGATCGCCTGCCGCACGATGGAGATGTTCGAGGCGTTCGGCTTCAGCGAGCACGTCATGCGCGAGGCCTACTGGGTCAACGAGACCGTGTTCTGGAAGCCCGACCCGGTGCGGCCCGGGCGCATCGCCCGAAGCGGCCGCATCGCGGACACCGAGGAGGGGCTGTCGGAGTTTCCGCATGTGATCCTCAACCAGGCGCGGGTGCACGACCATTTCCTCGCGGTGATGCGCAACGCGCCGACCCGGCTCGCCCCCGCCCATGCGCGCAGCCTGATCGCGCTGCATGTCGATGACGACCCGGCCGCGTCGCATCCCGTGTCGGCCCGGATCGCGCGCGACGGGGCGGACGGAGCCGAGGGCGGCATCGAGACCGTGCGCGCGCGCCACGTCGTCGGCTGCGACGGGGCGCGCAGCAGCGTGCGCAAGGCGCTCGGGCTCGAACTGCACGGCGATGCCGCCAACCAGGCCTGGGGGGTGATGGATGTGCTCGCGGTGACGGATTTCCCCGATATCCGGCTCAAGGCGGCGGTGCATTCCGCCGAAGAAGGCAATCTGCTCGTGATCCCGCGCGAGGGCGGCTATCTGGTGCGGCTCTATATCGAGCTCGACAAGCTCAACCCGGACGAGCGCATCGCGAGCCGCAGCATCACCGTGGCGGATCTGATCGCCGCCGCGGGGCGCATCCTGCATCCCTACACGCTGGAGGTGAAGGAGGTCGCCTGGTGGTCGGTCTACGAGATCGGCCAGCGGCTCTGCCCGCGCTTCGACGATGCGCCCGGGGCCGGCACGCCGCGCGTCTTCATCGCCGGCGATGCCTGCCACACCCACAGCCCCAAAGCCGGCCAGGGCATGAATGTCTCGATGGCGGACGGGTTCAATCTGGGCTGGAAGCTCGCCGCGGTGCTGCGCGAGCAGTGCACGCCGGAGCTTCTGCGGACCTATTCCGAAGAACGCCAGGGTGTCGCGCGCGAACTCATCGACTTCGACCGCGAATTCGCCCGGATGTTCAGCGCCCGCCCCGCCGCCGCGGGCGAGAGCGGCGCGGACGCCGTCGATCCGGCCGAGTTTCAGCGCTATTTCGTGAAGCACGGCCGCTTCACCGCGGGCACGGCGATCACCTATGCGCCCTCGCTGATCACCGGGACGCCCGAGCACCAGCACCTCGCGACCGGGTTCGCCACGGGCACGCGGTTTCACTCCGCCCCGGTGATCCGGCTTGCGGATGCGCGGTCGATGCATCTGGGGCACACGATCAAGGCGGATGGGCGCTGGCGGCTCTTCGCCTTCGCCGATGGCGATGCGCCCGAAGGCGGGCTGCGGGCGCTGTGCGGCTTTCTCTCCGATGATCCGGCCTCGCCGATCCGGCGCCACACGCCACCCGGCGCGGACCGCGACTGCGTGATCGATCTGCGCGCGGTGCTGCAGCAGCCGCATCGCGATCTCGCGGTCGGGTCGCTACCCCCGCTTCTCCTGCCGCGCAAGGGGCGTTACGGACTGCGCGATTACGAGAAGGTCTTCTGCCCGGATCCGCGCGCGGACATCTTCGACATGCGCGGCATCGACCGGGCGCGCGGCTGCGTCGTCGTGGTCCGGCCCGACCAGTATGTCGCCGCCATCCGCCCGCTCGACGACCATGACGGGCTGGCGTCGTTCTTTGCGCGCTTCATGTGTCCCGCCGCCGGCGCCTGAGCGCGCCCTCAGCCGAACTTGGCGCGCAGCGCCTTGTTGACGGCGGGCGGAACGAAGCCCGAGACATCGCCGCCGAGCCGCGCGATCTCCTTGACGAGCTTCGAGGCGATCGCCTGGTGGCGAACCTCCGCCATCAGGAATACCGTCTCGATGCGCGAGTCGAGCGCGCGGTTCATCCCCACCATCTGGAACTCGTATTCGAAATCCGTCACCGCGCGCAGCCCGCGCACGATCACCTGTGCGCCCACCTCGTGCGCGCAGGTAATCAGCAGATTGTCGAAGGGATGGGCGATGATCTCCGTGCCGGTCTGCTCGGAAAGGGCGACGCATTCGGCCTCGATCATCGCGACCCGCTCCTCGAGCGAGAAAAGCGGCCCCTTGTCGCGATTGACCGCGACGCCAACATAGAGCCGGTCAACCAGCGCGCAGGCGCGATTGATGATATCGACATGCCCCATGGTGATGGGGTCGAAGGTGCCGGGATAAAGTCCGGTGCGCATCGGCGGGCCCATTGTTGCTCGGGCTCAGGCAACGATATTGCGCCGCCGATTGCAAGGGGCCGTCTCAGTATCCGGCGATCAGACCCTGCAGCGCGTCCTTCTCCATCGACAGCTCGGACAGGCGCGCCTTGACCACGTCACCGATGGAGATCAGGCCAATCATCTCGCCGTCGCGCATCACCGGCAGGTGGCGAAAGCGTCCTTCGGTCATCGCGGCGAGGATCTGGTCGGCCTTGTCGCTGGGGCTGCAGCTGACGATCTCGCGGGTCATCATGTCCGCCACCGTCCATTTCAGGCAGCCATCGCCGGACTTGCCGAGCTCGCGCACGATGTCGCGCTCCGAAAGTATCCCCTCGACGGCCTTGCCGTCCGGCGAAACCACGAGCGCGCCGATGCGCAGCCGCGAGAGCATCGCGGCCGCATCGGCCACGGTCTTGTCGGGCGCGATGGTGGCGACGTCGGTCGCGTCGGCGTCCTTGATCTTGAGAATCTGCTGCACCAGCATGGTGTCTCCTCCGCGTTATCCTCGATAGTCCGGCAGCGCGCCCCCGCCTGTCAAGCGTCGCCTGCATGCTCTGCGAGTTCATGCCGCACCCCGCGGGCGAGCGCGGCGGCGAAGCGGTTGAGCCGGTCCACGCGGCGGTCATCGGCGTGGCGCACCAGGTAGAAGCTGCGCCGCAACGCCACCTCGCCGGGCAGCAGATGCACCAGCTCGGGCGCCGCGGGCATCGCGAAGTCATGCACGATCGCCACCCCGGCGCCGCGGCGCGCCAGGTTGAGCTGCACGGCCACGGAATTGGAGGCGAGCGCGGGCGCCTCGACGCCGATCTCGGCGAGATAGTCGAGCTCGGAGTCGAAGATCATGTCGGGGATGTAGCCGATGATGCGCTTGCCGCGCAGGTCGTCGCGGCGGGTGACGGGGCCGTGGCGGTCGAGCCAGTCGCGCGAGGCGGCGAGGTGCAGCCGGTAATCGACCAGTTTCTGCACCGTGAGCCGCCCGGTCTCGGGGCGCGAGACGGCGATGGCCATGTCGGCCTCGCGTTTCGAAAGATTCACCACGCGCGGCAGCGCGACGATCTGCACCTCGAGGCCCGGATGGGCATCGCAGATCCCGGCGATCACCTGCGGCAGCAGGAAATTGGCGCAGCCATCGGGCGCGCCGATGCGGATCGTGCCGGTAAGCTGCCCGCCCGGCCCCGCGACCGCATCGCGCGCGCCCGACACCGCCGCCTCGGCGCGTGCGGCGTGCTCCATCAGCCGCACGCCCTCCTCGGTGAGCGTGTAGCCCTGCGGCGAGCGCAGGAAGAGCCGCGCGCCCAGCCCCTCCTCGAGCCGGGTGACGCGCCGGCTCACCGTGGCCGGGTCGAGCCGCAGCGCCCGCCCCGCCGCCGACAGGCTCTCCGCACGCGCCACGCTGAGGAAAATGCGCAGATCATCCCAGTCCGTCGCCATCCACGCTCCTGAATTCGCGCAAGACGCTTTTGGGAAACTGCCTCTTTCGCGGCCATCGGTGCAAGCCTATCCTGCGGCCATACCCACGAGGAGGACCCCATGCAGGAACTGACCCACTGGATCGACGGCAAACATGTCAAGGGCGGCTCGGGCCGCTTCGGCGATGTCTACAATCCCGCCACCGGCGAGGTGCAGGCGCGCGTGCCGCTCGCGAGCAAGGACGAACTGGCCGCCG
>SLQD01000182.1 GCA_007131685.1 Paracoccaceae bacterium | reverse complement strand
GGATCCTCCGCGGTGCATCGGGCCCGGCGCAGTTCGCACTCGTCCGCGCGCTCACCCCGCCGTGGCGGGCAGGAACAGCGCGATGGCCGGGAAGGCGACGATCAGCAGGATGCGAACCAGGTCCGCCAGCACAAAGGGGAGGATGCCGCGATACATCTCGCCGATGCGGATATCGCCGATCACGCTCTTGATCACGAACAGGTTGAGCCCGACCGGCGGCGTGATCAGCGACAGCTCGGCGGCCATCACCACGAAGATGCCGAACCAGATCGGGTCGAAGCCGAGCGCGCTGACGATGGGAAAGAAGATCGGGATCGTCAGCAGGATCATGGACAGGCTCTCCATGAAGGTGCCGAGCACGATATAGATGAGCAGGATGAGCAGGATCACCGAGATCGGCGGCAATCCCGCCCCGCGGATCAGCGCCGACAGCGCTTCGGGAAACCCGATCAGGTTGATGAAGTTCGAGAATACCAGCGCACCGACGAGCACGAGAAACAGGCTCGCCGTTGTCAGGACGGTCTCGCTGATCACGTCGACGAAGGCGCGCAGACCGAGCGCGCGGCGCCAGAGCGCGAAGAACAGCGCCCCCGTCGCGCCCACGCCGCCCGCCTCGGTCGGAGTGAACACACCCTGGTAGAGCCCGCCGATGATGAGCACGAACAGCGCCAGGATCGGCCCCACGCTGCGCAGCTGGGCGCGCCAGGCGGCGCGGTTGGCGCGCGGCGCGGCGGGCGCGCTTGCGGGATCGTGCCATGCGACGATCCGTACCGCCACCAGGTAGAGCAGGATCGCCAGCAACCCCGGAACGATCCCGGCAATGAACAGCATCCCGATATCGGTCCCCGTCGCGATACCGTAGAGCACGAGGATCACCGAGGGCGGGATCAGGATCCCCAGCGTTCCCCCGGCGGCCACCGTCGCCGCCGACAGCCCGTCGCTGTAGCCGAAGCGGCGCATCTCGGGCACGGCAACGCGCGCCATTGTCGCCGCCGTGGCGATGGAGGAGCCGCTCAGGGCCGAGAATCCGCCACAGGCCAGGATCGTCGCCGATGCCAGGCCGCCGCGGCGGTGGCCCACGAGCCCGTGGCAGAGATTGTAGAGGTCCTGCGACATCCGCGCCCGCGCGAACAGCACCCCCATCAGGATGAACATCGGCACGACCGAGAGCTCGTAGGACATCGTCGCGTTGACCGGAAGCTGGCCGATCATGCCCATGGCGGTGCGCTCCGAGATCGCGAGCCAGATCCCCGCGAGCCCCACGATCAGCATCGCGAAGGCGATGGGCATGCCGACCATCATGAGACCGAACAGGGCCGCGAAGGCCAGCCCGGCGCTCTCCCAGACCCCCATCACCGCACCGTTCCCGCCGGCCCGCCACCGCCCGGCCCGGCCCGGCCGCGCAGCGACTCGAACGCGCAGATCGCGAAGGCGAGCGCCGCAGCCGCCATCAGCGCCGCCATCGACTGTGCGACGAGCCCCTTGGGAATGCGCAGCTCCATCGAGACCTCTCCCACGCGCATCATGCGTTCGCCCTGAAGCCAGATACGCCACGCGATGAAGGCGCACAGGGCGGCGCCGAGCATGTCGGTGATGATGGTGGCGCCGCGGCGCAGCGCGGCGGGGAAGTGGTCGTAGAGGACGGTGACCGCGATGTTGCCGCGCCGGCGGATCATGCCGGGAAGCGCAAAGAACACGACGAGCCCCATGCCGATCTCGGTGAGTTCGAAGACGCCGCCGATCGGGCTTCGGAACAGGTAGCGCATCACCACATTGGCGAAGGTCGCCAGCATCATCGCCGCCGCGATCGATCCCGCGATCACGACCATCGCGGTGAAGGCGCCGTCGATCAGCCGCAACAGGGACGCCCCCGCGCGCGCCATCATGTCAGCTGCCGCGCGCCGCCGCCGCCGCGATCAAGCGGTCACTCGGGGCGGACATTGACCGGCTTGTGCGCGTCGTAATGGGCCACCATCGCGCGGGCGTAGTCGATGATGCGCGCGCCGTCGAAGCCGCGCTCGCCGGCTGCTTCGAGCCACTCCTCCTCGAGCGGCTGCAGCCTCTCGCGCGCGATCGCAACTTCTTCCTCCGGCAGGCTGATGAACTCCACCCCTCCCTCGGCGAGCTTTTCCTCGCCTAGCATGTCGCCATTGTTCCAGGCCCAGCCGGCAAGCAGGGCAATGGCCATGCCGCTGTGCTTGTCGACGGCGGCGCGGTGCTCGTCCGAGAGCGCGTTCCAGCTGTCCTCGTTGAAGGCGATCCAGAAGGTGTCGGTGTAGAGACCGCCGGGGATGCGGGTGATCGTCTCGATTTCCGGGGTGATGCCGAAGAAGTCGATCGACTCGGAGGGGAAGGTGATGCCGTCGGCCACGCCGCGCGCCATCGCCGTCTGCGCCTCGGTGGGCGGAAGCTGCACCGGGCTGGCGCCGAGTGCGCGCATGATGCGGCCGGTGACGTCGCCGCCCACGCGGATCGTCACCCCCTCGAGATCGTCGATCGCCTCGATGCGGCCGGAGGCCATGTTGATGTTGGGGGTCGAATGCACGAACAGCCCGGCGACATGAGCGCCATCATGCTCGCCGTATTCGTGCCCCCAGCGCTCATAGGTCTGCCAAGCCGCCGCCGAACCGGACCACGGGTCGGGCGACATGAAGGGCAGGTCCATCACCTGCGTCATGGTGAACCGGCCCGGGTTGTGGCCGCTCACGCCGTAGCCCACATCGAAGGCCTGGTCGAGCAGAAGGTCGAACTGCGCCGGGGGCGGCCCGAGCGCCGAGGACATGATCTCGAAGCGCAGCGTGCCGTCGGTCTCCGCCTCGATCGCCTCGGCCCAGGGCTTGAGGATACCCATCGGGATCAGGTGATGCTCGGGCAGCCAGTTGCCGACGCGAAGGGTGGTGACGTCGTCGTCGGCGAGAACCGGCGCAGCCGAGAGGCTGGCGGCGATCAGGGCCGCGGTCATGGTGAAGTGGCGCATCGTCGTCTCCCTGTTGTCAGTCGAGCGGGGTCGGCCCCGACAGCTTGTATATCTCGAGCGCATCCGCATCCGTGCCGCCACGCGCGCTCAAGAGCCGGAACTGCTCCGCCGCGAGCGAGGTGAAGGGCACCGGCGAGGTGGTCTCGCGCGCCAGCGCACAGACCGAGTCGAGATCCTTGAGCATCGTGTAGACCTGCCCGAGCGGCGGGTCGTGCTGCGCGCGCGCCATGCGCGGTACGAAGATCTGCAGCGGCTTGGAGTCGGCAAAGCCCCCGGCAAGCGCCTCGGGCAGCCGCGTTGCGTCCACCCCCGCATTCTCCGCGAGCCGCGTCGCCTCGGCGAGCACCGCCATGGTGCAACCCACGATCACCTGGTTGCACAGCTTGGTGGTCTGGCCCGCGCCGCTCGGCCCCATGCGGGTGAAGCGCTGCGCCATTTCCATGATCACGGGCCGGACCCGCTCGACGGCGTCCTCGGGCCCGCCCGCCATGATCGCGAGCGTGCCGGCCTCGGCGCCGGGCACCCCGCCCGATACGGGCGCATCGATCCAGGTCATGCCGCTCTCGCGCTCGAGCCGTTCGGCCATCGCGCGCGTCGCATCCGGCGCGATCGAGGAGAAGTCGACGAGCACGCCGCCGCGCCGCGCCCCCGCGGCGATGCCGCGCGGGCCGAACACCGCCGCCTCCATCGCGGCGGTGTCGGTCAGGCAGGTGAAGACGATATCGCTGCGCGCGGCGACATCGGCGGCATCGGCGCCCGCCGTCGCGCCGGCGGCCTCGAGCGGCGCGGCCTTCGCCGCGGTGCGGTTCCAGACCGTCAGCGGATACCCCGCCGCGATGAGGCGCTGCGCCATCGGCGCGCCCATCAGCCCGGTGCCGACGAATCCCAGCGGTGTCGGTGTCTCGGCCATCCTGTTCTCCTCAGCCGCGGCGATCCTCGGGCCAGACGGCGTTGCCGGCATGGGTCACCGCCCCTTCATGCGCCTGCCCCACGGTGGCGGCGTATTTCGACAGCAGCCCCGCCGGGTGGCGCGTCGCCGGTGCCGTCCACGCTGCGCGGCGGCGCTCGAGTTCGGCATCGTCCACCTCGAGCGTGATCGTCCCGGCCGCGGCATCGATGCGGATCGTGTCGCCGCCGGCCACGAGCCCGAGCGGGCCGCCCGCCGCGGCCTCGGGCGCGGCATGGCCGATGCACATCCCGCGCGTCGCCCCCGAGAACCGCCCGTCGGTCAGCAGCGCAACCTGCTCGCCCATCTGGTGGCCGTAGATCAGCGCCGTCAGCCCCAGCATCTCGCGCATCCCGGGCCCGCCGCGCGGCCCCTCGTTGCGCACGATCAGCACCTCGCCGGCGGCGTAGTCGCGCGCATGCACCGCCTCGACCGCGTCATCCTCGGACTCGAAGACCCGCGCCGTGCCGGTGAACTGCAGCGCCTTGAGCCCGGCGACCTTCACGATCGCGCCGTCGGGGCACAGATTGCCCTTGAGCACCG
>SLQD01000154.1 GCA_007131685.1 Paracoccaceae bacterium | reverse complement strand
CCGCACTGGGGCTGTTCACGCTGCTGGTCAGCCTGCTGTCCGAGGGAATGGGGATCGGCCTGATCTCCACCTCGCCGGTCAAGATCCCCGGGATGACGCTCTGCCTGTGCCTGATCGCCATCGCGATGGATGTGGTGTGGGGCTATTGCGGCATCCTGAGCCTCGGGCATTTCGCCTTCTTCGGGCTGGGCGGCTACGCCATCGGGATGTGGCTGACGTATGCGCGCACCGAAATCCAGATGCGCGACAGTCTCGCGGCCGGAACCATCCCGCCGACCGAGACCGAGGTGGCCGACGCGGTCGTCTCCCAGATCTTGAGCGTGGTCGGCAGCTCGGAACTGCCCCTGATCTGGTATTTCGCGGACCCGCTTGCGTTCCAGATCGCGATGGTCGTGGCGATACCGGGGGCGCTGGCGCTGGTGTTCGGCTGGCTGGCGTTTCGCTCGCGCGTGACCGGGGTCTACCTGTCGATCCTGACCCAGGCCATGACGCTGGCGCTCTCGCTCTACCTGTTCCAGAACGACACCGGTCTGCGCGGCAATAACGGGCCGTCGGGCCTGCGGAACATCCCCGGTTTTCCGGACGTGCCGCAGGCCGTCATATCGGTCCGGCTCTTCTGGGCCTCGGCGCTTGCCCTCGGCGGCGGCCATATGCTCTTTGCCTGGGTGGTGTCGGGCAAGTTCGGCTCGGTCATTCGGGCGATCCGCGACAACGAGGCGCGGGTTCGCTTTCCGGGTTACAATGCCGAGGGTTACAAGCTCTTCGTCTTCACGCTCACGGCCGTCGTCTCGGGCCTCGCCGCGGCGCTCTACTATCCGCAGGCGGGCATCATCAACCCCGCCGAGATCGCCCCCATCGCCTCGATCTATCTGGCGGTGTGGGTCGCCATCGGCGGGCGCGGGCGCCTCTACGGGGCCGTGATCGGGGCGGCGCCGGTCTCGCTGCTGTCGAGCTGACTGACCGGCGGGGGGCGCCCAGTATCGATCTCGGGTTCTACCGCATCGTCTGGACCGACTGGTGGCTGGTCCTTCTGGGGCTGGGCTTTGTCGCCGTGACGGTGTTCTTTCCCGCGGGCATCGGCGGGCTGTTCGATCAACTGGTGCCGAAACAGCCATGACCGCCCTTCTCGACGTTTCGGGCGTGTCGGTCACCTTCGACGGCTTCCGCGCCATGAACAACCTCTCAATCGCCATTCACGAGCCGGAATTGCGCGCCGTGGTCGGCCCCAACGGCGCCGGCAAGACCACCTTCATGGATATCGTGACCCGCAAGACGCGCCCAGATGAAGGGCGTGTTCGGTGGGGCGAGCGGTCGATCGATCTTCTGAAGCTGTCGGAAAGCCAGATCGCCAGGGCCGGGATCGGGCGCAAGTTCCAGAAACCCACGGTGTTCGAGGAACAGGGCGTGCGCGCCAATCCGGCCATGGCCCTGCGCAACCGGCGCGGACCGTTGTCCGTTCTGCTCTGGTCCCCGACCGATCGGGACCGCACGCGCATTCACGAGGTCACCGCCGAAATCGGCCTGTCAGCGCGGCCGGAGCATCGCGCGGGCGATCTGAGCCACGGGCAGAAGCAATGGCTGGAGATCGGCATGCTGTTGGCGCAGGACCCGCGCCTGCTCCTCGTCGATTAACCGGCGGCAGGCATGACGCCCGCCGAGCGCGAACACACGACAGACCTGCTGAAAGGCATCGCAAAGACGGGCGCGGTCATGGTGATCGAACACGACATGGAATTCATCCGCCGCCTCGACTGCCGTGTGACCGTGCTGCACGAGGGGGCGGTCCCTGCCGAAGGGTCGCTCGATCATGTGACGAGGAACCAGCAGGTGATCGATGCCTGTCTGGGGCGCTGAGAGATGCTGGCCGTCGCGAACCTGACCCTGCGCTACGGAGCCTCGCAGATCCTGCGGGGGCTGTCGCTCGAGGCCCGGCCCGGGGCCGTCACGGCGGTGATGGGCACGAACGGCGTGGGCAAGACCAGCTTGCTGCGCGCGATCGCGGGGCGTCATCCGCATTCGGGGGCACGATCACGCTGGCCGGCGTCGAATTCGGCCGCCCCACTGCCACGCAGGCCGCGCTCGCGGGCAACGCCTGTGTTCCGCAGGGGCGAGAGATCTTTGCGCTTCTCGGCGCGAGCGAGAACCTACAGACGGGCTTTGCCTGCCTGCCGCGCGGTGCGCATCATGTCCCGCAGCGGATCCACGATCTCTTCCCGGTCCTGCAGCAGATGAAGGGGCGCCGCGTGCGTGACCTGTCCGGCGGGCAGCAGCAACTCGCCATCGTGCTCGCGGAGCAGTATTTCGATTTCGCTTACGGGTTGGAGGACGAATTCTGCGTTCTCAATCGGGAGGAGTCCGTCCTGTCGAAACCGGCCAGCGCGGTCGCGAAACACGAAACCCTCGAACGCGTGTCGATCTGAGGCGACGGGCGCTGATGACGCGACCGCCCTGCAACGGCTTCGATGTGCGCGGCAGGGCCATCGCGGCCGGTGCGGTGACCGCATGGGGGGCAGGATCGGAGGGCAGGTCAGTTGAGAAGCGCCTGATGCCCCGCGGAAGTTCGATTGACGAAAGCAACTTGACAACTTCTGGCGCGCTGCCGCACGCTCGGCCGTCCTGATCGAGGTCATGGCGCATCATGTCGCTCACCGCTCCCGACCGCACCGAGGAGACCGCTTCGACCATCGCGCGGTGGCGGCCCGGGACGGTCGAGCGCAGGAGAGCATCCTGCGGTGGCGTGCCGGACGCGCGAGCCGATCATCCTGGCCGGGATACCGGCGCGCGCAGCCTGGCGCCCGCCGTGGCGGCGCGTCTGGCCGACGGTCGCAACGGCACCGACCCGGCGCATGCGTCGCCCTTGCGCCTGATCCGTGATCCCGATCGGCGTCCCGGCAAGACCGGCGCGAGGCCCGGCCGCGCGGGGCGCTGCGATACGCCCGCGAACCGCCAATTGCCCGCGGCGGCGCGATTGCAGCGCACCGCAGCGATCGAACGCCGCACGGGTGCAGCATGCCGGGGTTTCTGATCGCGTATTTGCGATGGATCGAGGCGGTGAATTACCGGGTCGGCCGGATCGCGATGTGGACGCTGTTCGCGCTGATGGGCGTGCTGCTGTGGGGCGCCATCGCGCGCGGCCTGTTCAGCCCGCAGATCTGGACCGACGAAATGGCCCAGTTCATCCTGATGGGGTATTTCATTCTCGGCGGGGCCTATTCGTTGCAGATGGGGTCGGCCGTGCGGATGGACCTTTTCTATGGCAGCCTCGGCGATCGCACCAAGGCGGCTGTCGACTCCGTCACCATCTTCGTGCTGATCTTCTACCTGGTGGTGCTGCTGTGGGGCGGCATCGACAGCACCATCTATTCGCTGGAATACGGCGAGCGCCGGCGCGGCCTCTGGCGGCCCTACATGTGGCCGATCAAGGCCGTCATGGTGATCGGCATCGTCCTGATGATCCTGCAATGCAGCGCGTTCCTGCTGCGCGACATTGCGAGGCTGCGCGGCGTGGAGCTCGCGCCCGCGCCCGGTGATCCGGTCAACGCGCCGCAGAACGACACGCGCGCGCCCGGCGAAAGGGACGGCTGATGTCCTATGACATGATCGCCGTTCTGATGTTCAGCTCGATGCTGCTGCTGCTGATGACGGGGCAGCGCATGTTCGGGGTCATCGGCTTTGTCGCGATGGTGTCGGCGATCGCGCTGTGGGGCGACCGCGGCGGCTACGACCTGGCGTTTGCCCAGACCATCAAGCTGATGAACTGGTTCCCGCTGATGACGCTGCCGATGTTCATCTTCATGGGCTACGTGTTGTCGGAAAGCCG
Organism: Paracoccaceae bacterium; assembly: GCA_007131685.1. Lineage (GTDB taxonomy): Bacteria > Pseudomonadota > Alphaproteobacteria > Rhodobacterales > Rhodobacteraceae > Alkalilacustris. Next base: position 12,227 of record SLQD01000154.1, on the reverse strand, counting down.
CCTGGCCGACGATCTCTATCGCATGTTCCATGTCTGGATGGGGCCCGTGCCGGGGGGGCTGGCGATCGGGACGATCATGCTGATGGTGCTGGTTTCGGCGATGAACGGGCTTTCCGTCGCCGGCATGGCGATCGGCGCGACCATCGCGCTGCCCGAGTTGCTGCGGCGCAATTATGACAAGGTGATGGTGACCGGCGTGATCCAGGCGGGATCGAGCCTCGGGATCCTGGTGCCGCCATCGGTGGTGATGGTGCTGTATGCCATGATCGCGCGCCAGCCGGTCGGACAGCTCTGGCTTGCGGGGGTGCTGCCCGGGCTGATGATGGCGGCGATGTTCATCCTCTACATCGCGCTGCGTTGCCGCTGGAATCCGGCGCTCGGCCCGGTGCTGCCGGCCGGGGAGCGCGCGCAGGTCACGCGCGGCGAGAAGATCCGCCTGCTGCGCGCCGGGCTGCTGCCGCTCGCGATCTTCGCGGTGATGATGGTGCCCTTCATCACGGGCTACACGCGGCTGGTGGAGAGCTCGGTCATCGGGGCGCTGGCGGCGACGCTGGCGGCGATCGTCAAGGGCCGCATGAGCTGGCGCGTGCTCGAGACGACGACGCGGCGCACGCTCGCGATCTCGTGCATGTTCATGTGGATCATCCTTGCGGCGCTGGCCTTCGGGGCGGTGTTCGACGGGTTGCGCGCCGTCGATGCGCTGCGCCGGCTCTTCCTCGACGATATCGGACTCGGACCGTGGGGCGTGCTGATCCTGATGCAGCTGACCTACCTGCTGCTCGGCACCTTCCTTGACGATACCGCCATGCTGGTGATCGTCGCGCCGCTCTATGTGCCGCTGGTCGCAGCGCTCGGCTTCGATCTGGTCTGGTACGGGGTACTCTACACGATCACCTGCCAGATCGCCTACATGACGCCGCCTTTCGGCTACAACCTGTTCCTGATGCGCGCCATGGCCCCGCCCGAGGTCACGCTGATGGATATCTACCGCTCGATCATTCCCTTCGTCGGCGTGATGCTGATGGCGCTCGCACTGGTGATGGCCTTTCCGCAGATCGCGTTGTGGCTGCCCGGGATGATCTACGACAGATGAGGCAAGGCATCACGACCCCAGAGGCGGGGCAACCGCCCACCACATTCGATCAAATCAACAGGAGGTAACAAGGATGACCCGTATACAGACGACACGGCGCAAGCTTCTCACATCCGGCGCGCTCGCGGCGGGCGCCGCGACACTGGCGACACCGGCGGTTCACGCCCAATCACCGATCCGCTGGCGACTCCAGACCTATGCCGGCGCGGCGCTGGGCGCGCAGGTCGTTCAGCCCGCGGTGGAGGCATTCAACCGCGCCGCCAATGGCGAGATGGAGATCGAGCTGTCCTTTGCGGACCAGCTCGTGCCCACGGAGGAGCTGTTCCAGGCGATGCAGCGCGGCACCATCGACGCCGTGCAGTCGGACGACGACTCCATGATGTCGCCCACTCCGGTCACGGTGTTCGGCGGCTACTTTCCGTTCGCCTGCCGTCACAGCCTCGACGTGCCGGTCCTGTTTCACGACTGGGGCCTCAACGAGATCTGGGACGAGGCGTATTCTGCCGTCGGCGTCAAGCACATCTCGGCCGGTGCCTGGGATCCGTGCCATTTCACCATGCGCGATCCGATCCGCAGCCTCGAGGATCTCGACGGAAAGCGGGTCTTCACCTTTCCCACGGCGGGGCGTTTCCTGGCGCGGTTCGGGGTCGTGCCCGTGACCCTGCCCTGGGAGGACGTCGAGATCGCATTGCAGACCGGTGAGCTCGACGGCATCGCCTGGGCGGGAATTACCGAGGCCTACGAGGTCGGCTGGGCCGATGTCACCGACTACTTCCTGACCAACAACATATCCGGCGCCTGGTGCGGCAGCTTCTTTGCCAACATGGAACGCTGGCAAGAGCTGCCGGAGCATCTGCAGGAGATGCTGCGGCTTGCCTTCGACAGCTCGCATTACTACCGCCAGTACTGGTACTGGGGCGGCGAGGCGCGACTGCGCACCGGCGGTGGCAAGCTGGAGCTGACCAGCATCCCTGACCCAGAGTGGGCGACGGTGGAGCGCGCCGCACAGGAATTCTGGGACGAGATCGCCGACGAGGGCGAGACGCAGGCCCGTGTCGTCTCGATCCTGCGCGAATACAACCAGATGATGGAGAACGCCGGCCCGCCGTACCGCGCCGGCTGAGACATGATGGCGGCGGCCCCGGTCACACCGAGGCCGCCGCCATCCGACCACGAAGAGGACACCGGCAAGGCTGGGGAGCCGGTATGCGAGCGAAAGGGCGCGATCCCCGGCAATCCGGGTCTCGAGGCGCACTCGCGCGCGGTGGCGGATGGCATCCCCGGTCGGCGGAGCAGCTTCGAAGGAACACCATGATCTTCAGATACACGATTCTCTACGTCGACGACGTCGCCGCGTCGCTCGACTTCTACGAGCAGGCCTTCGGGATGCGCCGGCAGTTCCTGCATGAGTCGGGCGACTTCGGCGAACTCGCGACGGGAGAGACGAGGCTCGCCTTCTCGTCGAAGGCACTGATGCGCCAGCTCGGCAAGGAGCCCGGCATGCCCGACCCCAAGCGCCCGGTCTTCGAGATCGCCTTCGAGACCGATGACGTCGGAAAAGCCCTGGCGCAGGCGGTTTCGGCCGGCGCCAACCTGGTTCAGGACGTCCGCGAGGAACCCTGGGGGCAGACGACCTCGTATGTCAGCGATCCCGACGGGTACCTCGTGGAGATCTGCTCACCCGTCCAGTTTCCGAGCGCCGGCTGACGAAGCCGCCCGGGAGCCTGCGGATCCCGGCGCGGCCGCGTCGGGGTCCTGCCGCACCACCGCACGACGTCGCGCGTGATTTGGGCCTGATCGCTGTGTCCGCACTCGGACGCTCCCGTGTCCGGTGGTTCGGGCAATGACGGGGCCGCAGTTGCGCGCCGCGCGCGGGGCGGACGACGGCAATTCGCCGCTCATCGGGATCGGCCCTTGTCGCGAATTGCTCATTCGCAGCGAGGGGCGTCAAGGTCGTCGGCGGCGGCTTCCTGTGCGGCGGCGATGGCGCCAAAGGCGTCGGCGATCAGCAGCAGCTCGGCGGCGTCGTAGCCGTCATGGACGCCCTGAAGCCGCGCCATCAGCGCGCCGAAGACCGTCTTGCGGAAGTGTCCGGTCTTTTCGGGGAGGGTGGTGACGAGGACGCTGCGGGCATCTTCGCTCGAGCGCTGCCGGCGGATCCAGCCCTTCGCCTCGAGGCGAGCGAGGATGTTGCTCACCGAGGCGGGCTTGAGCCCGACATGCTCGGTCAGGTCGCGGTGCGTCATGGGGCCGAAGCGCTGGATGACGCCGAGCGTCTTGGTCTTGGTCTCGCTCGCGCCGCGCCCGAAGGCCTCGGCGGCGCGGCTGTGAAACAGCACCACCGCGTCGCTCAGCCGCCGCCCGGCGATGCCGAGCCGCTCGAGCGCCTCGGCCCGCGATGGAATGTCGTCATCGGTTGACATGGGCTATCTCGCTTGCGGTTCGTTCGGCCGAACGAACGACAGGGCTGTTACAAGGGATGTCCAGCATGAAGGTGGTTATCGCAGGGGCCGGGATCGCCGGGCCCGCCGCCGCGATCGCGCTCGCCGAGGCCTGCATCGCGGCGCAGCTCGTCGAGGCGCGCGAAGCACCGGAAGGCGAGCAAGACCTGTCCCTGACGATTGCGTCCAACGGCCACCGGGTGCTGAAGGATCCGGGCCTCGATGCAAGCGTGCGCGGCCATCCCCATATCCGCACGCCGCGGATCGCCTTCCTCGGCGCGCGGGGCAAGCGGCTGGGCATGGTTTCGAACCGGCGCGGCGGCCGCGATGTCCCGATCACCCTCATGCGCCACAGCCTCCACCGCGCGCTCGCGCGCATCCACGACTACCGCGTGCCGCAAAAGCGGCATGGGCAATCCCGACCCGACCGGAAGGAGAATGACGATGACTGACATCAACGCGGAAAAATACGGCTGGATCGCGGCCTTCCCGCTGGTGATCCCCGGCTTCACCCTGTTCGGCGCCGGCATCGGCCTTGCCCGGGATGCCCCCGGGCCACGGACGACCTTTGGCCTCGGCGCCGGGCTCGCGCCGCGTGGGGCCTGGTGGTCGCGCTGTGCCGGTGCCCCTGACCGCCGCAGAGGCCAGCCCGTAAATCGGGCGGGCTGGTCGCTTCACGCAGGCTTCCGGGCCGCCATCGCGGCGACGGCGTTGCCGCGCAGGATTCGCATGGGCGGGCGATCCGCACGGCGCGGCGCTTCGTCTCCCGCTCCGGCATGGCACTCCGGCGGCGGGCGCATCGTCTCGATCGGCGAAAGCGGCCTCGCTGACTTCGACAAGGCAGTAGGCTGATCGTCGCAAGCAGAGCCAGCGAATGACGGATTTCAGCACCATCTGGCGCCGCGAGACCGGCTTCTGGCTCGATGGCCGGGACCACTACGAGCGGTATCTGGCGCCCGGGGCCCGCATGGTCTTTCCGCAACCGGCGGGCATCCTCGAGGTCGACCAGATCCGCGCGGGGCTCGAGGGCGCGCCGCGGTGGAGCGCGGTCGATTTCGCCGCGCAGGCGCAGTCGCGGTTGCACGATACGGTCGTGACCGCCTATCAGGCCACCGGTCACCGTCCCGAACACGCGCCCTGCAAGGCCTCGTGTTCGAGCACCCATGTGCTGGATGGCGGCGACTGGAAGCTGCTCTTGCATCAGCAGACGCCGCGCGGCTGACGCCCACCCATACCTCCTGCGCGCGCGGCCAGCCGGCGTTTCGCCCGCACCGATCTCACCCGGTTAAGAACGCGAGTGCAGCGACGAGCGGATAGCCCATCGCGCTTGGCATCATGGTCAGCGCAATGCCGAGCGCGCGCCCCTGCGCCCCTCCCGGGTAGCCCACATAGAACAGGACGCGCCCGACGATGAAGAGCCCTGCCGCGACCGGAAGGAGCGCCAGCCAGGGCCCGCCCGCAACGGCGGCAAGCGCGAGGTAGAAACCGCCCGCCAGCACCGTCTGCTCCAGCGTGTTTTGCAGGAACGCCGCCTTGATGGCGAGCCGGTCGCTGGGCGGCCCCGCGGCCTGGCCGCCGATATCGGCGGGTGAGACCCGGCGCGTTGTCGACACCATCAGGATCGCGACGAGCAGGACGGCCCCGTTCACCGCCCAGCACAGCGCGGCGAAGGCCAGCCGGTCGGCGCGCTGCGTGGGCATCTCGGCCACGGCCGGGACAAGCCAGTAGGCGCCGGCGAAGCCGGCGATCGTCACCACCGTGGCGATCGTGGAATCGCGGCGGATGGCGCGTTCCTCGGCCTGCATGTCCACCTCTTCGGGCGCTCGACGATAGGCGTCTCGGGTCATGGCGTCTCCCTGCGTTCGGTGCTGTGTTCGCGCCCCCTGTCGGGCGGTCAATCGGCCTCCTGCGCGCGCTGACAAGCCGGCCGCGCGGTGCACCGCGCGATCCAGTCGTGCACCGCCGGGTGGTCGGGCGTCGCGTCGGGAAAGTAGAGATAGGGCGAGCACAGGAGAATATCGGCGGCAGTGAAGCGCGCGCCCATGAGCCACGGGCCGGCCTCGAGCGCCGCGATCAGCCGGGCGGCGACGGCGTCGCGGTCGCGGAAGGTGGCCTGCGCCGCCGGATGCGCCGCCACCTCCAGCACCTCCAGAACATAGACGGGCTCCACCACGCCGCCATACCAGAACAGCCATGTCAGGTAGGCCCCGCGCCCCGGTTCGCCCGGCGCGATTCCGAGGCCGCGATCGGCGAAACGGTCGGTCAGGTAGAGCATGATGGCGCCGGTCTCGGTGACGCGCTCGCCGTCATGGTCGAGCGCCGGCACCTTGCCGTCGGGATGCGGGTTCTGGGGATCGCGCCCGCCCGAACCATCGCGGCGCGGAATGTCGGTGCGGATCAGCTCGAACGGCACGTCCAGCTCGTGCAGCAGCCAGTGAACCCGGCCCGAGCGCGACTGGTGCGCATGATGGAATTTCAGCATGGTCATCTCCCGAGGTTTCCATGACAGTCTACGCGGATCATCCTGAAGGATACCGCGTCGTGGGCACCATGTCGCGCAGCGGCCGGCCGCTTCGCCTGTTTCGGCATCCGCGCAGCCTGCGCCGGGCGCTGTCGACCCGTGGCGCGAACGACACGCGCAGCGATGATCGAGGGCGATACGTCGCAGAGCCCTGCCCGCACGCTTTTCATGCCCGCCATCTCCGGATACGGATCATCGCGATGCGAAGGGATCATCCGTGACCGACACCATCCACGACCGCTGAACCTGTCCGGCTGGGACAATCGCTCCGGCGCAGGGCCGGGGTTTGCGTGTGCGTGGATGGAGTGAGCAGATGCGTGTTTTCACGGAATGTAACGATGCGGCCTTCTGGGCCGACCCGGCCGCGGGGTTCGCGCGGCTCTTCGCGGCGGATGAGCGTGTGCTGCGCGCGCCCGACGGGGCACTCTGCCTGTTCGGACAGGCCGAACTGGCGGCCTTCGCACGCCACCCGGACATCGAAGGGGTGGTCATCGACAAGGAGGCGTTCGGCGAGCACACCGATCTTGCCGCGCTCTACGCTGCGGGGCTCTTCGCGCTGGCGGGCGCGCCGCATCGGGTGCTGCGCCGGGCCGCACTGGCGGGGCTGGGCGTGGCGCCGATCGCATCGCATGCGGCGCAGATCGACGCGCTTGTCACCCGCGCGCTGGCCGACTGCCCGGCCGACACGCCCTTCGATCTGGCAGAGGACCTGGTCCTGCCACTGACGGCGCGGGTCTGGGCGCAGGTCGCCGGGTACCCGGCCGGCACCGCGGCGGCGCTCGCGGATGCCGTGGCGATCCTGTCCGATACCGCCGCAGAACCCGGTGCACAGGCTGCCGCCGCCCGCAGGCTTCGCGCCCTGACGCGAGAGACCCGGCAGGCGGGCGCATCGCCCTTTATCCGCGCCATCGCCGATGCGCTGCCCGTCGGGAGCGACCCGGCGGCGCTGGTGGCCTCGATGGCCGTGGACGGGATCGACAGCGCGGCGGCCGGGCTGGGCGGCGCGCTCGCGGTGCTCGCACGGCAGCCGCATGACACGATCGAACGCTTCGGCATCGAGGCATCCCTTCAGGAGGCGCTGCGCCTCGCCATGCCGGTGATCCTGTCGATGCGGCAGGCAACGGCGGATGTGACGCTTGCCGGGCATTCGGTCGAACGCGGCACGATCCTGTGGATGTGGTGGGGGGCGGGCTGCGCCGATCCGGCGGCGTATCCCGGCCCCGAGCGCTTCGCCCCCGCCCGCGCCGGACCGCGCGCGCCGGTGTTCGGCGCCGGGGCCCATGCCTGCCTCGGCCATGCGCTCATCCGCGCGAGCGCGCATCCGTTGATCCGCGGCGCCTTCGGCTCGACCTGGCGGCTCGTGACCGAGGGGCCGGCGCTTGCGGCGCAGCCATGGCGCCTCGCGCGCCTGCCAAGACAATCGGTACGCTGGAGCGATCGACCGGCCTGACCGGGCGCGACGATGCCGCCATCCGGACCTGCCTGACGCTGAAGGGTGAAAGGCGTCCCCGAACAAGCGGAGTCCCGGGCCGGCCCGGCACGGCGCCCGGGCAGACGACGGGGTTCGCGACGAGCCTGCTGGATCTGATCGAGCTGCCGTGGTCAGTGCCGGATTTCAGCACGCTGAGCCGTCGTCAGAAAACCCTGCACGTCACCATCCCCCATCGCGGCTCGCAGGGCCCGCTGCACCTGCTGATCGACATCGAGCCGGGGAGCGCCAACGGTCCCGGCGAACCGGCGAGGAATGCCGCGCGATCTGCTCGACCGGATCGCGCCGGATCAGGAGATCGGCACCGTCACCGCCGATGGAGCCTGTGACACCCGCACATGCCATGACGCCCTCGCGGACCGGGGCGCGGGTCCGTCACGCGGGCCGTGGGATGAGACTGTTCGGGGAACGGGGAAGTCCGGCCATCAGCCGGCTCGTGCAGCAGCGGCACGCCAGCCTCCAGCGCTGGCCTTGAGCCATCCGCGCATGGCCTGACCGGCCGGTATCTTCCCGCTCGCGCGGTGTCTGCATCCGGGCTATCCTGGGTGCAGCGCAGATGCGTGGCCACCCGGACAATTCCCGACCGGTCGGGATACGGCGTGACCGGTATCAGGGCGGGTGCGTCGGGTTTCGTTGCGGGTGGCCCCGGGCGCCGTGATTGCAGCCCGGGGAGCGGGGGAGATGCGCATGAGGTTCGTACGGCTCGCCGGGGCGTTTCTCGGCATCGCGATCGCCGCCCTCGGCCCGGCGACGGCGCAGCAGGACCCCGACGCCGTGGCCGCGCGGCTCGACGCGCTGGCCGAGGGGTTCATGACCACCGATCAGGTGCCCGGCGCGATCGCGGCCGTGGTGGCCGACGACGAGGTGATCCTGCGCGGTTATGGCTCGGTCGATCTGGAGGCCGGCACCCCGGCCGGGCCCGACGACGTGCGCTTCGAAATCGGCTCGATCAGCAAGCTCTTCACCTGGATCGCGGTGATGATGCTGGTCGAGGAGGGGCAACTCGACCTGCAGGCCGATGTCGCGGGCTATCTGAACGAGGCCGAGGTGCCCGGCACCGAGCCGCTGACCATGGCGCAGCTGATGAGCCACCGCCCCGGATACGAGGACAGCTATGCCATCTTCGACCCGGAGATCGGTGCGCTGCCCCGCCCGCAGGCGCTGGCCGAGAGCGCGCCCGATCAGGTCATGCCGCGCGGCGAGATCACGGCCTATTCCAACTGGGGCGTGGCGCTGGCGGGCCAGGTGGTCGAGGATCTCGCCGGCATGCCCTATGAGGACTTTCTCGCGGCGCGCATTCTCGAGCCGCTGGGCATGGCGGCGACCACCTACAGCGAGGCCACCGCGCGCGACGACCAGCCGCCCCTGTCACGCAGCTACCGGGTGCAGGGCGGCGCGGCGCAGCCGGCCTTTCGCATCGCGATCGGCAGCTTCGGCCCGGCGGGCAGCATGGCGAGCACCGCCGCCGACATGGCGCGTTTCCTGCGTTTCCTTATGGGTGACGGCGCACTCGACGGCGCGCGGCTCCTGCAGCCCGAGACGATGGAAGCAATGCGCACGCGGCTTTTCGAGGACCGGCCCGAGGGCGCGGACATGGCGCATGGTTTCCAGGCGCGGCCGATGTTCGCCACCACGCTCCTGGGCCATGGCGGGGGGCTCAACGAATTCCTGTCGAACCTCGTCTTCATCCCGGAGCTTCAGGTCGGGATCTTCATCTCGCAGAATGGTGGCTCGGGCGCGCGCCTGCCGTTTCTCGCCCCCGACCTGATCCTCGGCCACCTCGCCGCCGAGGCCGGGCTCGCCGCGCCCGATGCGCAGGAGGTGCCCGACGCGCTTCAGCGCGCGCAGGAGGCCGCCGGGCGCTACATCTCCAACCGGCGCGCCTTTTCCGGGCCGGCGCAGTTCGTCGCCGCGCTGGAGGGGTTCAGCGTCACCGCCCTGCCCGACGGGGCGATCCTGGCGCCGGCGCCGCTCCTGGCCACGATGCTGCGCTACGAGCCGGTCGCACCCGATATCTGGCAGGATGCGCGCGGCGACCGGCTCCTGCTGATCCGGGACGAGGATGGCGCGGTGCTGCGCATCGCCGACGGGACGGGAACCAACAGCTACGAGCGGGTGACGCCCGCCACCGACCCGATGCTGCTGGCGGCGTCGCTCGGCGGCGGGGCGGTCCTTTCGCTGACGATGCTGCTGGGGCTGATCTGGCGGCGCGGGTTGCGCGGCGGCAGCCGGTGGGGCGCTGGCGCGGCGCTGACCGGGGTGGCGGGGGCGGTGTCGGTCTGGGCGATGCTGGGGGCTGGCGTGGCGGCGGGCATGACGGCCGCCAATCTGGGCAGCGAGTTCCTGTTCGATCAGCCTCAGCCGACGCTGACGGCCTTCTACGCGCTGGGGCATGTGGCGGTCGTGATGGCCGGGATCGTGCTGCTGTCGCTGGCCCCCGCCTGGGCCGCGCCGGGCTGGAGCCTGTGGCGGCGGTTGCATCACACCGCCTTCGCGCTGGTCCTTGTGGGCATGGCCGCGACGCTGCTCAACTGGGGCCTCGCCTTTGCCGGGCCGCTGTGAGGCGTCAACGGCGCGCGGCGCGGATCACCGCCAGCATCGCGCGCACGGCGCTCGCATGGCCCAGGCCGCTGGCCTGGTTGACGGTCCCGGCGAAGTGCAGCCCCGTCTCGGGGTGATGGAACACGAAGGCCCCGGTCTGGCCCCAGCACCCCATCACGTCGCGGATCGGGCGCAGCGGCGCGATGAACCACGGCGTCCAGAGCTTCTCGAGCCCGAGGCCGAAATGGAACTGCCCGGGCCAGAACAGCATCCGCCAGTCCTGCTGCGCCATCAGCGCGTCGATATCGAAAAGCCGCGCCTCGAACACCGCGCGCCCGATCGCGGCCAGCTCGCGCGCCGTCGTCACCATGCCGCCCTCGGCCTGCACCGAGGCGAGGTAGTGCGGCAGATGCAGCCGCCGCGCGCCGCCATAGAACCACACCGGGCGGTCATCGGACGGGTCGGAATAGATGTATGTCTCGCACAGCCCGAGCGGTGCGAAGACCTCGGCGGCGAACAGATCGGGCAGGCTCTGGCCGGTGACGCGCTCGAGGATCGCGCCCACGAGCTGGTAGTTGGTGTCGCAATAGGCGACCTTGCCCCTCTGCCCGGGCCGGAACTGCGCCTCGGATCCGCGCACCGCCTGCAGGGTGCGCGCGAGCGGCCAGGCGCTGTCCTCGCCCGCCATCAGCGCATCTGCCGGACGGCGCCCGTCCGCCCCCTTGAGCGAGAAATAATCCCGCAGCCCGGTCTGGTTGGCGATCAGGTGCCGGATGGTGATGCTCGCGGTGTGATCGACCCCCTTGCGCCGATGCAGCCCCGCGATCAGCTCCGCCGGAAGGTGCCGCGCCATCGGATCGTCGAGCCCGATCACGCCGCGTTCGACCAGGCGCATGACCACGATCGTGACGACCAGCTTGGTGGTGCTGGCCGCGCAGAACCGGCTGCCCGCCGCCAGATCGCCCGCCGCCGCGACATGGGGCTTGGGCAGGGCGGGGTGATCGACGGCCAGCACCGCGCCATGGACATGGCGCGAGCGCACCATCCGCGCCGCCTGTCCCTCGATCCGCTCCGCGCTCAGCGTCGTCATTGCCCCGGCCCTCCCTGCGCGTCGTCGCCAGCGCCTCGCCCAGCAAACCCGCTCCGCGATGCCGCGTAAAGGCGGCCCGGCCGTCCCACGCCGCGAACCGGCATCGACACCATCCCGATCCCGCGTGGATGCCCGGCGTCAGCGCCCCGGACCCGGCTCGTGCGCAAGGGCGTAACCTGCTCGGCGACCGGAGGCGGCGCGGGCCTGCGGCGCGCCGCATTCGGCTTGCCTGGCCGGCAGCAGCGCGACATGATCGAGGTCAAGGCGCCCGGCTGGCGGGCACCTATCAGTTGCCTCGATCCCGGGCAAAGTCGCCATGCGTTTGCACCCGGCGACCGTGCAGCCGGGATGGTGGCGCCGTCGCATGCGCAGAAGGAGCGGCCGAATGTGGCTCCGATCGATGCCCGAGCCCCGAAGGCCATGACACGCCGCAGCTTCGCGCTGGTCCTCCTGGGGCTAGTTCTGGCCGCGCTCGCGGTCGGCCTCGCCTATCAGCGCGACCTGCGCGCGGCGAAGGCCCGGCTTTCTGCGGCGGCGAGCATCGCGGAAGCCGCGTACGGGCCGGTGGCCTTCGAGACCGGCGGCGCCGGCGCGCCGGTCCTCGCCATCCACGGTGCCGGCGGCGGGCATGACCAGGGGCGGCTGCTGGCCGAGGCCTTCCTGCCCGAGGGGCGCCGCTGGATCGCACCCTCGCGCTTTGGCTATCCGGGGTCGCCGCTGCCGGATGATCCCTCGACCGCCGCGCAGGCCGATGCCTTCGCCGAACTGCTCGACGCGCTCGGCATCGAGCGGGTCACGCTGCTGGCGATGTCCGGCGGGGTGCCGCCGGCGCTGCAATTCGCGATCCGTCATCGCGCGCGCACCGAGGCGCTGATCCTGCTGTCGCTCGCCCCCTACGCGCCGCTGACCGACGAAGAGCAGGAGCTGCCCGTGCCGCTCTGGCTCTATGACGCGCTCTTCGCCACCGACCTGCCGCTCTGGGCGGTGCAGCGCCTGGCCCCCCGCGCCCTCGCCCCGGTCTTCGACGCCCGCGCCGAGGCGACCGCGCGTAT
>SLQD01000142.1 GCA_007131685.1 Paracoccaceae bacterium | reverse complement strand
TGGTCCTGGGGCGAGGGCTGGCTCGACGGGATCGGCTTTTCCGATTTCGCGGGCTCGTCGATCGTGCATTCGGCCGGCGGCTGGGCGGCGCTCACCGGGGTGATCATCCTCGGCGCGCGGGCCGGCAAGTACAAGGACGGCAAGGTCAACCCGATCCCGGGCTCCAACCTGGCGCTGTCCACGCTGGGTGTGTTCATCCTGTGGCTGGGCTGGTTCGGCTTCAACGGCGGCTCCGAGCTCGCCATGGGCAGCGTCGATGCCGTTGCCAATGTCAGCCGGATCTTCGCCAACACCAACACCGCCGCCGCCGGCGGGGCCGTCGCGGCGCTGATCATGAGCCACATCATGTTCGGCAAGGTGGATCTGACCATGGTGCTCAACGGTGCGCTGGCGGGGCTCGTCTCGATCACGGCGGAGCCGCTCGAGCCGGGGCTGGGCCTTGCGACGATCATCGGCGCCGTGGGCGGCGTGATCGTGGTCTTCACCGTGCCGATGCTCGACAAGCTCAGGATCGACGATGTCGTCGGCGCGATCCCGGTGCACCTCTTCGCGGGGATCTGGGGCACGCTCGCCGTGGTGCTGTCGAACTCGGATGCGAGCATCGTCAGCCAGGTGATCGGCATCCTCGCCATCGGCGCCTTCATGGCCGGCGCCTCGGCGATCGTGTGGGCGATCCTGAAGGTCACGATGGGCATCCGCGTCGATGAAGAAGCCGAAATCAGCGGGCTCGACACCTCGGAGCTCGGCATGGAGGCCTATCCCGACTTCGCCAAGGGCTGATCGCGGGTCACCGCGCGCGGGCCGGGTCCTTCGGGGCCCGGCCCATTCATGTCAGGCCAACTCGGCGGCGATGGCGCGGGCGACGCGCGGGATATCGGCTTCGCGCAGTCCGGCGAGATTGATCCGCCCGTCGCCGATCAGGTAGAGGCCATGCGTCGCACGCAGGCGCTCGACCTGATCCGGATCCGCCCCGATCAGCGAGAACATGCCCCGCTGCGCGGCAAGACTGCCGAACCGGTCCGAACCCGCCGCATCGCGCAGCGCCTCCGCGAGCCCCTGGCGCAGCCGCGCGAGCCGCGCGCGCATCGCCTCGAGCTCCGCCGCCCAGTCGGCACGCAGCGCCGCATCGGCGAGGATCGTGGTGACCACCCGTGCGCCGTGATCGGGCGGGAACGCGTAGCTCTCGCGGTTAAGCGTCGCCAGCATCGCCGCGGCGGCGTCCCGCACCGGGGCGCTTTCGCAGATCGCGAGCACGCAGCCCACCCGCTCGCGATAGAGGCCGAAGCTCTTGGAGCCGCTCGCCGCGATCAGCACCTCCGGCAGCGATGCGGCCATCAGCCGCAGCCCCGCCGCATCGGCGTCGATTCCCTCGGCGAAACCGAGATAGGCCATGTCGATCAGCGGCACCGCCCCGCGCCGCTCGCACATTACGGCCAGATCGGCCCAGTCGCCGGGCATGAGATCCGCGCCAGTCGGGTTGTGGCAGCAGCCATGCAGCAGCACGACATCGCCCAGCGCCGCGCCTTCGAGATCGGCGCGCATCCCGGCGCGGTCGATGCCGCCCGACGCGGCGTCGTAGTAGCGGTAGGTCGCCGGCGCGAGCCCGGCGGCGCGCACCAGCGCCGGGTGATTGGGCCAGGTCGGCGCGCTCAGCCAGACCCGGGCGCCCGGATTGGCCCGGCGCACCAGCTCCAGTGCCTGGCGCAGCGCCCCGGTGCCGCCCGGCGTGCCGGCCGCCGCGACGCGCTCCGCCGCCGCAGCCGTACCGAGCAGCAGATCGCGCATGCCCGCGTGAAACGCCGGATCGCCCGCGAGCCCGAGATAGCCCTTCGTCTCCTGCGCCGCGAGCAGCCGCGCCTCGGCGGCGCGCACCGCCGCCATCACCGGCGTGCGCCCCTCGCCGTCGCGATACATCCCCACCCCGAGATCGACCTTGTCGGCGCGCGGATCCGCGGCGAAGTCCTGCATCAGCCGGATGATGGGATCGGGCGCGGCCGATCCGAGCGCGTGCAGCATGGCGGCGGTCCTAGTCGGTGGGGTGCGCGGGGTCGTGATCGCGCAGGAGGGTGCGGGTGCGGCTGTATTGCTCGGTCACCTCGAAGCCGTTCTTCTGGTAGGTCGCGAGCGCGCGCGGGTGATCGAGCGAGCAGGTCTTGACGCCGAGCCGCTCCAGCCCCGGCCGCTCCCATGCGGTCAGGATCGCGGTGCGCAGCAGGAAATTGCCGAGCCCGAGCCCGATCGCCTGCGGCACCAGCCCGAAATAGGCCAGCTCGCTCTCGCGCGGGGCGCGGGCGTCGAGCACGAAGAAACCGTGCGGCCAGCCCTGGCGCAGCAGCGTCCACATCTCGACTGCTTCGTCCTCGAGCCATGCGCGGGTCGTGTCGGGATCCACCCCGTGCATCTCGTCCCAGGCGTAATCGCGCCCCACCGCGTCATAAAGCGCCAGGAAATACCACAGCGGCGGCGTCTCGGCGCGCAGCAGCGTCGCCGGTGCGCCCGCCGGGCGCGGCGGGTAGCCATAGCCGGGGCGCTCCGTCATCGCGAGATGCGTGACGCGGTAGGTGATGCTGCTGCCGGCGGGATGGCGCGGCGGCATCAGGACCCCGCCTTGAGATCGCCATACATGCCCCATTCCGACCAGGAGCCGTCATAGAGAGCGTGCCGGGGATGGCCGAGGCGTTCGAGCGCGAGATTGATCACCGCCGCCGTGACGCCGGAGCCGCAGCTCGTGATGACCGGCCGGTCGAGATCCACCCCGGCGCTCTCGAAGGCTGCGCGCAGCTGCTCGGGGGGCTTCATCGTGCCCTCGGCGGTAAGAAGCTCGGCGAAGGGCAGGTTGAGCGAGTTCGGGATATGCCCTGCGCGCAGGCCCGCGCGCGGTTCGGGGGCGGTGCCGGCGAAGCGCTCCGGCGCGCGCGCATCGACGATCTGCCAGTCTCCGAGCTTGGCCGCCGCGGCGACCTGGGTGACATCCTTGACCAGATGCGCCTGACGCTGAACGGTGATGTGGCGATCGCGCAGCACAGGCGCGATATCCTCGACCTCGCGGCCCTCGGCCTGCCATTTCGCGAAGCCGCCGTCGAGCACCGCGACCTCGGTCTTGCCCATCAGCCTGAACAGCCACCAGACCCGCGCCGCCGAGAAGATGCCGATCCCGTCATAGACCACGATGCGGTGTCCGTCACCCACGCCCATGGCGCGCATCCGGCTGATGAACTTCTCCGGCGGCGGCGCCATGTGGGGCAGCTCGGAGCGGTGATCGGATATTTCGTCGATATCGAAGAAGCGTGCGCCCGGAATGTGCCCGGCCTCGTATTCCGCACGCGCATCGCGGTTCATCGCCGGCAGATACCAGGAGCCGTCGAGGATCCGCAGATCCGGGTCTTGCAGATGCGCCGCGAGCCATTCGGTCGAGACGAGCGTTGCGGGATCGTCCTGTGCCACGGATGCGCCTCCTGTCGGTTCGTCCGGATTAGCCGCACCGCCGCGCTCTGGCAAGACCGCCGCTTACCCATGCTCCTTGAGCAGGCGCTGCTTCTGGCGGTTCCAGTCGCGCTTGGCCTCGGTCGCGCGCTTGTCGGCGACCCTCTTGCCCTTGGCGATGGCGATCTTGATCTTGGCGATGCCGCGATGGTTGAAATAGAGCACCAGCGGCACCAGCGTCATGCCCTTTTTCGCCGTCGCCGCCCACATCCGTGCGATCTCGCGCTTCTTCGCGAGCAGCTTGCGGTGCCGGCGCGGCTCGTGGCCGAAGGTCTTCGCCTGCTTGTAGGGGGCGACGTAGCCGTTGATCAGCCACAATTCGCCACCCTCGACGGAGGCGTAGCTCTCGGCGATGTTGGCCTGTCCCTCGCGCAGCGACTTGACCTCGGAGCCCTCGAGCGCGATGCCGCACTCGATCTCCTCCTCGATATGGTAATCGAAACGCGCGCGCCGGTTCTCGGCGACGATGCGGTAGTTCTTGGTGTCGGATGTGCCGCTCATGGATGACGGATAGGTCAAGCCTGCCCGCATGTCCATGACCGCGCGCGCTCGCGGCTCAGCGCATCCCGAGCATGCCGAGCACGAACAGCACGATCACGACCAGCCCGACAAGCCAGATGATTCGATTCATGTTTCTCTCCTGACCGCCGGACCGACACTGCGGTGGAGCCCGCCCGTCGGTCCGTAAATCGGCGCCGGGTGGGGGGCGCGCCGCGATCCCGAAGGCGCGCGGCGCGGTTTCACGTCGTGGTCGTGGCTCAGGCGCGTTGCAGGCGCACCTCGTTGCCACGCTGGACCACGCGGCAGCTCTGGCCGGGCTGGACCGGCTGCGCGTCCGGGTCCATGGCCTGCACGATCACGGTGCGCTCGCCATCGACCGTCGCGGTGTATTCGACCCCGAGGCTGGTGCGCTGCGAGTCGTCAATACGGTCGGCGGCCGCGGCACCGGTGAGCCCGCCGCCGATCGCGCCGAGCGCCGTGGCGATGCGCT
>SLQD01000173.1 GCA_007131685.1 Paracoccaceae bacterium | reverse complement strand
CTGTGGAACCAGACCAAGGCGGTCTACAACCCCACCGACGACGTCCCGCCCAAGGTCTATCCCAAGCAGATCGCGTTCAACGTGATCCCGCATATCGATGTCTTCCTCGAGGACGGCCAGACCAAGGAAGAATGGAAGATGGTCGCCGAGACCAAGAAGATCGTCGATCCCGCGATCAAGGTCACCGCGACCTGCGTGCGGGTGCCGGTGTTCGTCGGCCATGGCGAGGCGATCAACATCGAGTTCGAGGACCATCTCGACGAGGAAGAGGCCCGCGACATCCTGCGCGAGGCGCCCGGGATCCTCGTCGTCGACAAGCGCGAGGATGGCGGTTACACCACGCCCATCGATTGCGTCGGCGATTTCGCCACCTTCGTCAGCCGCATCCGCCAGGACCCGACGATCGATAACGGCATCAACCTGTGGTGCGTGAGCGACAACCTGCGCAAGGGCGCGGCGCTCAACGCGGTGCAGATCGCCGAGACGCTGGGCAAGCGGGTGCTCAAGAAGGGCTGAGCGGTGCGGCTGCGGCGGCTGGCCGCGGCGGCACTGATCGCGGGCGGGCTTGCGGGGGGACCGGCCGCGGCCGGGACCAGCATCGCCGTCTTCGCGGGCGTGCTCACCGACAACCCCTGGGAGGAGGTCGTGCTGCGGCCCTGGCGCATCGATGTGCAGCGCCCGGGGCTTGCCGGCCTCGCGCTCGGCCGCAAGCTCGGCGCGCCGGTCGAGACACGGCTGGGCACGCTGCGCTTCGGGATCGAGGCGCAACTGGTGCGCCATGCCGGGCTGCAGGACAACTGGGAGGTCAGCCTGCCACTGACCGCGCGGCTGACCCCGCGGCGCCCGCTGCTGCGGGCCATCGACAGCGTCGCCGGCGGCATCGGCCTGTCGCGCGCCACGCGCCCGCCCGCATTCGAGCGCCAGCGCGGCGGCGGCGATGCGCAGCGAATCAAGGTGCACTGGCATATCGAGCTTGCCCACGAGCTGCGCGATGCGCCGGCCACGGAACTCTTCGTGCGCCTGCATCATCGCTCGAACGCCTATGGGCTGATGGGCCCCGGCGGCTCCTCGAACGGGCTGGTCGCCGGGCTGCGGCACAGTTTCTGACAGCGCCATCCCGGGCCCGATGTGAGCCCTTTTTGACCCACTGCGGAGCTTTTGGCGCGCGCCGTTGCGTGGCACTTGCGCGGAGTTCCGCTCAGCGCTAGGCTTCACACCAGCGTGAATGCGCACAGACATTTCGGTTTGAGGCGAAAATTCGAGCAGAAAAAATACACCAGCAGTGATTAGGAAACGGAAAGGACACTACCATGAAGCACGCAGCGCTCGCGGCACTCGCCGTCGGAATGGCCTTCCTCGCGGCTCCCGCCGCAGCCTTCGAGGGGCATGTCAAGAAGTGCTACCACCAGCACTGGCAGGAGCCGGAGTACAAATACACCCAGCATCTCGTCCGCAAGGGCTACAAGCGCATGGAGTATCGCGGCAACAACAAGGCCGAGAAGGTGTATTACCCGCCGGTCTACAAGGAGAAGCGCACCAAGGTGAGCAAGGGCCGCTACGTGCTCCGTCAGGTCGCCTGCGGCAAGCATTACGAGTAACCCGGGCGCAGTGCGCCGTATCCACCCGACGCGCCCCGTCACCGGGTCGCGTCGGGCCTTCCGCGTCCGTGGCCCGGGCCCATCCCGGCCCTGCGCCCGGCACAACAGGAGGACGAGCCGATGCGTCTTGCAATGGCGCTGATCGCGCTTCTGAGCCTCGGGGCCTGTTCCTGGCTCCAGAGTCTGCGCAGTCAGGACACATGCGCCGAAACCACCGGTTCGCAGATGCGCAGCCTTGACCGCGAGATCGCCGAGGCCGAGCGCGCCGCCGACGGCGCCCATCACGGCTACCTGCCCGCGCCCTGGGGCGGCGGGGCCCCGCATATCTGCCGCGATGCCGGCGGCGACACTTTCGAATGCGCGCCGATCGCGGGGCACAACAGTTACGCCCCCGATATCGGCGTCGAGGATCCGCATGCCCGCCTTGCCGAGCTTGAGATCGAACGTCAGGCCGTGCTGCGGCGGATGATGCGCTGCCAGCAGGGCTGAGGCTGGTTCGCGCCGGCGCTCGTCAGTCGCGCACCGGGCGGATGAGCTTGCGTTCGAGGACCCGCAACACGGTGCGCAGATCGTGCCCGCGGCGCAGGACCTGACCGTTCTGCGCCACTACGGCGTAGAGCCCCTGACGGTTGCGCAGCTTCGGGCGCTTCTCGATGCGGTAGAGCGGCTGCTCGGCGGTGCGGCGATAGACGGCGAAGACCGCCACCTCCCGCAACGCCGCGATGCCGTAATCGCGCCACTCGCCGGCCGCGACCATGCGGCCGTAGAGCCCCAGGATCGCCGAAAGCTCCGCGCGATCGAAGCTGACCTGCGCATCCGCCTCGCGGGGTCCGGGGAAGGGTGTCGGGGGTTGAAGCGTCATGCACCGAACCTGCCCCCGACGGCGCGGCAAATCAAGCCTCGCACCTGCGTGCGCTTGCGTTGCCTTCGCGCATGACGCACCATCGCGCCGTCAGGGGGAGGAACCGCCATGCGCACCCGCGCCGCCATCGCCACAGCCGCCGGAAAGCCGCTCGAGATCGCCGAGGTCAATCTCGAAGGCCCCCGCGCGGGCGAGGTGCTCATCGAGATCAAGGCGACGGGGCTATGCCACACCGACGATTTCACCCTGTCGGGCGGCGATCCGGAGGGGCTGTTTCCGTCGATCCTCGGCCATGAGGGGGCGGGCGTGGTCATGGAAGTCGGCGAAGGCGTGCACAGCGTGGCGCCCGGCGACCATGTCATCCCGCTCTACACGCCGGAATGCCGTGCCTGCCCGTCCTGCCTGTCGCAAAAGACGAACCTGTGCACCGCGATCCGCGCCACGCAAGGCGCCGGCGTGATGCCCGACGGAACCTCGCGGTTCTCCACGCTCGATGGCGAGACGTTGCACCATTACATGGGCTGCTCGACCTTCGCCAACCACACCGTGCTGCCCGAGATCGCGGTGGCGAAGGTCAACCCGGACGCGCCGTTCGAGAAGATCTGCTATATCGGCTGCGGCGTGACCACCGGGGTGGGCGCCGTGATCAACACCGCCAAGGTCGAGGTGGGCGCGAAGGCGATCGTCTTCGGGCTCGGCGGCATCGGGCTCAACGTGATCCAGGGGCTGCGCCTCGCCGGCGCGGACATGATCGTGGGCGTGGACATCAACGACGCGAAGAAACCCTGGGGCGAGCGCTTCGGGATGACGCATTTCGTCAATCCGAGCGAGCTCGGCACCGAGCTCGTCCCGCATCTCGTCAACATGACGAAGACGCCCTTCGATCAGACCGGCGGCGCCGATTACACCTTCGACTGCACGGGCAACGTGCAGGTGATGCGCGACGCGCTCGAGAGCTGCCATCGCGGCTGGGGTCAGTCGATCATCATCGGCGTGGCCCCGGCCGGCGCCGAGATCGCGACGCGCCCGTTCCAGCTCGTGACCGGGCGCGTCTGGAAGGGCACGGCCTTCGGCGGCGCGCGCGGGCGCACCGACGTGCCGAGGATCGTGGACTGGTACATGGACGGCAAGATCGAGATCGACCCGATGATCACCCACACCATGCCACTCGAGGATATCAACAAGGGCTTCGAGCTCATGCATTCGGGCGAGAGCGTGCGCTCGGTCGTGGTCTATTGACCCTCGCCGACAGCCTCACCCTGCGGCCGGCCACCGACGGCGACGCCGATGCGCTCTGGGCGATCCTCGAGCCCGTCTTCCGCGCCGGTGACACCTACGCGATCGACCCGCGGATCGCGCGCGCCGATGCCCTCGCCTACTGGCGCGGCGGCGGCCGGACGGCCTACATCGCCGAGGCGGGCGGAGCGGCGGTCGGCACCTATTACATCTGCCGCAACCAGGGCGGCGGCGGCACGCATGTGTCCAATTGCGGCTTCGCCACCGCGCCCGCGGCGCGCGGACGCGGCGTGGCGCGGGAAATGCTGCGCCACGCGCTTGCCACGGCGCGCAAGGCGGGTTACCGCGCGATGCAGTTCAATTTCGTCGTCACGACCAATGGCCCCGCCATCGCGCTGTGGCGCGAACACGGCTTCGAAGTCGTCGGCCGTCTGCCCGGTGCCTTCGACCATCCGCGCGCGGGCTATGTGGATGCGCTGGTGATGTTCAAGAAACTCTGAAGGAGGCCGCATGGCGCGTGCCGGAATCCCGCTCCTCGCGGTGCTGATCGATGCCGACAATTCGAGCCCGCAATGGGCCGAGGCGATCTTCGAGGAGATCACCGCCCTCGGCGAGGCCAGCGTGCGGCGCATCTATGGCGATTTCTCGCGCGGCTCGATGAGGGGCTGGAACGATCGGCTCGCGGCCCTCGCGCTGGTGCCGCATCATTCGCCGGCCAACACGGTGGGCAAGAACGCCTCCGATATCGCGCTGGTGATCGACGCCATGGACCTGCTGCATTCGGGGCGCTTCGACGGCTTCGTGCTCGTCTCCTCGGACAGCGATTTCACGCGCCTCGCCTCGCGGGTCCGCGAGCAGGGGCTCGATGTCTACGGCTTCGGTCAGCGCAAGACGCCCGAGTCCTTTCGCAAGGCCTGCAAGCGCTTCATCTTCGTCGAGAATCTCGTCGCCGGCAGCTCGCCCGGGCCGGACCCCGAGGAACCCGCCGAGAAACCCGCCGCCAAGCTGCCCCCGCGCGAGGCGGTGCCGCTCATCGAGGCGGCGATGCGCTCCATCGACGAGGACCAGGAATGGTATTCGCTGGGCGAGATCGGGCAGTTCATCATCGCGGCGAACCCCGATTTCGACAGCCGCACCTATGGCAGCGCGAAGCTTTCCGACCTCGTGACCAAGACCGGCCGCTACGAGCTGCGCCGCGGCGACGGCAACCAGACCCTGCTGCGCGCCAAGGGTTAATCGCGCTCGCGCCGCCCGGGCGGGGGCTCGGATGCCGGCTCCGGCGGCGCCGCGTCGGCCTGCCCGTCCGGCCCGGGCAGCTCGACCCGCAGCACCTGGCGCGAGGCGGCGAAGCGCTTGCGCAGCGCCGCGCGGCGGCGCTTCTGATAGGCGGTGATCAGCGGCAGCATCGCGGAATAGATCAGGAAGGACGTGATCAGCCCCGGCACCACCCCGCCGATCGTATAGGGCAGGAACACCCGAAAGAAGAACACCTCGCTGCGGTCCCAGCGCAGCGGCGTGCCGGATGACAGGGCGCGCAGGTTCTCCCAGATCTCGGCCATGGCGCGCCCGAACGCCGCCGCGATCTGCGGCAGCTGCATCCCCGGCGGCTGGCCGAGCACCCAGTTGCCGAGTTCGACCGACATCGAGATGATGATCGGAAAGGTGATCGGGTTGCCGAAGAAGGTCGCGATCAGGGCGGCGAGGATGTTGCCGCGCAGCATGACCGCGATCATCGCCGCGAGGACGAAATGCAGCCCGAACATCGGCGTGAAGCACACGAAGACCCCTGCCGCGATGCCGCGGGCGATGCGGTCCGGCGTGTCGGGCAGCCGGCGCAGGCGGTGCAGCGTGTAGCTCGCCGCGCGGCGCCAGCCGCCCTTGGGATAGAATACCGCGGCGAGAACCTGGATCGGGGAGCGTCGGCTGCGTCGCTTGAACACCACCGCTCGCCCCCCCGGCCCGCGTTACGGCTTGCGCTGCATGTCCCGGTGACGGGCGAGCTCGGCGACGTCGCTGTCGGCCTCGAGCGCGGTCATCACCGTATGCATATGCGCAAGATCGCGCAGATCGGCCTCGATGATCAAGCGGTAGTAATCGGGCTTGCGGTCGACGAAGCGCAGATCGGAGATGTTGGCCCCCTGCTCGCCGATCAGCGTGCAGATCCGCCCCAGAACCCCGGCATCGTTGCTGATCGTGATCTTGAGCGCCACCGTGTAGGCCGGCGAGTGCCGCCCGTCATGCCAGCGCAGATCGATCCAGCGCTCGGGCGCATCCTCGAAATCCTCGAGCGCGGGGCAGTCGATCGCATGCGCCACCACCCCGACACCGCGATAGGTGATTCCCACGATGCGCTCGCCGGGCAGCGGCTGGCAGCACTCGGCGCGGCGGAAGGCCTCGGCATCGGGCAGACCGACGACCGGTCGGCGGGCATCGACCTCCTCGGTCCCGGCGGCAGCGGCAAGATCGGGATAGAGCGTCTCGACCACGCGGCGCGCGGTGATCTCGGCGCTGCCGAGCCGGGCCAGAAGCTCGGTACGGTCCGACAGGCCGAGCCGCGTCGCCGCCGTGGCGAGCGCCTTGTCGCTGGCCTTGCGCCCCACATGCTCGAAGGCCACGCGCGCCAGCTCCTGTCCGAGCCGCACGAAGCGCGCGCGGTCCTCTTCACGCAGGCTGCGCCGGATCGCGGCCTTGGCCCGGCCGGTGACGACGAGGTCGATCCAGGTCGGTTGCGGGCGCTGGCCCTCGGCGGTGATGATCTCGACGGACTGGCCGTTGCGCAGTCGCGTCCAGAGCGGCACGCGGATCCCGTCCACCCGCGCCGAGACGCACGAGTCGCCGATCCGGGTGTGGATCGCATAGGCGAAATCGAGCGGCGTCGCCCCGCGCGGCAGCTGCACCACATCGCCCTTCGGGGTGAAGCAGAAGACCTGATCGGAATACATCTCGAGCTTGACCTGCTCGAGGAACTCGTCGTGATGGCCGCCGGTATCGACCTGCTCGGTCAGGGTGCTGATCCAGCGCGCCGGATCCACCGCGAAGGGGTTGGCCACGCGTTCGCCGTCGCGGTAGGCCCAGTGCGCGGCGACGCCGGCCTCGGCGACCTCGTGCATCTCGCGGGTGCGGATCTGGATTTCCACGCGCTTGCCGTCGCGCCCCGAGACCGTGGTGTGGATCGAGCGGTAGCCGTTGGATTTGGGCTGGCTGATATAGTCCTTGAAGCGTCCCGGAACGGCGCGCCAGCGCTGATGGATCAGGCCGAGAATGCTGTAGCAGTCCCGCACCTCGTTGCAGATGACCCGGAACCCGTAGATGTCCGAGAGCCGCGAGAAGGCGAGCTCCTTCTCGCGCATCTTGCGCCAGACCGAATAGGGCTTCTTGGCGCGGCCGAAGACATCGGCCTCTATCCCGTCGCGCTCGAGCTCGGCGCGGATATCGGCGGTGATCTTCTGCACCACGTCACCGGCCTCGCGCTGCAGGGTGAGAAAGCGGCGGATGATCGAGTTGCGCGCCTCCGGGTTGAGCACGCGAAAGGCGAGATCCTCGAGCTCGTCGCGCATCCACTGCATGCCCATACGCCCGGCGAGCGGCGCGTAGATCTCCATCGTCTCGCGCGCCTTCTGACCCTGCTTGTCGGGGCGCATCGACTTGATCGTGCGCATGTTGTGCAGCCGGTCGGCGAGCTTGACGAGGATCACCCGCAGATCGCGCGACATCGCGATCAGCAGCTTGCGGAAATTCTCCGCCTGTCGGGCTTCGGAGGAGGAGAGCTGCAGATTGGTCAGCTTGGTGACCCCGTCCACCAGCCCCGCGATCTCGGCGCCGAACATCGCCACGAGCTCGTCATGGGTCGATCGGGTATCCTCGACCGTGTCATGCAGCAGCGCGGTGGCGATGGTGGCATCGTCGAGCCGCATCTCGGTCAGGATCGCGGCCACGGCGACAGGATGGGTGAAATAGGGTTCGCCGGAGTGACGGTACTGCCCGTCATGCATGCGCTGGCCGTACGCATAGGCCGCGCGGATCAGCGCGGGGTCCGAGCGCGGATTGTAGTTGCGAACGAGCGCGATCAGGTCTTCGACATCGATCATGCCGCCCGCTTTCGGCCGGGACGCGCGGGCCGGATCACCCCGGCCGCTGCGCGTCCATGAGCGCACGCAGGAGCTTTTCCTCCGACATGTCGTCCTCGGCGGGCTGGTCGCGCTCCTGCCCGCCCATCAGCAGCGCCATGTCGTCTTCCTCGGGCTCGTCGACCTCGATCTGGGTCTGGTGGCTCTCGATCATACGCTCGCGCAGCGCGTCGGCGGGCTGGGTCTCCTCGGCGATCTCGCGCAGCGCCACGACGGGATTCTTGTCGTTGTCGCGATCGACGGTGATCGGCGCACCGGCGGTGATCTCGCGCGCGCGATGCGCGGCCAGCATCACCAGCTCGAAACGGTTCGGGACCTTGTCAACACAATCTTCGACCGTCACTCGGGCCATGTCGCACTCCGCAACGCAGGGAATTTGCGAGAACCCGTAAACCTTCGGCGCGACAATGGCAAGGGAGCACGCGCCGGCCCCGATCACGCAGCGGTCAGCGGGCGTTCACAACGGGCGGATCTGCGCGCGTTCGGCAGGGTCGAGCGCCGCGCACATCTCGGCCACCCGCGCCCCCGACACCGGGTGGCGCCAATCGGGCGCGATCTCGGCGAGCGGCACCAGCACGAAGGCGCGGTCCTGCAGCCGCGGATGCGGCAGGATCAGCTCGTCGGGCGTGCGCCGCAGCTGCGCCTCGGCCGGCAGATCGCGCCAGGCCGCGAAAACCGCGGGATCCGGCAGCACCCGCGCGCCATGCGCCAGAAGGTCGAGATCGAGCGCGCGCCGACCCCAGCGCGCCCCGCGCACCCGTCCGAACCGTTCCTCGATCGCGTGCAGATGCGCGAGCAGCGCATGCGGATCGCGCCGCGTCCCGATCACCGCGGCGGCGTTGACATAATCCGGCCCCGCGCCGGGCGGAAAACACGGCGTGGCATGGAACCGGCTGGCATGCAGGAGCGTTATTTCCTCGGCGCGCAGCGCATCGAGGGCGTGACGCAGGGTCACTGAAGGAGGGCCGAGACGCGATGGCAGGTTCGCCCCGAGCGCGATGAGCGCGATCGTGCCGGCGTCGTGAATGTCACCAACTTGCGACACGCGCGCAATCCTTTAATGTTATGCTCGCCTTGTTCGTCACGTTCCGATCACCTCCCATCCACTCACGGAATTTCGGCAGCAAGGCGCGGTTTGAAAGGAATGCAGATGTTTTACAAGGACGACCGGCTGGCGCTGTTCATCGACGGCTCCAACCTCTACGCGGCAGCGCGCGCGCTGTCATTCGATATCGACTACAAGCTGCTGCGTCAGGAATTCATGCGGCGCGGCAAGCTTCTGCGGGCCTTCTACTACACCGCGCTGCTCGACAGCGAGGAGTATTCGCCCATCCGCCCGCTCGTGGACTGGCTGCACTACAACGGCTACGCGATGGTCACCAAGCCCGCCAAGGAATACACCGACAGCCTGGGGCGGCGGAAGGTGAAGGGCAACATGGATATCGAGCTCACGGTTGACGCGATGGAGCTCGCGCACCGGCTCGACCATGCGGTGCTGTTCTCGGGCGACGGCGATTTCCGCCCCCTCGTCGAGAGCCTGCAGCGTTCCGGCGTGCGGGTGTCGGTGGTTTCCACGATCCGCAGCCAGCCGCCGATGATCGCCGACGAGTTGCGCCGGCAGGCCGACAACTTCATTGAGCTCGACGAGCTGCGCGACGTGATCGGCCGCCCGCCCCGCGAACCGCGCGGCGAGCGCGAGACAGCGCCGGAGTCGAACGCCGAGATCTGAGCCACCCCGCAGCCGGGGCTGGACGCGGCGCCCCCGAGGTTTTACCTCGGGGGTGTTCGAATGACCGGGGGCGCCATGCAGACCACACCGCCGCTGACCCTCTATCTCGCCGCGCCGCGCGGCTTCTGCGCGGGCGTCGACAGGGCGATCAAGATCGTGGAGATGGCACTCGAGAAATGGGGCGCCCCCGTCTATGTGCGCCACGAGATCGTGCATAACCGCCATGTCGTCGACGGGCTGCGCGCCAAGGGGGCGGTGTTCGTCGACGAGCTCGAGGCGTGCCCCGACGACCGGCCGGTGATCTTCTCGGCGCATGGCGTGCCCAAGGCCGTCCCGGCCGAGGCGGCGCGGCGCGAGATGCTCTATGTCGATGCGACCTGCCCGCTGGTGAGCAAGGTCCATATCGAGGCCGAGCGCCACCATGCCAACGGCCTGCAGATGGTGATGATCGGCCATGCCGGCCATCCCGAGACCGAGGGCACCATGGGCCAGCTGCCCCCCGGCGAGGTGCTGCTCGTGGAGACGGTCGCCGATGTCGCGCATCTTGAAGTGCGCGATCCCGACAAGCTCGCCTTCATCACCCAGACCACGCTTTCCGTCGATGACACCGCCGATATCGTGGACGCCTTGCGCGTGCGCTTTCCCGCCATCATCGGGCCGCGCAAGGAGGATATCTGCTATGCCACGACGAACCGGCAGGCCGCCGTCAAGGCCATCGCGCCGGATATCGACGCGCTGCTCGTGATCGGGGCCCCCAATTCCTCGAATTCGCAGCGTCTCGTCGAGGTCGGCCGGGCGGCGGGCTGCGGCTATGCCCAGCTCGTGCAGCGCGCCGCCGATATCGACTGGCGCGCGCTCGAGGGGGTGTCGGCGGTGGGCCTCACGGCGGGCGCCTCGGCGCCCGAGGAGCTCGTCGAGGAGGTCATCGACGCCTTCGCCGCGCGCTACGACCTGAAGCGCGAAATCGTCGAGACGGCAACCGAGGACGTGGAATTCAAGGTGCCGCGCGTCCTGCGGGCGGGGGCGGCATGAGCCGTCCGCCGCGGGCGGCGCTGATTCTCGGTGTCGCGGGCCTCGCGCCATTCGTTTGGGGGGCGCTGACGGCGCTGATCCCCGCCCTCGCCCGGCCGACGAGCGATCTCGTCGCGGCGCGGCTGTCGGGGGTGCCGCTCCTCGTCGATTACGGCATCATCATCCTGTGCTTCATGGGCGGCGCGCTGTTCGGGCTGGCGTCGCGCAGCGGCGAGCGCGTGGCGCTCGGGCTGAGCGTGCTGCCGGCGCTGTGGGTGTTGTTTGCCGTGGGGGACGCGCCCGAGGCGGCACTGCGATCGCTCCTTTTCGGGTTCGGCGGGATACTCGCGATCGACGCCTATCTGTGGATGCGCCGCTTGGCGCCGGGCTGGTGGATGCCGCTGCGGCTCGGGTTGACGGCGGTTGTCGTGCCGTGCCTCGCGATCGGACTCTATCATGGCTGAGCTGATGGCATTCACCGACGGCGCCTGCTCGGGCAATCCCGGCCCCGGCGGCTGGGGGGTGCTGTTGCAGGCGCGCGAGGGCGACGCGGTGATCCGCGAGCGCGAGCTGTCGGGGGGCGAGCCGGCCACCACCAACAACCGCATGGAGCTGATGGCCGCGATCATCGCGCTTGAAAGCCTGACCCGGCCCAGCGCGATCACCATCGTTACCGACAGCGCCTATCTGCGCTCCGGGGTGACGGAGTGGATCCATGGCTGGAAGCGCAATGGCTGGAAGACCTCGACGAAGAAACCCGTCAAGAACGAGGATCTCTGGCGCCGGCTCGATGCGGCGCAGGCGCGCCACGACGTGCGCTGGGAATGGGTCAAGGGCCATGCCGGCCATCCCGAGAACGACCGCGCCGACGCCCTCGCGCGCTCCGGAATGGCGCCCCACAAGCGCGGCTCAGAAGTCGAGCCAAAGGCCCAGCCTTAGGCCCGGCTCCGCGTCGCCCGACGGATCGAATGTGCCCTGCGCCATCACGGTCGCGGACTCCCCGAACTCCCAGCCGAGCCCGGGCACCAGCGTCACGTAACCTTCGCCGGCGGCGAAATGCTGCTCGACCCGCGCCGAGAGGATCCCGCGCTCGATCGGGCGCAGGGCCAGTTCCGCGTCGAGATCGACAATCACGCGCGACAGCGTATCCGCGGGCGGGGGCTGCGTGCCGCGCAGGGTCACGGTGAGCCAGCCGCCGTGCAGGGGCTGCGCGAATCCCATGCCGTAATGCAGCGCGGCCGTTGCGCGCGGCCGGCGCTCGAGCAGATCGTCACTCAAGCGCGCGCGCGTGCCGAACTCGACGGAGACGGGGTGCGCCCCGCCGAGATCGTGAAGATGCCAGCGCGAGAAGAGCTCGACATCGCGGATGTCGTCGTCACGCCATGTCAGCTTGGCGCCGAGGGTCAGCCGCTCGGTGAAGCCGTATTCACCGTAGAATTCCGCGGCGCGCCAGTCCTCGGTCTGCACGAGTTTCGGCCCGAGAAAGACATTGCCCGCCCCGCGCGGCCACGGCCCCGCCGCGGCGCTCGTCGTCATGGACAGGACAAGGGCAAGACACAGGGTAGCGCATCGCATTGCCGCGACCCTGCGCGCGGGACGGTTAACGCTTCGTTAACATCTGCGCCGCGGGCGTCACGCAAAGCCCGGCGCGGCGGCGATCTCGCCCACCCGCACTCCGCGCCAGTTGTGCAGCGCCGCACCGAGGCGCGCACGCACCGCCGGATGCCCGCGATCGAGCACGCCCTGCCGCACAAGGATCGCGGCGAGCGCCGCCTCGGCCGCCCGTGTCGCGCCATCGGCGATCTTGAGCGCCACGCCGAGCCCCTGCGCGGGCAGGATCGCGACATAGACGCCCTCCGCGCCGGTCTTGAAGGCGGCGCGCCCGCCGGCCGCGCGCATCAGTTCGGTGCAGGCGCGCCCCTCGCCGGCGACCATC
This sequence comes from Paracoccaceae bacterium, assembly GCA_007131685.1. Taxonomy (GTDB): domain Bacteria; phylum Pseudomonadota; class Alphaproteobacteria; order Rhodobacterales; family Rhodobacteraceae; genus Alkalilacustris. Next base: position 3,807 of record SLQD01000173.1, on the reverse strand, counting down.
GAGGGATGGCGGCTCATCGCATCGACGAGACGCGCCGCAGCCGCACTGCGCGCGCCATTCCCCTCCCGCGCCGTTGCGAAATACGCCATCGCCCGCGCGAGACCCGAAAGCGTGGTGGCGAAATTGGGCGCCGAGCAGCCGTCGATGGCATGGCCGAACCCGGCGGCACCGGTGAGTTCCTCGAAGGCCGCGCGCACGGCGCGCTGAACCGGGTGATCGAGGGCAAGATACTCCGGCCCGGCCCGCAGATGGCGCGCCGTCGCGAGAAACCCGGCATGCTTGCCCGAGCAGTTGTTGTGGATCTGCCCCGGCGCGCGCCCGGCGCGGATCAGCGCATCGCGCGCGGCGCGATCGGCGGGCTCGTGCGCCCCGCAGCGCAGATCCGCTTCGCCGAGCCCCATCGCCGCAAGCCAGTCCGCAACCGCGCCGGTGTGGATCGCCGCGCCCTGATGCGAGGCGCACGCCAGAGCCAGCAGCGCATCCTCGAGCCCGCGCGCCGCGCCGCTCTCGACAAGCGGCAGCGCCTGGATCATCTTGCATGACGAGCGCGGCCAGATCACCAGCTCCGGGTCGCCCCAGGCGGCGACGATCCCCGCGCGCGCATCGCAGATCACCGCATGGCCCGCATGCCGGCTCTCGACGCGGCCCCCGCGCCATATCTCGATCATCTCCTGCGCAGGCCGCATCCTGCCCTCCGCCAAAATTTGCCGCCGGGGCTTTCACAAACCCCGCATTTCGCGCTAAGACAGGGCTATCGCGCCTCTCACGTGCCTGCCAGACAAAAAGGTGCGCCGATGGGAATTGCGGGTGGCGCGACGAGGCATGGACGCTGGAGGCTTTGAAACAGATGCGCGCACGGATCTTGCCCGCCACGGGCCCGATGATTGCCCTGCTCCTGATGCCGGTCGCGACGGCGGCGCAGGAGTCCGACAACCGCGTCGCTGCGGAAACCGACTGGAGCGTGTTCGTCGAGGACGACCCGCGCGAGTGCTGGGTGGTCTCGCAGCCGCGCGAGACCGTCAACACCCGTGGCGGAGAAGTCGTTTCCGTCAATCGCGGCGACATCCTGCTTTTCGCGACCTACCGCCCCGAGCAGGGGGTGGAGGGCGAAATCTCCTTCACGGGCGGCTACCCGTTCGACCCCGACAGCACCGTCGAGGTCGAGATCGGCGATGACAGCTTTGAGCTGTTCGTCGAGGACAACTGGGCCTGGCCGGCCTCGCAGGAGGATGACGAAGCGCTGATGGAGGCGATGCGCGGCGGCGCCGAGGCCGTGGTCACCGGCATCTCGAGCCGCGGCACCCAGACCGAGGATACGTTCTCGCTGTTCGGCTTCACCGCCGCGACCGAGGAGGCCGCGCGCCGCTGCTCCGACTGACGGGGGCTGTTCGCCGGCGCCATGATCGCCTATATGCCCGGCCAGCCGAGCCGAGGAGCGTCGCCATGGCCGACACACCGATCACGCAGGATCTCGTCACCCTTCCGCGCACGCCGCCGCAGGGGCGCACCAACCTGATCGGGCTGACGCGGGCGCAGCTGCGCGACGCACTGATCGCCGCGGGCACGGCGGAAAAGCAGGCCCGGATGCGCAGCGGCCAGGTCTGGCAATGGCTCTATCACTGGGGCGCGCGCGACTTCGCGGCGATGACCAATCTCGCCAAGCCGTACCGCGCCTGGCTTGCCGAGCATTTCACGATCGAGGTGCCCGCGATCGTCTCGCGCAGCGTCTCGGCCGACGGCACGCGCAAGTATCTCCTGCGCATCGCGGGGGGCCACGAGGTCGAGGCGGTCTATATCCCGGAGGAAGGGCGCGGGACGCTCTGCGTCTCGAGCCAGGTGGGCTGCACGCTGACCTGCTCCTTCTGCCACACCGGCACGCAGCGCCTCGTGCGCAACCTTACCGCGAGCGAGATCGTCGGGCAGGTCATGGTCGCGCGGGACGATCTCGGCGAATGGCCCGAGCCGGGCAAGCCGCGCCCGCAGACGCGGCTCGTCTCCAATCTCGTGCTGATGGGCATGGGCGAGCCGCTCTACAATTTCGAGAATGTCCGCGACGCTATGCAGGTCGTGATGGACAATGAGGGGCTGAGCCTGTCGCGCAAGCGCATCACGCTGTCGACCTCCGGCATCGTGCCCGAGATCGCGCGCACCGCCGAGGAGATCGGCTGCCTGCTCGCGGTGAGTTTCCATGCCACCACCGACGAGGTGCGCGACAAGCTCGTGCCGATCAATCGCAAATGGAACATCGCGACCCTGCTCGAGGCGCTGCGCGCCTACCCGAAGCTGTCGAATTCGGAGCGCATCACCTTCGAGTATGTCATGCTCAAGGGCGTCAACGATTCCGACGAGGATGCGCGCCGGCTGGTCAGGCTGATCGCCGGCATCCCCGCCAAGATCAACCTGATCCCGTTCAACGAATGGCCGGGCGCGCCCTATGAGCGCTCCGACCCCGAGCGCATCGAGGCCTTTGCCGACATCGTGCACAAGGCCGGCTATGCCTCGCCGATCCGCACCCCGCGCGGCGAGGACATCATGGCCGCCTGCGGCCAGCTCAAATCGGCCTCCGAGCGCGCGCGCAAGGGCCGCCGCGCCGCGGCCGAATAACGCCGCTCAGCGCCCCGCATCCCAGGCGTCGATGATCGCCACGGCGTCGTCGGCGCTGTCCACGAAGCTGATCAGGTCGAGATCCGAGCGGCTGATCGTGCCGGCCTCGGCGATCGCCTCCCAGTTGATGATGCGTTGCCAGAATTCCGTGCCGAAGAGCAGGAAGGGCATGCGCTTCATGCGCCCGGTCTGGATCAGGGTGAGGGTCTCGAAGAGTTCGTCGAGCGTGCCGAAGCCGCCCGGAAAGATCGCGATCGCCTTGGCGCGCATCAGGAAATGCATCTTGCGGATCGCGAAGTAGTGGAAATTGAAGCTCAACTCGGGGGTGACATACTGGTTGGGTGCCTCCTCGCGCGGCAGCACGATGGAAAAGCCGACCGAGTCGCCGCCGGCGTCATGCGCGCCGCGATTGCCCGCCTCCATCACCCCGGGGCCGCCGCCCGTGGCGACGACATTCTCGCGCCCGCCGCTCTGCAGGCTGCGCTCGGTCATGCGGCGCGCGAAGTCGCGCGCGACATCGTAGTATTCCGACAGCTCGCCGAGCGTCGCCGTCGCGGCACCTGCCCTTTTCGCGGGCTCGGGAATGCGCGCGCCGCCGAACATCACGATCGTGGAGGTGATGCCGCGCTCGCTCATCAGGGTTTCGGTCTTGAGAAGCTCGAGCTGCAGCCGCACCGGGCGCAGATCCTCGCGCAGCAGGAAGTCGTTGTCGGCGAAGGCCAGCCGGTAGGCCGGCGAGCGGGTCTGCGGGGTGTCGGGCAGGCGCCGGGTTTCCTCGACATCCTCGACGACATCGCGAAAACTGCTGTGGCGCTCGTGCTCGGTCATGCGGGGCTCCGTCGCGGCATTGAACCATTTATCCCTTGGGTCTATAGGCTCGCCAGTCCCGATGCCAGAGACGTTTGGAGGATGTGATGACCGACGCCGCGCTGCAGGATGCGATCGAGGCCGCCTGGGAGGCGCGCGACAGCATCACCCCCGCCACCACCGGCGCGACCCGCGACGCCATCGAGGCCACGCTCGGTGCGCTCGACACCGGCCGGCTGCGCGTCGCCGAGCCGGGTGCGGACGGGCAGTGGCATGTCAATCAATGGGCCAAGAAGGCGGTGCTGCTGGGCTTTCGGCTCAAGGACATGGAGCCGCAATCGGGCGGGCCGCAGGGCGGCGGCTGGTGGGACAAGGTCGACTCCAAGTTCAAGGGCT